>DASVQU010000047.1:0-23826 GCA_036388995.1 Pyrinomonadaceae bacterium | reverse complement strand
AAAAACGGTAATAAGTAATAAGTAATAAGTAATTAGTTAAATCAGTTGCTTATTACTTATTACTTATTACTTATTACTTATTACCAGAAAAATATGTTAGGAATCAGCTTGATGCGCATGGGCGCGAAGAAAAAACCGTTTTACCGTATTGTGGTAAAAGAAAAACGCTCGAAGCGCGACGGCGCATATTTGGAAAACGTCGGCACTTATAATCCGATGACCAATCCGGCGACCGTTGATCTGAAACACGAACGGATTCAGTATTGGATTTCAGTCGGCGCGCAGCCGACCGAAACAGTCGCCAGCTTGATTAAACACAATCCGGCTGCCGCTATTGAAACAACCGAAACAGCAACGGCTTAATGCGAGAAGCGGTCGAAAATCTGGTCAAAATGCTCGTCAGCGAGCCTGAAGCGGTCGAAGTCGGCGAATCGGAAGATCGCGGCGCGACTCGAATCAGTGTGCGCGTCGCCTCCGGCGATATGGGCAAACTGATCGGGCGCGACGGGCGCACGATTCGCGCTCTGCGTTCGATTTTGCACGCCGTCAGCCAGAAGCAAGGGCGCAGGTTTGTGCTTGATGTGGTTGAGTGAACGAAGAACTCGTTGCAATTGCCAAATTGACCAGAACGCGCGGGCTTCGCGGCGAATTAGTCGCGGACGTTTTGACCGATTTTCCAGAACGCTTTGAAGAAACTGAAAACGTTTTGGCGATTAAACCAAATGGCGAAAGAGCCGAATTAAAGCTCGAAAAGCATTGGTTTCAAAAAGACAGAGTTGTTTTAAAGTTTGTCGGCGTTGATTCGATTGAGGCGGCGGAGGAATTCGTCAATTCCGAGATTTGCGTTCCCGAATCGGAAGCTGTCGAGCTGGAAGAAGACGAGTTTTTCGATTGGGAGCTTGTCGGTTGCGCGGTTGAAACGATTGAAGGCGAGCAAATTGGAACGGTTCGAGAGGTAATGCGGACGGGCGGCACTGAGATTCTAGTTGTTGATAGTTCCGCAGACGCCGGAAAAGATTTTTTGATTCCGTTTGCCAACGATATTTGCGTTGAAACAGACGTTGAAAACAAGCTGATTCGGGTTGATTTGCCCGAAGGCTTGTTGGAATTTTGAAAAATTGCGGATTGATATTCTGACAATATTTCCAGAGTTTTTCCGCGAGGTCTTTGATTTTGGAATCATTCGGCGCGCTCGCGCGGCTGGAATTGTCGAGATAAACGCGCACGATTTGCGCGAATATGCTCACAACAAACACAAAATGACCGACGACCGACCGTTTGGCGGCGGCGACGGAATGGTGATGAAGCCCGAACCGATTTTCGCCGCGATTGAAAGTTTGACCGGCACAAACGAGCGCGAAAATTATCCGGCTGGAACGCGAGTCGTTTTGCTGACGCCGCAGGGAAAAGTTTTCAAACAAGCTGTGGCGCGCGAATTTGTTGAAAACGCAAATCACCTGATTTTGATTTGCGGGCGTTACGAAGGCGTTGACGAAAGAGTAAATGATGCTCTTGTGACAGACGAAATCTCGATTGGAGATTACGTGCTATCGGGCGGCGAACCGGCGGCGATTGTCGTCGTTGACGCTTTGACGAGATTGATTCCCGGCGCTTTGGGAAGCGAAACGAGCGCCGCAAACGATTCGTTTGAAAACGATTTATTGGATTGCCCGCATTACACGCGCCCGGCGGATTTTCAGGGAAGACGAGTGCCGGAAGTTTTATTAAATGGCAATCACGCCGAAATTGAAAAATGGCGGCGGCAAAAGGCTTTAGAAAAAACAGTTAAAAATCGCCCGGATTTGCTGGCGGATTTATTGGAGACAGAGAAATGAACAAATTAGATATAGTCGAAAACACACAATTAAGAACCAACATTCCCGATTTTCAGCCGGGCGACACGGTTCGCATTCACGTCCGCATCAAGGAATCGGAAACCAAAGAGCGTTTACAGGCGTTTGAAGGCGTTTGCATCGCCCGCAAACACGGCGGCGTCCGCGAAACTATTACGGTTCGCAAAGTCGGCGCGGGCGGCATCGGCGTCGAACGCATTTTCCCGCTTCATGCGACGATTATTGACCACATCGACGTAGTTCGCCGAGGTCGCGTCCGTCGCGCCAAGCTTTATTATCTGCGTAACCTGCGCGGAAAAGCAGCGCGCATTAAAGAACTCGATACACGCGCCAGAGACGCTGCTCGAAAAGCCGCTGCCGAAGCGAATAAATAAATGTCGGTCGGCTTGCTGTTTGAGACGGAAGCGAAATCAAAAGGCTTTCGCTTCGTCGCGGGAGTTGATGAAGTCGGGCGCGGCTGTCTCGCCGGCTGCGTAGTCGCGGCAGCGGTCGTGCTCGATTTGGAAAAACCTTTGCCCGAAGGTTTGAACGACTCGAAAAAGCTGTCGGCTAAACGGCGCGAAAAGATTGCCGAAGAAATTCGCCAAAACGCTCTGTGCTATTCAATCGCGCAGGTTGAAGCCGACGAAATTGACCGCATCAACATTCTGCAAGCAACCAAAAAAGCGATGATTTCAGCCGTTGCGGGATTAAATCCGGCGGCTGATTTTGTTTTAATTGACGCCGTTCAGCTAAACGATTGTCGCTTGCCGCAAAAATCCATCATCGGCGGCGACGCGGTTTCAGCTTCGATTGCCGCCGCGTCCATCGTCGCCAAAGTTTACCGGGACAATTTAATGCGCGAATTGGACGCCGTTTATCCCGCATACGGTTTCGCCAAACACGCCGGTTACGGCACGAAAGCGCATTTTGAAGCACTCCGCACACACGGCGCTTGCCCGATTCACCGCAAATCTTTCAGAGGCGTTTTGCCTGTAAATTTATAAAAATATGTCCAAAGTCGAAGTTATTGTTAAAGTTGAAGATTCGTCGGCAGATAAAATGTCGGAAATTGCCAGACAATGCGAGCAGGCTGGAATGCGCGTCGGGCAGCAGATGAAATCGCTCGGAATGATTTCCGGCGAGGTCGAGCGCGGGAATATCGGCAAGCTCGAACGGATTCGCGGCGTCGCTTACGTCGAGGAATCGCGCGAGATTAAGCTGTAAATTGTCTGCATTTCGTTTAACCGGCGCGTTTGTTGTAATCTTCTGAAAAGAATGACGACGGAAAATCTGACGCTCGAATTTGAATCGGGAACGCTCGTTTTGCAGGGCGCGAGCCGGGAATTTGATGTTCCCGGCTTTTTCGTTTGGGACGAGCGTATCAGGCAATTCCGCGCGCCTGCCTTTTTTTATCGCCATATAGTCAAAGACTTTCTGCGGCGAAAAATCGAGTTTCAGGACAAAGCCAGAAAATATTTAAAGTTTGATTTTGCGGCGAAATTTTACGTCGAGCCGCGCCCGTATCAAAGCGAAGCCGTCGAGGCTTGGCGCGCGGCGGAAAGATGCGGGTGCGTAATTTTGCCGACCGGAGCAGGGAAAACTCACGTCGCGCAAATGGCGATTGAATTGTGCGGACGGCAAACGCTCGTCGTCGTGCCGACGCTGGATTTGATGAATCAGTGGTACGATTTGCTCGTTTCGACTTTTCCGGCGGAAATCGGTTTGATCGGCGGCGGTTTTTACGAAATCGGTGCGATTACCGTGACGACTTACGCCAGTGCGTTCAGGCATATGGAGCGCATCGGAAATCAATTCGGGCTGGTGATTTTCGACGAAGTTCACCATTTACCGAGCGAAGGCGGTTATGCTTACGCCGCCGAATTTTGTCTCGCTCCGTTTCGGCTCGGTTTAACCGCCACGCCGGAACGAACCGACGGCGGCGAAGAGCGGCTGAATCAGCTTGTCGGAGAGATCGTTTACCGGCGAGAAGCGCAGGAATTTGCCGGAGAATTTCTGGCTGATTATACGGTCGAACAGTTGACGGTTGATTTGTCTGCCGAAGAACGCGAGGCTTATGAATACGAGCGGCAGATTTTCCGCGAATTTTTGCGGCGCAACAATCTATCTTTCGCCGGAATTGACGGCTGGAAACGATTTATAATGCAGAGCGCGCGCAGCGAACAGGGACGCCGCGCGATGAAGGCTTTTCGAGAATCAAAGCGAATTGCGCTCGGAACCGAAGCGAAAATGCGCGTTTTAAGAGATTTGCTGGTGCGTCATCGCCATGACAAAGTTTTGATTTTCACGGCGGAAAACGCCGCCGTTTATCGCATTTCGCAGGATTTCCTGATTCCCGCCATCACGCACGAAACCAACGTCAAAGAACGCAAACAATGGCTCGAAGCATTTAATCGCGGCGAGGTTTTATCGCTCGTCACGTCAAAAGTTTTAAACGAGGGCGTCAATATTCCCGATGCTTCCGTGGCGATCATTCTTTCCGGTTCGGGTTCGTCGCGCGAGCATATTCAGCGTTTGGGCAGAATATTGCGGAAGAAAGGCGACAAACAAGCCGTGCTTTACGAAGTCATAACGCGCGACACGACCGAAGAACACATCTCGCGCCGCCGCACCGACGCGCGCCAGTTCCACGAAGCAAAATCTGCCAGCAAGCCGAATTTGTTTGATTAAGCAAAGTAAATTTAAAAACCCAAAATCAATTTACTACGTAATATAACGCAAGATTTGAGCATTTCTGTTCTCTTCAATTCAAGAAACTTGAAAACAATTTAACGAAAGATTTATGAACCGTTCCAAAATTCTTCTGTTGTGGCTGGTTTTGCTTTGCGCGCCGGCTTTTGTTTCGGCGCAAACGACTGCGACTGATCCGGCGGTGTTGACGATTGACCGGATTTATAACTCCGCCGAGTTTAATCCGCAAGGCATTGGACAGATTCGCTGGCTGAAATCCGGCGATGCTTATTCAAAAATCGAGCGCACGCCCGACGGCAAAGGCGTTGATCTGGTCAGCTACGACGCGGCGACGAACAAACGCGAAATTTTGATTCCCGCCGCCAAATTAATTCCGCAAGGTCAGACTTCGCCGCTCGCGCTGCACGGCTATGAATGGTCTACCGACAATCAAAAGCTGCTCGTTTACACAAACTCGAAAAAAGTCTGGCGTCTCAATACGCGCGGCGATTATTGGGTTTTGGATATTCCGAGCGGCAAATTGACGAAGCTCGGCGGCAACGCCGCGCCTTCGACTTTGATGTTTGCCAAGTTTTCGCCCGACGCCACGCGAGTCGGTTATGTGCGGGAAAATAATTTATACGTCGAAAACGTTGCGGACGGGCGCATTACGCAGCTTACAAAAGACGGCTCGAAGACTTTGATCAACGGAACGTCCGATTGGGTCAACGAAGAAGAATTTGGGTTGCGCGATTGCTGGCGCTGGAGTCCCGACGGGAAATCAATCGCCTTCTGGCAATTCGACGCTTCGGGAATCAAAGATTTTGTGTTGATAAATAACACGCTCGATGTTTACCCGGTTTTGACTCAGATTCCGTATCCGAAAGCCGGAACGACGAACGCTGCGGTTCGCATCGGCGTTATCAGCGCTGACGGCGGGCAGATTCGCTGGATGAACACGCCCGGCGATTTGCGCCAGAATTACGTGGCGATGATGGATTGGACGGACAATTCCGATGAAATTATTTTGCAGCATCTCAATCGTTTGCAAAACACGCTGCAATTGATGCTCGCTGATGCGAGAACCGGAAACGTTCGGACAATCGTGACCGAAAAAGACGATGCCTGGGTTGAAGTTTTTATGCAGAAAATGCGCTGGCTCGCTGGCAATAAAAGCTTTTTGTGGATGAGCGAGCGCGACGGCTGGCAGCACGTTTACACGGTTGCGCGCGACGGTTCAAACGCAAAATTAATCACGCCCGGAAATTTTGACATTGTTTCGATTCAATCGGTTGACGAAACGGGCGGCTGGCTTTATTACATAGCTTCGCCGGAAAACGCGACACAGCGTTATTTGTATCGCTCGCGTCTTGACGGAAGCGGTGCGCCCGAACGAATCACACCGAGCGAGCAAGCGGGCTGGCACAATTACAACATTTCGCCTAATTCGCGCTGGGCGGTTCACAATTACTCGGCTTTTTCCAAAGTTCCGCGTTTTGAGCTGGTTAATTTGACGAACAAATCGGTCGTTCGCACGATGATGGATAACGCCGAATTACAGAAGAAAGTTGATGCGATTCGCAAAGCTCCCCACGAATTTTTCCGCGTTGATGTCGGCGGCAATGTGACTCTCGACGGCTGGATGATCAAGCCGCCGGATTTCGATCCGAATAAAAAATATCCGGTTTTGTTTTTTGTCTATGGAGAACCGGCTGCACAAACCGTTTTGGATTCGTGGCAGGGCGATGATTATTTCTGGTATTTAATGCTCGCGCAGCAGGGCTACATCATCACGAGTGTTGACAATCGCGGAACGCCTGCGCCGCGTGGACGCGAGTGGCGCAAAAGCATTTACCGCAAGATCGGCGTGATTAACTCGCAGGATCAGGCAAACGCAGTCAAAGCGTTGACAGCGAAAATGCCCTTTCTCGATGCGTCGCGTGTCGGAATCTGGGGCTGGAGCGGCGGCGGAGTTTCAACTTTGAACGCGATGTTTCGTTATCCGGACGTTTACAAAATGGGAATGGCGGTCGCGCCGCTTGCCGATATGCGTTATTACGACACGATTTACACCGAACGATATATGGGTTTGCCTCAGCAAAACGTCGAAGATTTCAAACAAGGCGCGGCGCTTAATTTTGTCGAAGGCTTGAAAGGCGATTTGCTGATTGTTCACGGAACGGGCGACGACAATGTTCATTATCAAGGCACTGAAATATTGATTGACAAGCTGATTGCCGCCAACAAACAGTTTACGATGATGGCTTATCCGAACCGGACGCACGGCATTTTTGAAGGCGAAAATACGACGCGGCATTTATATACGCTGCTGACCAAATATTTGAACCAACATTTGCCCGCTCAACAAACGGCTTCGCGTTAGTTTTGAGCAGAACGGTCAAAGGAAAAAATCCGAAGTAAATTTACTTCGGATTTTTTCTTTGCAAGAAGTTTTTGCAGGCGGCGTTCTTTTCGGAACAAATTGCCGCGTTTGCGGTTCAAAAGAAGCGGAGGCTTTTTATATGGCGAAATTTACAAATCCTTTAGCGAATGTGCGGGTGGCTTCGCCGTGTCCGGCGAATTGGGACGAAATGGTTGGCGATGATCGAAAACGCTTTTGCGGGCAATGCAAACTGAATGTTTATAATCTGTCGGGAATGGGGCGAGACGAAGCGGAAAATCTTTTGCTAAATGCTGAAGGTCGTTTGTGCGTTAGATTTTACCGCCGCACAGATGGCACGGTTTTAACGCAGGATTGTCCGGTCGGGTGGAAGGCTTTGAAAAGAAAAGTTTCCAGAACTGCGACTGCTGCCTTTTCGTTTGTTGTTGGACTTTTCGGCGGTTTGGGATTTGGCGCGGCTTTTAATTCAGAACAAAAGGCAACAATGGGAACTATGCCGGTTGTTCCCATAACCAGAGAAATATCTGAAGAACCGGTAATTATGGGCGGCGCTACTGTAGTGGAAGTACCGGAAGCTACAATGGGTCAAATGATTACCGAGCCTAAACAAGTAATTGGAAAGGCTGTCATTCCGCAGAAAAAAGCGCCCAAACCGAAACGCTAAACATAAATTCAAAATAAAAAAGCCGACACATCGGAAAATGCTGTCGGCTTTTTTATTTTACAAGAAACTTAGTTTATTGATTCTTGGCAAAATAACCTTGCCGGGCGCGGATTCTGAGCGCCGGACGATTATTTAAACCAACTCGTAGTTTTACATATCTGCCTGCGGTAAATTCGGTTTCCGAATAATATTGCAGCAAATACTGCGCTCGCAGCTCGGCTGAAATTTGCCGGAAAATGCGTTCGAGTATGGCGACGTTTTGCTGTTCAAAGCTCGAAGTGTTTTTCTCGCTGGCAAACTGCGGCAGAAATGCCGTCCCGCCGGTTTCGTCGGCAAACGTTTGCATACCGTTTTGCGCGCGTTGGCTCGCCACATTTAAACGCACGGAAGGTCCCGACGGATTGAGCGAATAAAAAACCGTGTCGGCATTTTGCAGTGCTTTCAAAACGGCGGTTTGCGCGGTCGGGTGTGCTTTTGCAGTTAAAGATTCGCGTTTCTTGCGGCGCTGTTCAAGTTCTTTGACTGTTAATTTGTTCACGTCTATTTCTTGATCAAAACTCTGCACCACTTGCTGCAAGAATCCGCTGTTAGTATCTTCTCCGTCTGAAAGTGCCAGAATTACACGACGCGAGCGAGGCGGCGCGTTTTCACTCAAATATTTAGTTGCTGCTATTACGGTGTCGTAAAAGGCAGTCGAGCCTTTCGTCGCTACAACAGCGCGCACTTTAACTGCGGTATTTTCCGCTGTATCACGTTTTTGCGCAAGAACAGGATTGTCACTTACCAAAAAAATCGTTGCGCGGTCATCCGGGCGCATTACGCTCCGCAAAAACTCTGCGGCGGCTGATTTTTCCAGTTCAAAAATCTTGTTCGCACTGCTCGAAACGTCAATTAAAAGCGCAATTTCCAGCGGAACTTGTTCGGCGCTGCCGATTTCCTCGATTTGCTGCGATTTGCCTTCTTCCTCAATCCGAAAATCGGTTTTCGCCAAATTCTGCACCGGCTGTCCGGCGCTGTCGGTTACCGAAACCGGAACCGTAACGAGCGTTGATGTGACGCGCAAAACCTCGCCCTCGTCATCAGGTTTTGGCGGTGGAGTCGGGGTCGGCGTTTGTGCGGCAACAGACAAAAATAAAAATGCGGCGACCGGAAAAGCGAAAAATAGTTTTTTGAGCATTTTGTTCAGCACAATTTAATCCTTTTCGGGAAAAATAAAAACGCGGAAAGCGCGAATTCGTTAATGCAAATTCGACTTTCCGCGCTCCGGTTAATGCCGCAAATTATTGTTCTTGCGGTTGTTGGCTCTGGGTTGACGGGTTGGTCACGTTGACGGTTTGATTCAAACCGCGGCTGACCAGCAATTTAACTTCGACGCGTCGATTTTGCGCGCGTCCTTCGCGCGTTGTGTTGTCCGCGACGGCTTTTGTATCCAATTCACCGAAACCGTAAGCCGGTAAAATGCGGCGAAGCGGGATGTTATGGTTTTCAACCAGATATGAAATCACCGAGTTCGCGCGGCGTTCGCTTAAAAGGCGATTTTTCTCAGAGCTGCCCGTTGCGTCGGCATAGCCTGTAATTTCGATGACAAAGCCTTTTGCGCTTCCGACGCCTTGAGCCAATTGATCGAGTTGAGTTTTGGCTTCAGGCGAAAGAACTGCGCTTCCGACTTTGAAAGTAACGTTTTGCTGCGTTTGAACAACGTAATCATCTACATCGCTAATGCGCTGGTTGGTAGCATTGACGCCTGCAACAGCAGCATCAGCCGTATCTTGAGCGGCACGCGCTCCGCCGCGAGCGGCGTTTGAAATAGCGACTAATTCATCGAGCTGACCGGACAAACGCTGGGCGTTGGCTTCGGCTTCGGTCAGGCGACCTTCGACCGGAGTGACGCGCGTTTCGATTGACTGCGCGACGCGCAGATCATCTTCGCCGAAACGGATTTTTTCAGCCATCACCGCGCCGTTTTGTCCGCCGCGACCTTCGGCTTCCATCATCAAACCGCGAACGAGCATTTCACCGGCAAAGCTTCTGCCGCTGCCGTACCATTTTTTCGATTTGATGCTCGTGTTATCGCCGATCATCACTTGTGCTACCGAACCATTATCTTCTTTAACGGTCAACATATTGCCGTTGCGTTCGGTAATGACTCCGCGCACCTTCGCTTTTTGTCCGCTGGAAACGGTGCGGGTTTGCCCCGTGTTGTTTGTCGTATTGTTATTCTGAGCTAACGCCGTCGGCGCAGTCACCAAAAGTGAAAGACCCAAGAGTCCTACAAATTTCAAATTTTTCATTATCTACTGTAACTCCTTTCGTGAAGCGCCATCCGCATTAAACAGCAAACGGCGCAAATATATATCTATAATCTCCGACACAAAAATAGCGGTCGGGTTTTTCTCAGCTTTCGTCTGTGACGTAGTAATTAACCGAGGGGTTGTCAGTAATTACAACTTCTAAAAATCTAACCGACCAAAAATGTCTCTTCTGTCCGTTTTGTACAAAGCAGAGAAAACCCTGTAATTGTTATGTTTTCACGTACAAAATAAGAAAAGCTCCGCAAGCGAAGCTTTTCTTTATTAACATTTTTAATTTTCTTAAATCGAAAATTGTCCGTTTTCGAGCGTTTCTTTGAGAAATGACAAAAATCTCTCGGCGTCCGCTCCGTCAACGATTCGATGATCGTAAGTCAGCGCGAAGTATGCCATCGAGCGAATCGCGATAAAATCGTCGCCTTCGGGCGAAGTGATCACTTTCGCGCGTTTTTCGATTGTTCCGACGCAAAGAATCGCGACCTGCGGCTGATTGATAATCGGAGTTCCGTATAAACCTCCGAAAACGCCCGGATTCGTGATCGTAAAAGTTCCGCCGCCGACTTCATCCGGCATCAGTTTTTTCGTTCTGGCGCGGTCTGCCAAATCGTTTGCAGTCATCGCCAAACCGGCGAGCGAAAGCGTGTCGGCGCGTTTGATAACCGGAACGATCAAGCCCCAATCGAGCGCGACCGCCATTCCGAGATTAATATCGCCTTTGTAAATAATGTTTTCGCCCGCAACCTGCGCGTTGACAATCGGAAATTTGCGAATCGCCGCCGTCACAGCTTGAAAAATAAATGGCATAAACGTCAGCTTCGTGCCGTATCTGGCTTGAAACTCGTTTTTGTGTTTGTCGCGGAATTTGACGACCGGCGTCATATCAATTTCGTAAACGCTCGTGACGTGCGCCGAAGTCTGCTTCGACATCGTCATGTGCTGCGCGATTTTTTTCCGCATTACCGACATCGGCTCAACGCGGTCTTGCGCCGTCGCAGCCGGAACCTGCGCGGCTTGCAAAGTTTGCTGCGGCGCTGTTTGCGGCTGAGCTTGCGGCGGCGCGGCGGGAACAAACTGCTGCGGCTGCGTCGCCGGAGCTGTTTGAGGAATCGGCAGCGCGACTCCGGTTTGCGCTGTTTTCTTCGCCAGATCCGGCGTCAAAGCGGCGCCTGAAGCGATGAAATTCATAATATCGTCGCGCGTTACGCGCCCCGAAGCGCCCGTTCCCGTCACGCGAGAAATGTCAATGCCGTGTTCTTCGGCGATTTTGCGCACCAAAGGGCTGGAACGAGTGCGGCGCAATTCTTCGACCGATTGCTCGCTTAAAGGTTTTCCGCCTCCGTTTCCACTGGTTGGCGCGGTTTGAGCTTGCGGCGCGGTCGGCGTTTGCTGCGCTTGTTCGGCAGCATCGGGACGCGAGCCGTAATCATAGCTGCGCCCGGCGGTTTCGGCTTGTTCCGGGTGTCCGGCGTTTGAAGTTGTCGTGGTTGTAGCGGCAGTTGCAACTTGCGCTTTCGGGGTTTCGGGCGCAATCGCTTCGGCTGTTTGCTGCGAAGCCTGAGCGGTTTGCGCGCCGCCCGCAGTTGCTGCGGGCGCGGCTCTTTCTTCGCCGACCAAAGCGACGACGGTTCCGACTTCGAGCGTCTCGCCTTCCTGCGCTCTGATTTCCAAAAGAACTCCGGCGACGGGCGAGGGAATTTCGGCGTCAACTTTATCGGTCGAAATCTCGAAAATCATTTCGTCGCGCTCAACGCGGTCGCCTACTTTTTTGAGCCATTTGGTAATCGTGCCTTCGGTAATTGACTCGCCCATTTGCGGCATTGCAACTTCGGTTGCATTTGCCGCCGAAGCTGATGAAGCGGGCGGAATCGGATTTGTCGGGTCGGATTTTTCAGGCGCGGGCGTCGTCGCGCTTTGCGGCGCAACCGCCGTCGGAACTCCGTCTGGTTGCGCGAGATGAGTTTCGGCTTGCGCTGTGATTTCTTCAGTTTGCGCTGTAGCTTGCGGTGCGGCAGTTTGTGTGGCGCCTGCACCGTTTGTTGAAGGTGCGGGCGCGGCTGCGCCGGCTTCCGCTTCTTCGCCGACTACCGCAACGATGCTGCCGACTTCGAGCGTTTCGCCTTCCTGCGCTCTAATCTCCAACAAAGTTCCGGCGACGGGCGAGGGAATTTCGGCGTCAACTTTGTCGGTCGAAATCTCAAAAATCATTTCGTCGCGCTCGACTTTATCTCCGACTTTCTTTAACCATTTTGTAATCGTGCCTTCGGTGATGGATTCGCCCATCTGAGGCATCGCAACTTCTGTAGCCATTCGATTCTCCAAAAATATGTTGTGATAATTTCCAAAATATCAAAACTAAACTTTAACGCTTTTGCTAAAAAACGACAAAGCCAATTAAATTTGGGCTTAACCGAGAACCACTTCCGTTGAATGAAATACAAACAGAGTCAGACAAATCTTCCGGCAGTTCACTAAACAACACTCACTCGACTTTTTCGGTTTGCGAAATCGTCAAAAACGGCGATGTCTTAAAGGCGGCGTTTTGGCACGATGGATTATGTTGCCGCAGAAGAAATGTTTTCTTATTTTACTGCGCCTTTTTGCGTAAATACTCTTCGACAAGCTCGTGAGCGATTATTCTGGCAGTTTCAGCCATCTTTTCCCGCGCTTCACTGTAACCCTGGCGATAAATCATTGCGTCTTTCCTGGAGCCGACTTCTTCGACTCGGATAAATTGCTCGTAAAAGCGTTCGCCGATTACTGTTCTCGTACAGTTATACTCCCGTCCGCCCTGTTGAATTTGGAAATTAAAAGTTAGATCTATCTTCATAACTCTTTTGGCAATGGTTCAAAGATTATGCGTCGCAACATCGCTTCATTTCCCGCGTGGCAAGCTCATCTTCAATTATGATTTCGTTGTCTGGAATCATTTCTTTACGGCTCCGGGTCAGGGTTGTAAATCGGAATCAATGCTCCTGTGTTGTAAATAACAGTTCTGGTTGTAAATTTATAGCGCTTATGCGAAATCGCAATGCTGTAAGGCTGCCCGCGCTCGATATTGGCGAAGTGAAAATAACCGAATTGATTTGTAGTTGTCGTTCGCGTTTCGCCCGTTGCAATGTTTGTAAAAGAAACTATTGCGCCTCGAACGGATTTAAAGTTCGCATCAACCACTCGACCGCTCGCCCTTATCAATTCAACCGGAGCGGCAACTGCGTCCTGATTAACGGTGAATATCTGATTGCCTGCGGTAATTGTTCCCGTTCTGGCTTGTCCCGAATTGGGCTGAACCGAATAGTTAACTCTGCCCGAGCCGTTGCCGGTTGTATTGCTAACTGTAATCCAATTTACATTACTTGCGGCTGTCCAATTGCATCCTGTTTCCGTCGTGATATTAAAACCCGTATCACCTCCGGCGGCTCCGGCTTGAATGCTGGTTGGTGAGAGAGAATAAGTGCACTCTGCGGTAGTTTGATTAACCGTAAATGTTTGACCGTTAATAATAATCGTTCCCGTACGCGCCTGAACCGTATTCGGTGCAACGGTAAAAGTTATCTCCCCATTGCCGGAACCCGCGCTCCTTGTAATCTGTATCCAGGACGACTCTGTTGTTGCTTCCCAGGAACAATTAACAGGAGCCGAAACCGAGACTCCAAAATTATTACCCCCGCTGCCGCCGATATTTATACCTATCGAAGATAAAGAATTAATGCAGCTTCCGGCTTGAGTTACCGTAATAGTCTTGGTTTCTTCGGGGCTGGTCGAGTTTAATATTTTAACCGTAACAGTTCCGGTTCTTGCCGGACCCGGATTGGGATTTACACGGAAACTTACGCCGAAGGAAGGACCGTCCAAAGGACGGGGTATCGTTATCCAGGAACTATCGGTAGTAACTGTAAAAGTGCAGTTGATAAGGTGCGAAACAGTAACAAGTCCGCCGTTGCTTGAAGCCCCGGCAAATGAATTCATATTAGCCAGATTGCAAAAACGATCTTGAGCAAGAGTAAAGGTTTGGTCTGCAACCTTGATTGAACCAAATCTTCGCTCGTTTAATGTGTTTATCGTATATGAAAAATTTACAGTTCCATTGCCAACACCGCTGCTTCCTGATGTAATTGTGATCCAATCGCTGTTAAAAGTATTTGCTGTCCAGGCGCAGCCGGACTGAGTAGTAACATTAAAGCCGGCAGTGCCGCTGCCTCCTGTAACTAATGTGCTATTGGGGTTTAAAGTATAAGTGCAATTCGATTGTCCGGCTGCTTGACTAACCGTTATTTTGACATATTCTGCTGGAGAAACGCTGGCTGTAATTGTTCCGGTTCGGGCAGCGCCCGTATTAGGCTGTACCGTATAACTTATATTCATTATTCCGGTGCCTGTGTAGCTGGTAGTTATCCAAGGAACGTCGCTAGAAGATGTGTAGCCACAGGAGCTTGAACTCGCAGCTATTATCAATGTTCCCATACCCCCCGCACTCGAAACAGAGACGCTTGAAGGTGTGGCGCTAATATTACAGTGGCGATTCTGAGATATTCCGAAAGTTTGATCGTTTACCTTAATACTGCCGTATCTTTCATTGGGTGAGAAATTCAACCCAACTGAGTAACTAACTGTTCCACTTCCCGTGCCACTGCTTCCCGAAGTAATCTTTATCCACGATTCGACCGGCATTGCCGTCCAAGTACATCCGGGCTGTGTGATTACGTCAAAAGTGCCGCTCCCGCCGCCGCCCGGAAAGCCACCTCCTGTAGCATTAAAAGTATAAGTACAATTTGATTGTCCGGCTGCTTGATTGACTGTTAATGTTCCAATTTTCTGATAAGTATTAACTCGCGTATTAATTATAATTGATATTGTACCTGTTCTTGCCGGTCCGGTATTTGGAGCAACTGAAAAGGTATATCTTGACTCCGGCGCCGTACCGGTCAATGTTATCCATGAATCGTTGCTTCGGACAGTTATGTAGCTACAATTAACGGAACTCGGTGACCAGCCAAAACTTAATTCGGTTGAACCTTCCGCCGGCACATTCACAACACTTGGACTGAACATTGGATCAGCACACTGTACGTCCTGCACTATCTCCACGCTTGCAACGTTGCTAAAATCCGGCAATCTAACAGCAATTCCTCCTTCTCTAATCGACGGGGTTGTATTTGGCGCAATTGTGAAGTCAACTTTCGCGCTTCCGGTTCCACTTGTCGGAGAAGTAAAACTTATTGAAGGAGGTCGCGTAGATTGAAAAGGAGTTACCGTCCAGGGGCAGCCGGCTTGAGTAGTGATGTCTAAACTATAATCCCCGCCGCTTACCGGAACAACAAAACTATTGGGATTTACAGTGTATGTGCAGTTTGATTGTGCATCGGCAGTAAAGCTAAGGAAAACAACTAAACAGAATAGATGTACGATAATAATTAAGGCTTTTTTCATTATTTTTCTTCCACTTTTACCGTAACTAACGGAATTTGCGAATTTGTAATAAAGCTATCGGTGGCGATTAAAACACTTTTACAGTTTTTCCTGTGCAGCTAATTGCTGTGAAACACTTTGATTTATGAGTATGAAGTATTCTTATAAAATGCCCTGTATTCGTGTAGCCTTTTAAGTATTAAAGATAGAGGGGGAAATGTCAAGGAAAGTGTTGATTATCAAATGGTTTAAGGGAAATGTTTAGTCCCGCAGCAATAAAAGTTCTGGACATTTGATGCCGACACTTTAAACTGCTCATTCTTGAAAAACGCAACTTAGGCGTCCTTGTTACAAACACAATTGACAATGATGATTAAATTGAACCTATAATTTAGCAGTCGGCTTGTCTTTTATTAGGAGTTTTATGACTAAGCTAATAGTCCCTCTATCTCTTTGCCTCTGTTTGCTGTTTTTCTTCTGCTATAGTTTCTCAAATTTACAGAACTCGACGGATGTTCAGGCGCAGAACGCCAATAACGCCTGGGATGAATACAAAAAAGAGCGGCGCGAAATGGTAGATCAACATATACGCGCTCGCGGAATACAAGACGGATCGGTGCTCAAAGCGATGGAGAAAGTGCCGCGCCATAAATTTGTCCCGGCGAATCGCACACATTTAGCTTATCGAGATCATCCGCTTCCAATCGGTCAAAATCAGACTATTTCTCAGCCCTTCATCGTCGCTTATATGACCGAGGCTGCCGACATCTCCAAGAAAGACAAGGTGCTTGAGATCGGAACCGGCTCCGGCTATCAGGCAGCCATTCTCGGCGAGCTGGCTAAAGAGGTTTATACGATTGAGATCATTCCCGAATTGGCTGAAGGAGCTAGCAAAATCCTCAACGAATTGGGCTATAAAAACATATTTGTCAAAACCGGCAACGGATATTTAGGCTTGCCCGAACAAGCGCCGTTTGACGCAATCGTCGTTACGGCAGCGCCGGATGAAATTCCTCAAGCGCTGGTTGACCAGCTTGCTGTGAATGGGAAAATGGTGATTCCGGTCGGAGACACAAATCAAGAGATGGTCGTAATCAAAAAGACGAAAAAAGGCGTCACTGAAAAGAGAACGATGCAGGTGCGTTTTGTTCCGATGACGGGCAAGCCGTCTCAATAAAGATTTCTGAAAATTTTTTACTTAAAAAGGAGATAAAACTATGAATTGTCCGGTGTGCAGCATTCAATTAACTATGATGGAGCGTCAAGGCGTTGAAATAGACTACTGTTCGAAATGTCGCGGGGTTTGGCTTGATCGCGGCGAATTAGACAAGATTATCGAGCGGGGTGCAACAGCGTCTTCAAGCGGCTTTGCCAGTCATAATCAAAGCCAGGATCAATACAATAAATCCGGCTTTAATCAACCGAACCAGCCAGGTTTTAATCAACAAAATCAATCAGGCTTCAACCAACACGGTCAATCCGGCTTTAATCAGCCGAATCAGCCCGGCTTTAATCAACCATATCAATCCGGTTTTAATCAACAGCATCGAATACACGACTCGGATGAGCCGCATTACGGACACCACAAAAAACATAAAAAACGTGAGGGTTTCTTAAGTGATTTGTTTGATTTCGACTAACTGATTGGTTTTGGCGGTTCGGTTTCTAAAGAATATTGAAAATTAGAGCGGCGCTGATTAGCGAGCTGCTCAAGGATGTTTGACAATTTAATATCGCTTTTTAATCCTGTATCTAAAAATATATCTACTACTGACGCACACCGAGTGTTAGTTGAAAGGGGGTTATTGTTTACCGAAGCATAAAGTTTAGTTTCTAATTAAACAGTATCTCTTTTGTAAATAATAGTTTATGGGAGGATTTCGAGTTTCCCGGAAGGGTGCAAAATTGGATGCGCTTTTAAATCATTCGTGATTTCATAGCTGTAACCTTCCGAGATATGCGAAAGTGTATCAACGTCTTGAAGCTGCTGTTTTAAATAGTCGTGAAGCGTTGGAGATTGGTCAACGGCAATGCTGTGTCGTTTTTGATCAATTGATACGCGGGTGGTTACGCCGCTACCTGCGAAAAAGTCTAAGACTGTCGAACCGGGAAACGATAACGCCTTAATCAATCTTTCAATAACAACGCGGGGCTTTTGGGTTGGGTGTCCGACACGCTCTTTCGAGTTTCCGTTAAGCCGGGGCATCCGCCAAACATTTGTAGGGTTTTTGCCCTTTTCAATGCTTTCGGCAAGCAATCGCTTATCCTTCATGTAGGCGCGTTTGGTTGCTTCGTCGAACGGCTCGCGTACTGCGTCGAGATCGAAAAAATATTTGTCCGTTTTACCAAACCAAGCGATTTCCTCGTGACGGTTAGCAAAAAAGCGTTGTGCGCCCATGCCGTTCGGATAATTCCAGATAATAAGGTTTGCAAGCCGCATCTTGCTTGCTGTCCGCATGTGCATCAGAAGCGTAAGCAGATCGCCACTTCCGGCTTCGGCTTGGTATTGCAGACCGCCAAAAATAGCAATGTTTCCCGTTGGCAATAAAACCCTCTCTGCTTCCTTTAGCCATTCGGTCGCCCACTCTAAATAATTGTGGTGCTTATCCCACTCCGCAAGCAAAATATTATAAGGCGGATCACAAATGATTAGCTGAATCGAATTGTCCGGCAATTCGCGCAAAACCTCGTGGCAATCACTTGTAACAACGGCGTGAATCGTTTTGTCCACTTCAGCGCGGGCATGTCCGTTGGATGAATGGGCTTTGCCCTGCTTCTTTAATGAGTTCATGCCGATATGTCCAGCGTTGAAGTGTGAACGATTTCCCATAATTATTAATCCTCTATTGTCTCGAATTTGGTTAAATAATAATCTTTTGTTAAAAACGTGCTGCCGAAAAGCTCGCGGACGATGCTTAAATCTTCGTCATCCAAACGCTCCGACGATGCGGGCAAAGCTCCTGCGACGGCTCGCAATCTCGCGCCAGTGGTTTCGGTTTCTTCACGTCGGTAAGGCTTCACCAACGACGGCAAAAGCAAAAGTTTTTTGACCGCTATTTTACTGCGTTCGGTGTCTATTACGTCGCAAGCCGCTAGGATATTTAGCAAAAAAGGGCAACGGCGTCGCGAAGCGTCCAGCGTAGCTATCTCTATACCTTCCTGATCGCAAAACTGCTTTACAAATGGAGCTTGAAAGAATAGCTCGTAAATCGTATTTCGCTCTACTTCCGGCAAGCAGATAACGTGATAAAGAAAAGCAAGCATTTGCCGAACAGCATGCATTTTGAGGAAAACGCGGTAAGCCGATTTTCGAGCTTCTTCGCTTGCTCGAATATGGTCGCGGATAGCGGTATTATAGGTTTCTTCGTTGTCATGCATCCGGGTTGATGGTATGCCGTCCGCATCTAGCGGAAAATCTAAATTAAGTTCATCGAGTAGCGGACGAAAAGCAGTATAAAGTTCTCTGCCTAGTGCTGTCAGTTCAAGAGTATATGTTTCGCCTTCGGCAAAATTTCGGTCGTCCGGCAAAATACCTAATTCCATCGCCGGGCGGCTTTGTGCCTTTGGAAAGATATTTTCCGATCTGATTAGCGCGTTTGTAATTGCCGATAAAATCTAAAATTCTTACGCGGTCTTTACCGGTGCATAGTCTAAGCCCGCGCCCTAACTGCTGAATGTATCTGTTACTTGCTATTACTCAGTGTTTTTGAGTGCTAAAATGCTTTGAGATGTTCAATAAAGAACACTCTGAAATACTTGGTAACTATTCATAAGGAAAAGAGATATTGTTTACCGGAATAATTGAAGAATTGGGAAGAGTTACAGGCTTGGAAAAAAGCGCCGCCGGCGCGCGAATCGTTATTGCAGCGAAAACGGTGACCGGCGATGCGCGTGAAGGCGATTCGATTGCAGTCAACGGCGTTTGTCTGACGGCTTTAAACGTTACGAAGGATTCGTTTGCCGCCGATGTTTCGGACGAAACTTTGCGGCGCTCGACAATCGGCGATTTGCGCGTCGGCTCGCTGATTAATCTGGAAAGAGCCGTGACGCCGCAAACTCGTCTCGGCGGTCATATTGTGCAAGGTCACGTTGACGCGCGCGGACGATTTTTAAACGCTGCTCAAGCCGGAGATTTTTGGACGATTCGAATTGGTTATCCGCCGGAAATGGCGGCTTATCTGGTTTTTAAAGGCTCGGTTTCGGTCGAGGGAATCAGCTTGACGGTGGCAAATTTAACCGACGAATATTTTGAAATCGCCGTTATTCCGAAAACCTGGGAATTGACGAATCTGCACGCATTAAAAAACGGCGACGCGGTTAATCTCGAAGCCGATGTGATTGCCAAATATGTCGAACGAATTTTGAGCGTTAGGGAAAAACCTTCGGGCGTTACTATCGAAAAACTCGAACAATTCGGTTACAAATAATGCAAATCGTTCAAGCCGAAACAGCCGGAGACATCGAACAGGCGCGCGTTTTGTTTCGCGAATATGAATCGTGGCTCGGCGTTGATTTGTGTTTTCAGCAGTTTGAAGACGAGCTTGAAAATTTGCCGGGAAAATACGCCGCGCCGGAAGGTCGGCTTTTGCTGGCTAGATCGGGCGAAGCGCTCGCCGGTTGTGCTGCGCTCAGAAAAATTGATGCAAAAACGTGCGAAATGAAACGATTATTTGTTCGTGAGACGTTTCGCGGAAGCGGTTTGGGAAAGCAGTTGACGGAGATCTTAATTGCGGAAGCGCGTAAAATCGGTTATCGAAAAATGAGGCTCGATACTTTACCGGACAAAATGCCGTTGGCTGTTCGGCTTTACGAAAGGCTCGGTTTTCGACAAATTCCGCCTTATTACGAGAGTCCGATTGAATCTACCGTTTATCTGGAATTAGGGCTTTAGAAATTATTCTTCTTCGTCGGAAGTCGTGTTGTCGTCCGCTACCCAGGCGACGAACAGACGCAGCCAATTGTCGGCGGGTTCGAGGATTTGAACGCCGATTCGCGCCGTTCCGAAAATTGCCGGAGCGATGCGAACGACGCGAGCCGTCACTTCAACCGCATTGCCGTCAGGTCGGTGCGAGCGAATGTATAATTCGTCGCCGACGACGACTTTTTGATTAAGATGGAAAAGCGCGCCCGATGTGGAAATATCGTCGGTTTCGGTCGGTTCGCTCCAAGCCGCGCCGTCTTCGCTTCTGCCCGAAACGACAATCGGCAGCCGCAAAGCCATCCGCAAAGCAAAACGTTTTTCGTCAAATTTCGATTGAGATCCCATTGTTGCAAAGCCAAACGCTTTTTTTAAGGGAGAAATAAAACTTCAGCTTCGCCCTTTTCAATTTTTTCTTTGAACACGCGCGTTTTCGGGAAACGATTTTGTTTTGCGAACACCTCTTTGGTGCTGAATTCGCGTCGGTTCGACTAACGCAGTTCGGCTAGTTATACTATAAAATATTGATAAAGGCTATACTGAGACGGATTTTTTGTCGAAAATTTTATTCAAAATGGAAAAAACGCATCGCAAAGTAGTTATTTTAGGTTCAGGTCCGGCTGGTTTAACAGCAGCGATTTACGCGGCGCGCGCCAATATGAAACCGCTCGTTGTAGAAGGTCCGCAGCCGGGCGGACAATTGACGATTACGACCGACGTGGAAAATTATCCCGGTTTCGCCAAAGGAATTATGGGACCGGAATTGATGACCGAATTCAGGGCGCAAGCCGAGCGTTTCGGCACGGATTTTCTCGAAAGCTGGATTGACCGCGTTGATTTGTCGCACCGACCGTTCACGCTCTACGGCAAACCGAGCGCGGACGCAGATGAGATTACAACCGAAGTTACCGCCGACACTTTGATTATTGCCACCGGCGCGGCGGCAAAATGGCTCGGCATTCCGGGCGAAGCGCCCGCTCCCGAAGGCTTGGGCGGTTACGGCGTCTCGGCTTGCGCGACTTGCGACGGTTTTTTCTTTAAACGCAAGCACGTCGTTGTCATCGGCGGCGGGGACACGGCAATGGAAGAAGCCACGTTTTTAACCCACTTCGCCTCAAAAGTGACCGTTATCCATCGCCGAGATTCTCTGCGCGCGTCGCAAATTATGCAGGAACGCGCGCTTAAAAATGAGAAAATCGAGTTTCTCTGGAACACGGAAGTTCTGGAAATTCTCGGTTCAAAAGACACGGGTGTGACGGGAATCAGAATTCTAAACAATCAAACAAACGAAGAAAGCCTTTTCCCGTGCGAAGGCGTCTTTCTGGCAATCGGGCATAAACCGAACACCGAATTGTTTAAAGGCTGGCTCGATATGGACGAGTACGGTTATCTGAAAACCTTCAAAAGCTCGATGGCGACGAACATCGCCGGAGTTTTCGCCTGCGGCGACGCGCAGGATTCTTATTATCGTCAGGCAATTACCGCCGCCGGAACCGGCTGTATGGCGGCGATTGACGCCGAAAGATTTCTGGCAAACATCGAAGCAGATGTGGATGAAAAGACTTCCGCGGAATTTGAACTTAATCAATCGGCTCTGGATGAACTGGAAAAAGATAAAACCGAAATTGTCGCTGTTGGTTGATAAAGAGTTGAAAAGCCGATACCGAATAAAAAAAGCCCAGTATTTTATTGGGCTTTTTTATTTATTCAAAAAATACGTTGACACGATTATAAAATGGGCATAACATCACCCGCGTACTGACAGCTCATTACAATCGCAATTAAATTTTCGGTGAGAAAATTGTCTTTAGATTTTTTTCTCATAGTTTTGTGGGAGAGACATTTTAAAAGCGAGATTGACAAAATCCAACTTCAACAAAATTGTTTTCTCCAGCCGTCGTTAATTAATCTTTTACCGCAGACGATAAAATAAAACGCCTGCATTTACCGCGTAACAAGCCCTGACGTTTTCTCGAAAACGTCATCTCTCACAACCGGAAAAGCCGCTCCGACTTTTTCATAGCTTTATGAAGGTAAATCAATGCCTAAAACAAATCCGTCCGATTCGCAGATTCTTCCGAACAAATCTGTTTTCCTGGCTTCGCTAACAATTCTTTTAGCCGTTATCGGTATCGCCGCATTTTCCGCCTACTTTAAAGCCAGCGGACACGCAGCCGTTGAGGAAAAGAAAGTTACAACCGGCGTTGATTTCGCGAAAGAAAAAGCCGCTCCGAGTTGTTGTTCACAACCAAATGCCGCCGCTGAGACGTATACGCTTGTCGGTTCATATTACAGTCTTAGGGAAAACCAGGAGACGACTTTGATGTTCAACAACAAAGGACCCGAACCGCTTGTCGTCAGCGCGGCTTTTTTTAGTTTGAGCGGAGAACGATTAGAGATTCCGGCTTTAACCATTCCGCCGACCTCTTATCGGGAAGTTGATTTGCGCGAGCTGTTAACCGGACATTTTCCGCAATTTGAAGAAGGCAGCTTGCAGGTCTCGCATCACGGAATGCGGTTGCAGCTCGGAGCGCAATTTAAAATTCTCAAAGGGGGAATGCTCTTTGACGAGCAGTTTATAACTCCCGCAACCCGATTTCCTTCGTCACGAATGGAAAGCGCGTGGTGAATGCCTTCCTCGCAGAGCGAGACGAATTTATTCTTTCAAACACAACCGACGCGGCGGTCACGGCGACCGTAAAAGTTGACGGGACTGCGCCGAGACAGCAGCAGCCGACGACAATTCAACTAAATCCGCATCAAACCCGCGTGCTGGATATTATGCGGGATTTAATCGGTCGTCAAAACGGAACGCTTCATAAAACGGGCGGCATTTCAATCACGCACAACGGAGCGCCGGGCGCAATTATGGCGCGAATGCTGATTTCGCAGAAAAGCAGAGGGTATTCATCGGTTGTAAATTTTGTTGACCCGACAAATCAACGCTCATCGAAACTAAACGGCGGCGGTTTGCGATTAGGCTCAATCAACGGCGATGAGCTGGAACAAATTGTTGTCGCCAGAAACGTCGGCGACGAACAAACAACCGTCAGAGGCAGAATTCCTTACACGAATGAGAACAACGATGTGGTGTTTGTCACGATTCCCGAAATTCAATTAAATCCGAACGAAGTCGAAACGCTTGACCTTAAACAAGCCGTTCGGCAGGCGAACATCCCCGCAAACGTGACTTTTGCCGGGCTTGAGCTTGAATATACGACAGCGCCGGGCAGCGTCGTGGTGAATGCTTTGAGCGTGAGCGAAAGCAGTCAGCAAGTGTTCCAGGTGCCGCTGCTCGACCCGGAAAAAATGCCATCGAGCGCGGGCGGTTTTCCGTGGAAAGCGGACGGCGATTATACGACGGTTGTTTTTATCAAGAACGAATCGAACACGCCGAAAAAATACATTGCTAAATTAACTTATGACGGCGGCGGATATGTTCAGAGCGCCCGCGAGCTAAAGCCGGGACAAACCGTTGCCGTAGATTTCAAACAACTGCGCGATGAACAAACGCCCGATTCGATGAATCGGCAAATTCCTTTGAATGTAGAGCGCGGTCAAGCGTCGTGGACAATGATGGGCGCCGATAACAACACGATGAGCGG
>DASVQU010000046.1:0-24003 GCA_036388995.1 Pyrinomonadaceae bacterium | reverse complement strand
CCGGAATTGAGATTGGAGAATAATTTCTAACTTGATGTGCCGAAAAATGTCTCTCTCACAAGACGATGACAAAAAGAATCAATGAGACTTTTACCGAAAATCCAAATGTGATTGTAATGAGTGATCGGTACGCGGAAGATGCTACGCCTGCTCTTTTGTTATGTCAACATATTTTTTTGTGAATTTTCTGTTAAATTTAGCGGGATGAAAAATCAATAGAAATTGTCTTCCGTTCGCTCGATGCCGAAATTAATACAGTTACCGACTTTATAGGAAAGGTTCTATTTTGCCTCGAATAAAAATTAACAACTTAGGGGAGTTTTAGTTTCTAATCGCTTTCTGGAAATTATCATTTTCATTTGGAATCAAGCCGCCGGATTGTGCAGAAGCCGGAAGCTTCTGCGAGTGAACAATCATTACGGGTAAGCAAACGGTAAAAGTAGCACCCAAACCTTCGCCCGGACTTTCGGCGCGAATTGTACCGCCGTGCAGCTCGACGATGTGGCGCGTGATTGTCATTCCTAATCCCAAACCGCCGTATCGGCGCGTTTTGGTATTGTCCTGTTGCCGGAAACGCTCAAAAATATAAGGCAGAAATTCGGCGCTGATGCCCAGTCCGGTATCGCTGACACTGATTTCAACGCTTGAATTAACACACTGCGTCCGAACTTGGACGCGCCCGCCTTTCGGCGTGAATTTGACGGCGTTGGTCAGCAAATTCCATAAGACTTGCTGCAAACGGTCGGCGTCGCCTGAAACTATGCTTTTTGAATCCGGAATAACTTCCAGCCGAATGTTTTTGGCATTAGCCGCGGGAGTGACGACATCAATCGCGGCTTCAATAACTTCGGATAAATCAATTTTTCGCACTTCGAGCCGCAGCTTGCCGGAAATAATGCGCGAAAAATCCAGTATGTCTTCGATCAATTGAGTTTGCATTTGCGCATTGCGAAGAATCGTTTCAAGACCTTTTCGCCGCGTCTCGATAGGCATCTGCTCATCTTGCAGCATTCTCGCCCAACCGAAAATTGCGTTCAGCGGCGTCCGCAATTCATGAGAAACGACCGACAGAAATTCATCTTTGGCAACCGTCGCGGCTTCAGCCTCTTTTTTCGCGCGCAGAATCCCGTCTTCATACTGATTGCGCTGGCGAATTGCAATGAAAACACAATCGTTGAACGTTTTACCTTCGCGTTCGTGACGAGCGGCATTAACCAAAACCGGAACTGATTCGCCTGTTTCCGAGCGTAAATCTAGATAAATTTCCTCGACCTTTCCTTTGAGTTTTAAGAGCGGAAAAAAATGTGTCTGGTAAAAGATGCGTCCGGCGACCGAGAAGATTTTCTCGACGTGGAGCTTGAACAATTCGCCGCGTTCGTAACCGAGCAAATCAACGAGCGTCGCGTTTGCCTCGACGATTAAGCCATCGTCGGCAAACACCAAAAAACCGCATGGCGCGTTGTTTAGTAATTCGTCCATACGGAGCGAAAATCAATTCCGAACAGTGTTTAGATAATTTTTAATAATCTCGACCGTTTCCTGCGGATGACTCATATGCGGGCAATGACCGCTCGCGTCCATCAAGCTCAAAGTGCTTTCCGCCAGATTCCTGTGTAAAAATTCGCCGACCGAAACAGGCGCAATCGCATCGTCAGTCACTTGAATAATCAGCGAAGGCGTTTTCACTTTCGGCAAATCGGCGCGGTTGTCCGAATAAAACGTGGCTTCGGCAAACCGTCGCGCAATGCGCGGATCGGTCGAACAAAAACTTGACTCAAGCTCTCCACCTAATTCCGGTCTATCGTCGTTTTTCATAATCACCGGCGCGAGAAAGCTCGCCCAACCGATATAATTTTTGTCCATCATATCGAGCAAGCCTTCAATATCTGCGCGGTCGAAACCGCCAACGTAATCCGGCGGATGATTGATATAACACGGCGACGGAACGACGAGAATCAGATTTTTAAACAGCTCCGGTCTTTCGATTGACGCCAGCACGCCGATCATACTGCTGACCGAATGACCGACAAAAATCATGTCCTTCAAATCAAGTGCGTCGCAGATTTCCAGAACGTCCTGCGCATAGCCCTGCAAATCGCCGTAGCGTTCGGGTTTATACGCATTGGGATCGGATTTTCCCGAACCGACGTAATCAAACAAGACGATTTTGTAATTTTCTTCAAAATCCGGCGCGACAAACCGCCACATATTCTGGTCGCAGCCAAAACCGTGTGCAAACAGAACAGGCTGCGTGCCTCTGCCGGAAACTCTGACGTTATTGCGTACGAGAATATTCTCAGCCATTTGGGAAAGTGTAAATTTATGCTTTGTTTATAGTTTACAACGTAAATAGTAACACATTCCCAAAGCTCTCATTAAAAGATTTTAAGGTCGGTTTCTCATACGAGTCTTATCTGAAGTGATTATAAAATCAGTGTAAGAATCAACAAGTCAGTACCAGCTATACCTGCATGATGGTTTGATCTTTAGCTGGCTTTAACAACCTGCGTTTTTCGCAGAATTGCACGACTTTTTTGATAACTTTAATTTGTGTACCAACGAAAATTCGGCGTTTGCAGGCGTTTGATAGAACCGGTTTCGGTGTCGCGAAGAATCAAAAAAATGTCATAGCTCATAATCAAGCGGCGCAGTTCGGGATTCATCTCTTTATTGGTTCGCGCGTAATCGAAAAGTTGTCTTAAATCAATCACTGCGCCCGAAGCGTCCGCGAGCTTCGCCGCTTCCGAAGCAGTTCTAACGAGCGGCTCAAACGCGCTTTTGCGGTAGTAATCGGCATCAACTCCCATATAAATGTGCAGTGATTTCCGGTCGTTGAAAATTGCCAGCTCTGACAGATAATTGCCGAGAGAATATTGTTCCGTGCGTTCGGAAAGACCTCGATAAAGATGCAGATGCCCGAACATTGCCATAACTTTGGGCAAGCCCGCCTTTTCCGTTTTTTGCGCTTCCCTGTAATGCTGCGCGAAAAGCCGTTTCATATTTGTCTCGCGCATCTTTCCTGATTCATAGAAAACGGCGTTCGAAGGTTTCGGCTTGGCGGCGTATGGAGCGTAAATGCGATTGGAAAGCGCAATCTGTTCGATGAGAAAATCGGCTTCCGAATTTTTCGCCGGTTTGAACGTCTCGCGCAAAGAAGCGAAATCTTCGGGTTTGGCGATTGCGGCGAGATAATGAACGTTTTTCTGGAAACGCTCTTTTTCATATTCGAGCGCCGCGTCGAGCAGCTTCTGCGCCGCCGCTCGCGCCTGTTTGTTCGGCGCGATTTTGACGAGCCGGTCGTAAATGTGCGCCGCGCCGAAAACCTGATTCAATCCCCAAATCGCCTCTTTAGCCGTAGAAGTTTTCCCGATCTCGCCGATCATTTGCATCTCGTCTTCGGTTGAGAGATGAAAAGCGTTCGGATAACGCAGAGCGAGATTTATGACCGCTTCCGCGCCGGCGCTGCGAGCCGCTTCGGAGAGCATTTTTCCCCAAATCGGGTCTTCTTCGAGCGCCAGATAATTGAAATCGTATTTCTCGTGCAGCAGCCGAAACAACGCGCCGCCGAATTGATGCACGGCGCGCTTATTATGCTCTTCGCCGAGCGCGACAAACTGCACATCCCGGAGCGAAGAATCTATCAACTCCGCGCCTTTTCCCGAAAGCTTGCCGTCCTGAATCCGAAACGGAAGAGCGCCGTTCGTTTGCAGCAATTGTTCAAACGAATTCGTCTGTGCATCGGCGAAAAAACAAAACACACAAACAAACGCAAGACAACACAGCAATTTTATCAAGCTCATAATTTCTCCCGCGCCAAAACCGCTCGCACTTTGGTACGGAGCAGGATAAATTAAAGTTTAATTGCTGTCGAACAAAAGCGCGGATTATAAAATAAATAGTGGAAAATTGATTTTGTATAAATCTGAGAATATTTTGTAATCACACCGGAATTTTTGTATCTTGTTTTTGCTGGGATTTGCGCAATAATAATAGACTTGGATTCAAGTTGTAATTGCAATTTACTAAAATGAAGAGAAAATATTTATGAAATATTACTGGAGCTAGAACAAATAAATTGAAAGTAAAAGTTGCAACTTCCAAATTAACTGACTCACCGTACTCTACTGAATTTGCAGATGCCTTTCTTTTTGAAGATAGCGATGCAATTACTCAATTTAAATTAGCTTTGAAAGATGGACATCCTTCATCATTTCTTGTGTCAGGATATAGAGGTGCAGGAAAAACCTCTCTTGTCAACAAAGTCAAAGAACTTCTCAAGCAAGAAACTTTATTTATAAGTTTAAGTTTAGCAAAATATGAGAGTTACCCGGTTCTACTTAAAAAACTTATAAGACAATTGTATTTAGGTTTTGTTAAAACAACCGAATATAACCAGAGGAAAAATGAAGTTGACGGGTTAGTAGATAAATTTTCTTTACTTTATGAAAGAACATTTAATGAAATTACAGAAACCAAAAAGGATGAATCTAAAAGTGAGAAAAGTTTTTCAATTGAAACTACATTTAATTTGAAGAAAATTATTCCTCCTATTGTCTTAATTTTGTTATCAGTAACAGATTTAGCTTTCAGCATTTTTCAAATTCCTTATATTAGCTATGTAATTTTTACTGCCTCTGTAATTTGGTTGGGAATATCAACTTTAGATATAAAATCTAAATATAGTAAAAACAAAACTGCAACTGCTGAGCTTTTAAGGAAGTCTCTTTATGATGATGAAATAGCTGAATATCATTTGATTGAAATTCTTTCAGAGTTAAAAAAATCAAACTTAAACGTAATTATTGTATTTGATGAACTGGATAAAATTAACTCTGTTGAAGATGTGCAAAAGATTATTCATGAACTAAAATCCTTGCTTTTGTCCGGGTTAGCAAACTTTATAGTTATTTCGGGTCAGGGTCTTTATTATCAACTAGAAAAATCTCATACTTTGGATGATCCTATAATCTCAAGTCTGTTCTCTAAAACAATACATGTTCCATTTCTACATTACTCTTCGTTAAAAAAATATTGTCTCAATTTAGTTGAGAATGATGAACAGAAAAAAGATCCGATATTAAACAATTATTTTGATGCCTTAATATTAAAATCAGGGCGAGTTCCAAGAAAACTTTCTAATATAATAAGAAATAAAATACATTGGGAACAGCAATCAGCTTATTTAATAATTGATGAAGAAAATAGAGAATTTTATGAATTTGAAGCAAATATATTATCAATTATTAATAAAATCGTAGATGGCGATTTGCCAAAAATTACCGAAGATGAAGTCTTGATTGATTTTTTTATAGCTCAAATACATTTATGGTTATATAAAATACAACCTTTCAAAGGACTACCTACTCAATTTACTATTTCAGAAATAATAGAAGTTACAAAATATAAAGAAGAGAATTATCCTAAAAATTATATTAATCAATTATCCTCTTTGTGCGAATTGTTCTTTGATAGATTGGTCGAGCAAAATATTTTGAATAAAACCGAAAGCGCCCCAGAAGAACTTGTTAAATACTCTTGGTTTGATAAAAATTCCCTACCCAATATTAATGACGTAACTAGTAAGGAAATCACTATTGAAGGTAATAATGTTGAATTACCAACATCTAAATACCTTTCATTATTTATTGATTTGGAAAAATACATTCGGGGTATTTATGTTGATTTAATTGATGAAGCAACGCATCAAAACACTAATCTCTCTATAAAGCAAATGTTCGATAAATTAGTTGAATTGGGAGTTTTTTCAGCGTCTCATGGATATTCAAACAGACTAGCTAATTTGATAGATGTTAGAAATAAACTTGTTCATGGAAAAGACATTAAAGATATAGATTTAGAGATAATGCAGAAATCTGAATTTGAAATTAATAGGTTAAAAGCTGAATTAATTGAAGACTATACCTTTTTTGTTTCAAAAAGATTCTTACAGAATTACAATGTCCAAAAGGATGAAAAAAGCGGTTTTGATTTTGTTGCTAATAGTGATAATCACTTAATTGTATTTGAAGTAAAATATCTGCAATCCGGTCAGCCTAGTTCTAGAAACATCAACGAAATCTTCGACAAATTCAGTAATTACCAACAAACAACATCTCTCGATAGTTATTATGTTTTATTCTTCTATCAACCCAATGGAAGAAAATCTTTTGATAATTTCAATAAAAAGTTTCAAGATTTGGTTAAAAAGAAACACCCCGAATTAGCAAATAAATTCTTTCTATTTTACACCTCTGAATATAGAGGAGATGCAAGTAGTGGAAGACTAGAAACTTATCTGCAACAAGTATTAAGTAAAATTGAGCCTAATACTCCAAAAATAATGTAGAAATTAACCTAGAATGAATCGCCTCTGACATCTTCAACTTTCGTCGTCTTGTATTTCAAAATCGGAAGACTTGAAATATGGATGTGTTTGCGAGTCTCCTGATAAATCCAAATCTCAAAAAAAATGTCATAAAACTGAATTCTTAAGTGTTATCTCTGTGAAGACATTTCAACGTGCGAGAGAGATTTTATGCAAAATAAAACTTCCAATTTAAAATTCGTTCTGTTTGTCGTTTTCGCGGTTTTTATCTCAAATGCTTTCGCCAATACCGATAAAAATCTCGGAAAAATCACGGGCGAAGTGGACATCAATCTGAAACAGGAAAAGATTTCCGCAAGGCTCAAATATGACTATGTTGCGGTCGGCGAGGCGGAGCCGGAAATTAAGTTTTATCTCAGTGAGAATTTTAATGTCACAAAAGTTAAATGCGGAAGATGCAGCGCGTTTAAGTTTGACCCAAAGGCTCAGAGGCTTCCGACTTTAACAATTTCGCTGGAAAAGCCTTTGCAAACTGGCGAACGGATGCCGATTGAAATCGAGTATGACGGCAATCTCAAAGGGATGTATCACAAAGAGCATCGGTTTTTGGAGCTGGGGCTTGATTGGTTTTGGTATCCGGTTCATCGAAACTTGAGCGGGTTTAATTTTCTTTACCGCTTGACTGTCAAAACGGATGCGCCGGATTTTCAGCTTGCCGGAAATGGGCGCGCGGTGAAAAAAGGTAAAAATTGGCTAATCGAATCGAAAGTGCCTGATTATGATATTGACCTTGTTTTCAGCGACAATCTTTCGTTCAAACGAGACAACGAAAACGGTTATAACCTGCAAGTCGTCTCGAAAAATCTGCCCGAAGAAGCGTCTGCAACTCTGCTTGGAAACATCAGGGAAACGCTCGATTTTTATAATTCCACATTCGGCGTCAAGAATCCGCAGCGCGAAGTAACCGCCGTCATCCGCCCGTTTCCCGAAATCAGCGGGCAGGGCGGCTATTTTCGCAAAGGTTATTTTATTTTGCCGCGTATTGACGACGCCAAAAACCTCTTTTTTCCCATCGCCCACGAACTCGCGCATAACTGGTGGATCGGCGCAAACCAGCAAAACGCCTGGCTCAACGAAAGCTTTGCCGAATACAGCGCGATGCTCGCAACGCGAAGGCTGAAAGGCGCGGACGCTTTTAATGAGGTTTTGGAGAAAAAGAAAAAGCTCAACCAGAATCTGCCCGCGATTTACGGCTTTGACCGAACTAAAAACCGTCAACAAACGCCTCTGGTTTTATATGTCAAAGGCGCTTTGAAGCTGCACGAATTGGAAAAGGATTTGGGCGAAGCAAAGTTTTTGGAATTTCTGCAAAAAATGTCGGAAGCTAAAGTTGATGAAACGGATGAGCTGATAGAATTTCTCGCTAAATTTTCATCGCGCGAAACGGCGGATAAATTTTTGGCAGCGTTGAAAGAGTAATTTTATACTTCAAGAGCGACTTTTTTTGCCGGATTCACGCTTGGCGTAGGCAATATTTTTAAAAAACGCTAGCCAAAACTGCGGTTTAAAGGTTACATTTTGCGACGGAGGTAATGCCGGATGAAACGCTTTTTTCGCAATAATGGGCTGTCGCTTGTGTTGTTCACACTGTTCGCTTTTTCCCTCGTCGGACAGTATTTCACGGGCTACCACGAATACAACGAAGACAGGGGCGAACATCGTCTGCCTGCCGTCGGCTACGTCGAATATCTCGGCGAAGGGCATTTTATCGAAGCGGTTTTTGAAAATTGGGAAAGCGAATTTCTGCAAATGGGAATGTTCGTTTTGCTAACTGTTTTCCTGTTTCAGAAAGGCTCTGCCGAATCAAAAGATCCGGCGCGAACGGAACTCGTTGACGTTGTTCCGGCTGACGCCCGAAACCAAAAAGACGCGCCGTTTCCGGTGCGCCGCGGCGGCTGGCTATTAAAACTTTACGAAAACTCGCTTAGCCTGACATTCTTTCTGCTCTTTGCTGCGTCTTTCGTGCTTCATGCTTACGGCAGCGTCAAAGATTACAACCTGGAACAGCTCACCCACGGCGAACAGCCGACATCGTTCATCGAATATCTCGGCACCTCGCGCTTCTGGTTTGAATCATTCCAAAACTGGCAAAGCGAATTTCTCTCAATCGGATTGATGGTCTTTCTCTCAATCTATCTCCGCCAAAAAGGATCGCCCGAATCCAAACCAGTCCACGCACCGCACGACGAAACCGGCAAAGGCTGACGATAGTCCAACTTATTAAATTGTATTATGCAAAGCTTTTCAAAGGTAGTTCTAAGAATAATTAAAACCATCCGCCTTTGACATCTCGTAAAACAACTTTTGCCGTGTTGTAGTCGGAAGCTGCAAAAATTTAATATTTGAAAACGAATCCGTTTGAAAATGTTTGAAGCAAAAAAAAAGCCTTCGGCAAACGCCGAAGGCTTTGTCTTAAACATTGTAAATGTTCAAAAATTTAGTAGCGACCGCCGCCGCGATTTCCACCGCCGCCATAGCCGCCGCGTCCGCCACCGCCGCCGGAACCGCCGCGATTTTCGCGCGGTTTGGCTTCGTTGACTAACAATGCGCGACCGTCAATTTCTTTGCCGTTGAGCGAGGTAATAGCGTTTTGCGCTTCTTCATCGTTAGACATTTCGACAAACGCAAAGCCGCGTGAGCGTCCGGTGTCGCGGTCTTCGATGATGTTGGTTGATTGAACAGTGCCGCTTGCGCCAAACATTTTTTCCAAATCTTCGGTTGTCGTATCGAAGGAAAGATTTCCGACGTAAAGTTTTGCTGACATAATAATAGTTACCTTTTCTTCCCCGCAGGGAATTTCAAAAGAAGCGTCGAATCGAGTGAACTTCGGAGAAAAACGGTCAACAACGAAGAATTTCGGTTTCGGATGCTCAAAAATTTCAAGAGCGACTTCTATAGTTATAAACGAACCTGCTCTCGAACTTATCCACAAACCGTCTTTGACGAGCGCATCAACAATGATGCGAGAGAAGATTAACGCTTTGTATGATGCGCCCTTTTCCGCATAGTTGCAAACAAACTTTCTAATTTGTCGGTAATTGTTAAAACCAGCCGCCTTTGACATCTTTCAAAACAATTTTTGGAATGTATATTGACGGAACCAAAGGCGAAACAGTTATATTTATGCCCGTTATAAGAAAAATCAGTAGGATTTCGACAAAAAACAAACTTGCAGTATTATTAAAAATCAACAACCAATTTACATAACAAACATTAATTTATGAACAATTTCTTTCACTTAGCTTTTCCGGTGCGCGATTTGGAAGAAGCGCGGGCGTTTTACGGGCAGATTTTGCAGTGCGAAGAAGGCAGAAGCTCTTCGCATTGGATTGATTTTAATTTGTACGGGCATCAAATCGTCACGCATCTCGCACCGGCGGAAAATTTCAAAAAACATTACAACCACGTTGACGGCGACGAAGTTCCCGTGCCGCATTTCGGCGTGATTTTGCCGATGGAAGAATGGCAGGCTCTAGCGGCTCGTCTGCGCGGTTTTAATGTGGAATTCGTGATTGATCCGCACATTCGTTTCGCGGGCGAAGTCGGAGAGCAAGCCACGATGTTTTTCCTCGATCCGAGCGGCAACGCATTGGAATTCAAAGCCTTTGCGGATTTCTCGCAGATTTTCGCAAAGTAAGCTTCACCACAGAGACACAGAGACACAGAGATTTTAAAACAATTTATTTTTCTCTGTGTCTCTGTGTCTCTGTGGTTATTTTTTATGAAAGATAAAGCGGAAATTGTCATTATCGGGGGTGGAGTCGTTGGTGCGAGCGCGGCGTTTCATTTAACCGAGCGCGGCGCGAAAGATGTTTTGATTCTTGAACGCGAATCGCGGCTTGGGCTTGGCTCGACCGGAAAGGCGACGGGCGGCGTCCGGGCGCAGTTTGAAACAGAAATCAATATCCGAATGTCGCTGTATTCGATTGATTTTTTCCGCAAATTTAATGAAATTACCGGCGTTGATTGTGGTTACGAGCCGCGCGGTTATTTATTTTTCGCCACTGATGAAGCGCAGCTTGATTATTTACGGCGCAGCTCTCAAAAACAAAAATCGCTTGGATTGAAAACGGTCGAGATTGTTGACGCTGAAACAATCGCCGAAATTGTGCCGGGAATGAATTGCGCGGATGTTGTCGGCGGCAGTTTTTGTTCGACCGATGGTTTTATTGATCCGCTCGGCGTGCTGGAAGGCTTTGCGAAAAAAGCTGCGGAAAACGGGGCGAAAATTGAATTTTCAACAACAGTTTCGGCAATCGAAACCGAAAACGGCAAAGTCAAAGCCGTCGAGACAAATCGCGGCAGAATTGAAACCGAAAACGTCGTTTTAACGGCTGGCGCTTGGGCGCGGGAAATTGCCGAAACAGCCGGAATTGATTTGCCCGTCGAGCCTCTCAGAAGGCAAATTGTTTGGGCGCGCAGCCCGAAAGAATTGCCCGCAAATCTGCCGATGGTAATTGACATCGGCACGGGTTTTCATTTTCGTCCCGCCAAAAATTCTCTTACGGAAGTGCTTTTCGCGTATCCCGACCGCGACGAAAAACCGACTTTTAAAACTGATTTCGACGACCGCTTTATTGCCAAAGTTTATGAAAAAGCGAAATCGCGCGCGCCTTTTCTCGCAGAAACTTCCGTTGTCAGAGAAAAATGCCGCGCGGGGCTTTATGAAAACACGCCCGATCATCATGCGATTATCGGCGGCTGTTGCATCGCAGGCTTATATTTTTGCAACGGTTTTAGCGGTCACGGCGTGATGCATTCACCGGCTTCGGGCAGAGCCGTCGCGGAAATCCTGCTCGACGGCGCGGCGGGCTTTATGGATGTTTCAATGCTTGATCTAAAACGTTTCAATGAAAATCGTCTGATTTACGAAACTTCTTTTATTTAAAACCTTTGCGCACTTTGCGGTTTCCCCTCGTGTCCTTTGTGGTTAAGTTTTTCAGAATTAAACCGCAAAGAACGCTAAGGTTTTCGCAAAGGGCGCAAAGATTGGTTTTCAAATATGAAATTACGTTTTACTTTATTTTTTCTCGTTTTAATTTCGTCCGTCGTTTCAATAATCGCTCAAAAAGCAAACAGGTTTGTCGCCGTCACGATTGACGATTTGCCTGTCGTTTCAAAACAAAAAGATTTAAATGTGCGGCAGGAAATCACGCGCAAGTTGCTCGGTCACATCAAACGAGCAAAAGTTCCGGCAATCGGTTTCGTCAATGAAGGCAAGCTTTACGCAAACGAAAAGCCGGTCGAAACTGAAGTTGATTTGCTGCGCCAATGGCTCGATGCCGGACTCGAACTCGGCAATCACACTCGTTCGCATATGAATCTTCACGCAAATTCTCTGGAAAAATACACGGAAGATATTTTAAAAGGCGAGATTGTGACAAAAGAGCTTCTGGCAACGAAAAACAAACAGATTCGCTATTTTCGCCACCCGTATCTTTTTACGGGCTTGGATTTGGAAACCAAACAAAAGCTCGGCGCTTTTTTAGCGCAGCATAATTACACAATCGCGCCCGTGACGATTGACAACGCCGATTGGATTTTTGCGCGTGCTTACGACAATGCGCTTGAGAAAAACGATAAAAAGCTGCTGAAACAAATCGGCGCGGCTTATGTGCCTTATCTCGACGCGAAAATGGATTATTGGGAACGGCAGTCAATCAAACTTTTTAACCGCGAGCCGAAGCAAATTCTGCTGCTTCACGCCAATTCAATCGACGCCGATTATTTTGACGATGTTGCCGGAATGCTCAGAAAACGCGGTTATCAGTTTGTGACTCTGGAAAATGCGCTGACCGACGAAGCCTATAAATTGCCCGACACTTTCACGAAAAGAGCCGGAATTTCGTGGCTGCATCGCTGGGCTTTGGATAAAGGTAGAGAAAATGTTTTGCCGGATGAACCGAAAACGCCGGATTTTGTTTTAAAAGCGGCGGGCGTTGATTCTGAATAATTGAAAACAGAGAATTGAAAATAGAAATTGAAAATTAAGATGGAGAAAGACAGGACAAAAATAGACGCCTGAAAAAGGCGGCAAGTTCGTGCACATTAACAAAAGCGGACGGTTAATTATATAAACCATCCAGTTTCTGAATTAAAATATATCCTTCGGTGTGCAACAACCTAGCGTAGAACTAAAAAGGTGTTCCAGTAGGACTTGGAATTGGAATCAGAATAGGAGGATTTCCCTGCGGTCTGCCTGTTGGTCCGATTGGCATCGTTGCCGGACCGACGATAGGAGCATCCGGCGGTAAAGTCGTTAAACGACCAGCCGGACGATCTGCGGGTGTGATACGATTTAATTTCCTAGCAACCTCCATAATGCCGTCTCTGACTCTTTTAGAATGGTAGAAATTAATTCTCGCTACCCTTAGAAATTCCCGCTCCGCTTTTTCATTTTCACCCTTGTCAAAGTAGATGCTTGCTAGATCATATACAATGTATTTCCAATATACGGTTGTCTTAAAATTTGGATTATCCGCAAATTGTTGTAGCAGCCGTAACATTTCATTTTGGTCAAAGCGTTTATAGACAGGCTCGAAAGTGTTTTTAAAGAAATTGTAGGCTTGACGGTCATTGCCTGTTGGCTCTTGAATGTCAATCGTAATTGGATTTGACATGGTTTTTACTCTTTGCAACTGCCCGAATGTAGAATCCAGATAATTGAACTCGACACGCACTTGATAGCGTCCCGGCTGCGGAAAAATTTGCTCTCCCAAATACTGATTAAGCAAATTTTCTTGTTCCTTATGTTTTCCGGGTTGCAAAGTTTCCCAATCCATAATCATTTCACTTTCCGGTCCGTGAAACCGGTTTTCACTACCGCCGTCTCGACGCACCAGAAAATAAATATTTTTACTGATGGCGAGGTATCCGCTCCACTTGACCGGAATAGTGTTCTCATTCGACAGCTTAAAGAAAAGAGGAATTGGCTCAAACTGAAGGTAGCTGTTCTTGTCGCTTGATACTTCAAGTGTCAACTTTGCGTTGCTTTGAGCCGTGACAGAAATGGGTTGAATCTGCCAAAACCAAACAAGTGTTGCTGTAGAAAAAAGGGTAACTAAACAACCGATTACAAAGAATGTGTTAATTTTTCGGAACATATTAATTTATTCTCCTTCCCTTTACTTTTGATCCTCCGACGAACAATCCAACATTCAATCTTTTTAATTGTAGCGGCAATTTATAGCTGATAAAGCATTAAATAGACAATCACGCCCGACGCGGAAACGTAAAGCCAAATCGGGTAAGCGTAGCGGACAATTCGTTTGTGTCTGTCAAAACGATTGGTGACCGCGAAAAACATCGCGCGCAAAACGAGCGGCAAAACGACGAGCGACAGCAAAACGTGCGTGATCAAAAAGAAGAAATAAACGTATCTGGAAAAACCTGCGCCGTTGTATCGGTTTGCAGGATTTGTCAGGTGATAAGTGACATAGCAAATTAAAAACAGCGCTCCCAGCGAAAACGCGCCGGTCATCGCCGCGCGGTGTAAATTGATTTTGTTTTGACGAATAAAAATCAGTCCGGCGACGAGCAAAACTGTGGTCAAACTGTTAATCGCGCCGATTACGTGCGACAGCGATTTCGTCCACGCGCCCAAATCCAATTTCGCCGGAAGTCCGAGCAAAACGGAGACGACTACCGGCACGACGACCGACAACAGATTTATCCAAAAAATTGATTTGTCGTTCGCTCTTTCGGCGGTTTGTGCGTTTATCATTTCCAAAAAGCGAGCAGAGCAAAGAGAACGAGCCAGAGTCCGTCCATCGAATGCCAATAAAGTCCGACGACCGACGCGGCGGTTTGGCGTTTGAAAAGACGTTCCGAGTTGCGCGTCGGATTCCAAGCGCGCAAAACCAGATAACCGAGCGCGGCAATTCCGCCGATCAAGTGAAAAGCGTGAGCGGCGGTTAAAACATAGAAAAATCCGGCGTAAGGATTGCTCGACAGATAAACGCCGCGCCCCGTCAGCGAAACCCACGAAAAAAGCTGAGAGGCGATGAACATTCCGCCGAGCGCGGTTGTCGCGACCAGCCAGCGGCGAAACGACGCCTGATTTTCGTGATTTATCGCGATGCGCGCCAGCTCAAACGTGACGCTGCTTGCCAAAATCAAAACCGTGCTGACGAAAATTGCAAAAGGTAAATCAAACGGTCGCCATTCCTGACTTTTGTTGACGGCGATAAAAATGTAGGCGCTGACCAATCCGGCGAAGGTCATCATAATGACGAGCAAAACGAACCACATCATTATGCGGTATTTCGACGGGACAAATTGCTCTTCTTCCATTTGATTGCCGTTGTCGCGCCTGTCGCCGCCTCCGCCTCCGCCTCCGCCGCGCCTGCCATTTCCGCCGTTTCCGCCTGCACCGGATTTTCCGCCCAATCGTGTGCCGCGCGACTTTCTTTCTTCAACTTGCGGCAATTCCTTTGTCGTTCCCAGTTCGTACTTCATAAACCCACCTTGAACGCTTAGGGGAAGATTTAAGTCAAATTCGTCAACTCAAAGCCTTATTCAAAACCATCAATCCAAACAAAAGCGGCAGGTACATTACGGAAACTTTTAACAGGCGGCGCGCTTTTTCATCCGATTTCGTCCGCGCGAAATCAATTCCCGCAAACAAAAACCAGGCACCGAGAAGCGCCGCGCCGATCAAATAAAACAAGCCTGCCAAACCTAAAAAGAAAGGAGCAAGACTAATCAATAAAGTCAGAACGGCGAAAATCACGATTTGTTTAGCCGTGATTTTGCCCGCCGGTTCGACCACCGGAAGCATTAAAATTCCCGCGCGTTTATATTCGGCGCGATACATCCAGGCAATCGCCAGAAAATGCGGAAACTGCCACAAAAACAAAGTCCAAAACAACGCCCACGCGCCGAGAGAAACTTCGTTGGCGGCAGCCGTCCAACCCATCAAAGGCGGCATTGCGCCCGGAAACGCGCCGATCAAAGTTGAAAGAGTCGTCCGCGTTTTCAGAGGCGTGTAAAGCAAAACGTAGCCGATGATGACCGTCAAACCCAAAATCACGGTCAAAAAATTAACAAAAACAGCCAGATAAATTTCCGCCGCGAAACACAGCAAAATACCGAAAACAAGAGCTTGCGCGGAACTTAATTTCCCGGAAGGCAGCGGACGAATTGCCGTCCGCTTCATCAGCAAATCAGTGTCGCGTTCCAGATATTGATTAAGCGTCGCTACGCCGAAAGCGAGCAGCGCAATCGAAATCATCGAATTAACGAACAACAGCCAATCGAAACGGTTAGCCGTGCCAAGATAAAATCCGGCGGCAGCCGTTATAACCAACATCAAAGCGATGCGCGGTTTTGTCAGCACAACATAAGCGGCGAGCTTTTCGCGTCCCGTTATGGTTTGCGCTGCGGCGGCTGCAATCGGTTGTTCTCTGATTTCTACGGCGACGTTTTCCATCAAATTTGAGCTTTAAATTCGCGCTTCGATTCAGATTATAACGCCGCGCCGAAAATTACCAAACTACGAAGGCGCAAATGTAGTGCAAACTTTCACAAGTTTTTTTGCCGTGCGGTAAAAGAATTTCTAATTTCGTTAGATGTGACAAAATCAGAATTGCTAAGTTATCATTTTATCAGTCAAAACTCTCTTATTTTCAATTAATAGTTTATTTAAATGTCTGTTGCCGAAGAGACAATCAAAAAGACTGAAGCGCAAACAATCGCGCCGAAAGCGAAAACACGCGGCAAACCGATTATCAACCGCATTTTGGACGGTTTAAGCTCGGTCAGGTTCGGCGTCGTTTTGCTCATTATCTTAACGCTGCTGTCAATCGTCGGAATGCTCGTCGTCCAGCAAAACGTCCAAGGTTTCGACCGTTTCTACGCGAATATGACTCCGGCGGAAAAGCTGGTTTACGGAAAGCTGGGCTTTTTCGATATTTATCACGCCTGGTATTTTAACCTGCTCCTGCTCGTGCTTTCGCTCAACATCGTGCTGGCTTCGATTGATCGGTTTCCGACCGCCTGGAACTACATCGTCAAACCGAAATTAGAAGCGACGCGCGCTTATCTGCTTAATCAAAATTTCAATGCCAGAATCGAAACGAGCGAGAAAGCGCAAGTCGAACGAGTTTTCCGCAAACACGGTTTCAAACCGCGCGTGACGACGAAAGAAAACGGGCGAACTGTGATTTTCGGACAGAAAAATGTTTGGAATCGTTTGGGCGCTTACGTCGTTCACGTCGCTTTGCTGACCTTGTTTTTGGGGCATTTCGTCGCCTTGCAAACCGGATTCGATGCCGACGTGCGAATGACTCCGGGCGAGACAATGAATAAGATTCAACTAATTCAATACAATCTGGACAAACAGGCGCGCACGGACATGCCGCTTCCGTTTACGCTCTTTTGCACCGACATCGAGCAAAAATTGATTGACCGCGACGGCTCAATCGAAATCAGCAACACGATGGACTGGGCGACCAGAATGCGGATTTCCGATCCCGCTTATGGCGAGCGCGATGTAACGGTATCGCTCAATCAGCCGTACACTTATCGCGGTTTTCGCTTTTTTCAGGCGAGCGCCATCACGCAGGGCAGCGCGCGTTCGATGACTTTTCGTTTGACGCCCGAAAACGGCGGCGATCCTTTTAACGTCAATTTAAAGCGAAACGGTTCGACCACTCTGCCGGACGGCACGAAAATCGAATATCTCGGCTTTTTTCCCGATTTTACGTTAATTGGCGGAAAACCCGACACGCGCTCGCCCGATTACAACAATCCGGCGGTGCAGGCGCGCATTACGTCGCCTTCCGGCGAGCAAAAAACATCCTATATTTTCGCCCGCGATTTACCGGCGGGAGCGCCGGTCGGCGGAGCGGTTTTCGGTTACAAATACAAAATGGTTGATTTTGAAAAATCGCCGCTCGCCCACGTTTTGTCAATCAAATACGATCCGTTTTACGGCGCGATGATCGCGTGGTATTACGGCGGCGGATTGCTGATGCTGGCGCTTTGCATGGTGTTTTTCTTTTCGCACCAGCGCGTTTGGGCAATCGTCGAACCGACGGGCAAAACGATTTTGGGCGCGCACACAAATCGCAATGAAACGGCTTTTGCCGACAAATTTGAAAAGATAAAAGCAGATTTGAACCACACAAACACAGAGACACAGAGTTCATAACATTTTGTTTTTATTCTCTGTATTTCCGGGATAAAAGGTAATTAATAATGGACGCAACGCTTTCTTCCAAAATAATTCAGACGAACGAATCGAAACCGCTTCCGGCTTGGCGCGCTTATCTTCCAGCGATTCTGGCGATTGCCGGTTCGTTTGCGATGCTCGGTTTAAAGCTGCAAATCGGCGAACAATTTATCGCTGACTCAGCTTTGATGATGCTCGCGCTGGCGTCGTATTTGATGGCGGCGATTTTTCAATTGACGAATCTTTACGCGCCTTCACGGATGGCGGCGAGCGCCGGTTTATGGCTCGGCGCGCTCGGAGTTTTCTTTAATTTTTCGAGCTGGTTAGTGCGCTGGGTGGCGGCTTACGAACGCGAAGTAAAAGATCTGCTAGCCGGTGGGCATACAGAAATTCCTTGGATTTGGCGCTATATTCCGTTTTCAAATCTTTATGATTTAAGTCTCGCGTTTGCTTTCGGCGCGGGCATTACGACGATTTTGCTCGCCAACCGCAAAAAATTTCAATTTCTGGCGGCTTTCAGTCTGCCGCTCGCGGCTTTGATTTTGACGCTGGCGCGGTTTATCGGCAGCGAGTTTGTTGATTTGCCGCCCGTGCTTGATTCTTACTGGCGACCGATTCACGTCGGCGTCGCCAGTCTTAGTTATGGCGTCGCGCTCGTCTGTTTTGCAGTCGCCGTCATTTATCTTCTCAAAGATCGAGTCAAACCCGAATCAATGGCGATTTGGTCTTCAGTTTTTGTCCTTCTAGTCGTCGGAACAGTCAGCCGTTTTTCGGTTTTCAGCGAAGCCGTTTACCGCGCAGGGCTTTTCATTCCGAATCCGATAAGCACAAAAAAACCGTTTTCAGCCCCATTCCGACTTGATATTCCGTTTGTCGGCGAAATGCTGGTCGCGGCTGGTATTTTGTCGCTCGCTACAATTGCCGCGTTTGCATTTTACGTTTATCAAAACAATGAACGAGCCAAAACAATCGGTCATTGGGCTTTGCGCGGCGCATTTCTGGCGCAGATTTTAGCGATTGCGTTTCTGGTTTCGGGCATTAAAAACACGACGGACGTTTTGCCGCGTCTCGAAGCTCAACTCCAAGCCGCGCCGCAGCAGATGTTTTATGCCGGACGCTCAATCGGCGAGCGGCAAGGCTTGACCGGCGAAGAATTGGCGCAAGTCACACCCGCGCAGTTTAACGAAGCGGCGCAGATGTATTTGCAGCAAAGCGGGCAGCAAATGTTTTTAAGTCTTAATACAAATCCGGTCGAATTGGCGGGATTGATTACCGCGCTCGCCGGAACGTTCTTCGTTCTGCTGTTTAGCTTCCGAACCGACAAATTACGCGAAGCGCTGCCGAGTCTCGAAACGCTTGACGGTTTAATGTATAAAACAGCGTGTCTGGCGTTTGCCGGAATTGCGATGCTGCTCATTACGGGCGCGATTTGGGCGAACGAAAGCTGGGGCAGACCTTGGGGCTGGGATTCAAAAGAAACCGGCGCGCTCGTCGCCTGGCTGACTTACGCGGCGTTTCTGCATACGAGAATCTCGCGCGGCTGGACGGGCAGAAGCTCTGCTTACTTTGCCGTAGTCGCATTTTTGCTCGTGATTTTCACATATCTCGGAGTCAGCTATCTGCTTCCGGGCTTACATTCTTACGCCTAAAAATTTAACCAGTTAACGGACAAAAAAGCGGCGCGCGTTTGTGTCGCTTTTTTTTGTTCGTTTCCGAACCGAACGGACTGTAGAAACCTGTTAATGTTTGAAAATACAAGAATTTAATTTTCAGGGGGGTTTATGAAAAATTTTCGGAATTACACAATAGTTTTATTAGCATTTTTGACGCTTGTCTGGTCAAGCCAAAACGCCTTCGGGCAAACCAATCGAACCGCAACGGGCGGCACGGAAGAATTTACCGGAAGCATTATCAGCTTTAACGGACCGCGCACGGCGACTGCTTTTTTCAATCTGCGGCTAAACGGGCGAACATCCGACGAGCAGGCTCGTCAATATCTCAACATCTTGCGCCGTGACGGGCAGAGCAGAGCTTTGGAAGCGATTGATGATAATGATTTAGGTTCGTTTTCAGTCGGAAACAATCTGGCGCGAAGGCTTAATGTCGTGCGCGAATCAACGGTTGAAGGGCAACGCCGAATTTTCATCGTCTTTGAACGATGGACGGAATTTGCCGAGCACCGTTTCGGCACTCGCTCGCTCGATTATCCATTCGGCGTCATCGAGCTTTATGTTGACCCGCGCACCGGCAAAGGCGAAGGCACTTATATCGCCGCCGCGCGCATCCGTTTTGATGAAGATTCGAGAAACAATCAGCAGACAGTCGAAATCGAAAATTTTGCCACATATCCGGCGCGTCTGACCAATGTCACATTAGCCCGCGGCGGAAAATCTTAAATTAATTTTCAGGCGAATAAAACCGTAAGCGAACAATTGTTTTAAGAGACAAATTGTTCGTTTGCGGTTTTATTTTTATCTTTTTCAAATTTCTTTTTGTAATACAACGCGGAACGCCGTGCTTTCTTCAAATGACCCGTACCGGACGCTGCTGTTCGATTTTGAAAAGCAATTATGAAAAAAATATTTGTAATCTTAATTTTAACTCTTCTGTTTGGCAGTCTCTGGCAAGCATCGGCACAAACCAATCAACAACTAAAGCTCCGCATTAACAATCAGAAAGCTGTTGCGGGCGGCAAACTGACGATTAAGTTTATATCTATCGTTGAGGAGTCGCGTTGTCCCGTAGGAGTCAATTGCATACACGCGGGCAATGCCAAAATACAAATCAAAGTTGCAAAACGCGCTGGTTCGGCAAAAACATTTGAGCTAAATACAAATTCCGCGCCAAACGGCATTTCATTTGAAGGTTACGAAATTAGACTAACCAATCTTGATCCCGTGCCGAAAGAAAACATCAGAATCAATCGCAACGGTTACACGGCAACTTTGGTTATCAGTAAATCTCGAAATTCCAAATAAATTTGAAACCGAATTTACCTTTGGTAAAAAAAGAGCGCCGGATTTGACCGGCGCTCTTTTTTTAATTAAGCGGTCATTGACATCCGTATTTTACTTTTTCGCTTTCGCCATTAGTTCTTCGATTTCTTCGGCACGTTTCGGGCATTTCGCGGTGAGATTAACGTTGCCGTCTTCGGTCACGAGAACATCGTCTTCGATGCGAACTCCGATGCCGCGATATTGATCGGGAACATCCGGCGCATCGGGCGGAATGTACAATCCCGGCTCCACCGTCAAGACCATTCCCGGTTCAAACGGGCGCGAGTTTTTCGCCTGCTGATCAGCGAAATAACGCCCGGCGTCGTGAACGTCCAGACCGAGATAATGACCGACGCCGTGCATATAAAATTTCATAAACTCTTTTTTCTCGATTATTTCTTCCGCTTTGCCTTTCAAAAGCCCGAATTGGAGCATTTTTTCGGTCAAAAGCTGAATTGATAAATCCTGACGTTCTTTCACCGTTGTGCCTTTTCTTGTCGCTTCGACGCATTTGATTTGCACGTCCAGAACGGCGTCGTAAATCTCGCGCTGCGGTCTGGTAAAACGCCCGTTGACCGGAAACGTGCGCGTGATGTCGGCGGCATAGCCTTGATATTCCGCGCCCGCATCAACCAATACCAAATCGCCGTCTCGAAGCGGTGCGTTGTTTTCGACGTAATGCAGAATCGTCGCGTTTTCGCCGCCGCCGATAATCGAGTTGTAGGAAACGCCGCTTGCGCCGCGCATCCGAAAATGATGCTCGATCAGAGCTTCGATTTCCGATTCGTTCCTTCCCGGTTTTGTTTGCTGCATCGCCAAAATGTGACCTTCGACCGTAATGTCCGCCGCCGTTTGCATAATCTCGATTTCTTCGGGCGTTTTGTGCAGCCGCATATCGCCGATGATTACGGTCGGATCAATTATCGTGTGCGGCGGATACGCGGTTTTCAAACGGCTAAAACGCTGTTTCGACAAATAATCCAAAATCATTTGGTCGAGCTTGCGGTCAACGCCGAAGCGGTAATAGAGCTTTTCGACGCCGTTTAAAATCCTGGGCAATTCGGCGGCAAATTTCTCAATCGGCAGAGCTTTCTGTGCGCCGTAATTTTTCATTGCGCCCTCCGTGCCTTGTCTGCGCCCGTACCACGTTTCCATCACCGGATCGCGCGGGCGGACGAAAAGCGTGTACGAATTGCGCCGGTTCGCCGGATTAATCACGGCAATCGCATCCGGTTCGGGAAAGCCGGTTAGATAATAAAAATCGGGGTCTTGATGAAACTTAAATTCCGTGTCGTAGGCGCGCGTCTGCTCGTGCGCCGCCGGAATAATCGCTACGGCGTCTTTGCCGATTTGCTGCATAAACTGTTGAAGCTGCGGTCGAATCATTTTCCAATGTTCCTTTGTGTTAAATGTAAAAATCAAATAAATCACAGACAGCGGGGCGAAAACAACCCGCACGAAGATTTTGCATCGCACGTCAAAAACGTTTTTCAGAAAAATTTTCGCAAGACGTGCAAGTTTTTCGCAAGCCCTGCGTTCTTGAATTAATTTGGGAACAAAAAGCCGATGTTCGGTTCTTTAGCGATGAGCTAAAGAGAAGGGCATCGGCTTTTAATTTTGGTTTAAAAATCTCGCTTTCCGGGAACCAATTTTCGTCTCGCGCGTCTAAACAAACGGCTAGCCGATTTCAAATCAGTCAACGAGGAAGTAAAAAAATGAGAAAAAATCTCTACTTTTGCGCCGCTCTGGTGCTGGCGTTTGTTTGTTTGCAATCCATTCAGGCTCAAAAATTTACCGAAGGCTCGCTCGAAGCGCGCGCTCGAAACGGAAAACCGCTGGGCTGGTGTCCGCTCAAACACACAGCCGTCAAAGCTGAAATTTCCGGTTTTTTGTCGCGCGTTCGGGTCACACAGGAATTTGAAAACAATTTTCCCGAAAGAATCGAAGCCGTTTATGTTTTTCCGCTCCCGCAAATGGCGGCGGTTGACGAAATGACGATGAAAATCGGTGAACGCATGATTAAAGGGCGAGTGATGCGGCGCGAGGAAGCTCGCAGAGTTTACGAAACGGCGAAAGATGAAGGGCAAACCGCGAGTCTTTTAGATCAGGAACGCGCCAACATTTTCACTCAATCAATTGCAAATATTCAGCCGGGCGAAAAGATAACAATCGAAATCAGCTACGTCGAAACGTTAAAATATGAAGACGGCTCTTACGAATTCGTATTTCCGACCGTCGTTGCGCCGCGCTACAATCCGGCGCAGGTCAAAGACGCACAATCAATCACGCCGCCGGTCGCCGCAACCCGCGCCGGTCACGACGTTTCAATCGAAGTTAATTTAAACGCCGGAGTGCCGATTGAAAACATCGCGGCGAAAACTCACGAAATCGAAACGACAATGCTCGCCCCAAATCGCGCGGTCGTTAAACTTAAAAATCAAAACGAAATTCCCAATCGAGATTTCATCCTGCGTTTCGACGTTTCGGGCAAACGCATCGAAGACGCCGTTTTGGCGCACAAAGACGAACGCGGCGGATTTTTTACTTTGATTTTGCAGCCGCCGGACAAGTTAGGTTTTGAAGATTTAACGCCGAAAGAAATCGTTTTCGTTCTCGATACGTCGGGTTCGATGTCCGGTTTTCCGATTGAAAAAGCCAAAGAAGCGATGAATGCAGCGCTCGATAATTTGAATCCGCTCGACACTTTTAATTTGATTACGTTTGCCGGAGACACGCACGTTTTGTTCGATAAACCCGTTCCGGCGAGCGTCGAAAACCTGAGAAAAGCGCAGGAATTTCTTGCAACCAGAGCGGGCGGCGGAGGCACGGAAATGATGCAGGCAATTCGAACTTCGCTCGCTCCGTCGGATTCCGCCGGTCACATCCGCATTGTTTGTTTTATGACCGACGGCGTGGTCGGAAACGATGATCAAATCATCGCCGAAGTGCAGAAACATTCAAACGCCAGAATCTTTGCTTTTGGAATCGGCGAATCGGTCAACCGTCATTTGCTCGATAAAATCGCTGAGATTGGGCGCGGCGAAGTCGAATATGTTTCTTTGACCGATGACGGCTCGGCGGCGGCAAAGCGTTTTCATGAGCGCGTGCGAAATCCGATTTTGACCGACGTTGCGATTGAATGGAACGGATTGCCGGTTTCCGATGTTTACCCGCGCAAAATTCAGGATTTATTCAGCGCCAAACCCGTCGTCATTCATGGCAAATATTTGAAAGCCGCTGCGGGCGCGATAAAGCTAAAAGGTAAAATCGGCGGGCAGGATTTCGTCCGCGAAATCAATCTTAATCTGCCCGAAAACGAAGCTGCTCACGACACGCTTGCCACACTTTGGGCGCGGACTCGGATTGAAGATTTGATGAACCAGAATTTGAAATACAACGAAGAGGAAGACGAAAATCAGATTGTCCTCAAACAAAAAACAAAAAATGAG
>DASVQU010000045.1:0-45472 GCA_036388995.1 Pyrinomonadaceae bacterium | reverse complement strand
CCGGAATTGAGATTGGAGAATAATTTCTAACTTGATGTGCCGAAAAATGTCTCTCTCACAAGACGATGACAAAAAGAATCAATGAGACTTTTACCGAAAATCCAAATGTGATTGTAATGAGTGATCGGTACGCGGAAGATGTTACGCCTGTTGTTTTGTTATGTCAACATATTTTCTTTGAACTTTCGGTTAAATTTAGCGGGATGGAAAATTAATAAAAAAAACGCCTTTCCAGCAGGTTTATTTATGAATTTCCACTACCAAGAGTTTTCAACACAATGAAAAAGAGGCGAATTCTCACCTCTTTTTCATTCTTTATTTTTCCGTCTTCACTCTTTATTGTCCGGTATAAGCGTTAGGAACGGCGACATCTCCCGGTGAGCCGAATTGGACGGCGCGGAATTGTCCGTTGGAGCTGTTTGAAATGTACCAATTCCCGTCGCGGAAAACTGCTACGTCCGTTTGACAGTCGCCGTCGTAGTCGGCAGGCGCGGGCTGGTCGGTCGGAATTCCCCAGGCTTGCGCGCCGAATCCGGCGGTGCTGCGCTGAAAATACCAGGTCGCATTCGACGGGCGGAACACGGCATAATCGGTTCTTCCGTCGGCGTCGTAATCGCCCGGAACGGGTTTGTCTTCGGCAACGCCGAACTGGAAGCCCACGAATTGATCGTTGGAGCTGTTTAAAACATACCAGGTTCCGACCGACGGGCGATAAACGGCATAATCGGCTTTACCGTCTCCGTCAAAATCGCCTTGAACGGGAATGTCGCCGGGCGTTCCCCAATTATAGCCTTTAAACTCATTGTTGGCGAGATTTAAAGTGTACCAGGCACCGTTGCGAAAAACCGCCAGTTCCGAGCGCCCGTCGCCCGTGAAATCGCCGACGACCGGAACGTCTCCCGGCGAGCCGAATTGATGAGCGACAAATTGATTGTTCGAGCTTTGCTGGATATACCAGAAACCGCTGCGGAAAACCGCGAAATCGGTTTTTCCGTCGCCATCATAATCGCCCGGCACGATGCGGTCGCCGTTTGCTCCGAACGGAAAAGCGTTAAACGAATTATCCGTGCTGTTCAAACGATACCAGTAACCGTTTGAAGGGCGGAAAACCGCAATGTCCGATCTGTTGTCGGTGTCGAAATTTGAACCGGCGGCGCTCGAACAAACCGTGGCGGCTGTGCTGTAAATATAATCGCCCGAAGTTCCGCCGTCGCTGTTCGCTCCGTTGCCCGCCGCGTAAAATGTGACGCGCCCGCGAGTCGGTTGAGCGAGCCAGTTAAAAGTCCAGGATTTTGTATTGAATTGACCTTGCGCCGGAACAGTGCCTTCGATGGTGTGTTCAACGTAGCGCCGGGTAACGTTTTGACCGTTAACGCTGACTATGCCCTGCACAATCTGCATTTGCGCCGGAGTTTGCAGCGGAAGCAGAAAAGTTCCAGCGGTTAAACCGAGACGATTAACGGCTGTGGCTTGGAAACCGAAAACGACGGCGTTGGTTTGATTAACCGTTACGGTGACGGGATATTGCACGCCCGGCACGTATCGGTTCGGGACGATAATGCGGATGTTTCCGCCGCCGTCGGTTGAATTAAGCGGAAAATCGCTGTGGCAGGTTGCGCAGGTTTGTTCCGGCGGCGCGCCCGTATGTCCCGGAGGCGGACCTGCGGAATTTGCGCCCGCGCGAAACTGTCTGGCTGAAAAGCTGTAAAAACCGAAAATTGCGAGTGCCGTAGCGGCGGCGACTGCTGTGAGCTTGAGTCTGAGAACTGATGCTTTCATTTTATTTCCTCTTTTATTCGAGTTTACAGGAATTATGTGTTTGAGACGATTTTGTTTGTCGTGAAGTCTGAAAACTTTATCTCTTACCGTTTATTGTTCGCGGCGAAAATTTTGCTGCTGAGGCGCAAAACCTCCTGCACCTGATTGTTCCAAAACGTCCAATCGTGCTTGCCGGGAAGCTGTCTGAATTCGTGAGGAATTTTGCGGGCGACGAGAATTTGCGCGAGTTTTTGATTGGGCGATAACAATCCGAGCGGGTCTTCCGTGCCGCAATCGAGATACAAAAAAGGCAGCGCGGCGGTTTTTTCCGGCGGCATTTCATCGAGTAATTTGAGCAAATCGTTTTCCTTGTGAGTCGGACTCGCAGGATCGCCGAAAGCGGCGAGAATCGGTTTTCTTAACCATTCATTCTTGGGCAATTCTTCGAGCGTGCGGTATGAAGCCGAAGCGACCGCGCCACTCATCGAAGCCGCGAGCGCAAACATTTGCGGGTATTTGACACCGAATTTGAGCGCGCCGAAACCGCCCATCGAAAGCCCGGCGACGGCGCGTCCTTTTCTTTCGGCGACGGTGCGATAGTTTTTGTCTATTTCCGATACAAGTTCCTGAATGATGTAAGACTCGTACTTGTCGTTCGGCTCGGTTGCGCTGTCGGTGTACCAGCCATTTCCGCCTTCGGGCATCACCAAAATAACACGGTGTTCGGCGGCGTGCTTTGTCAGACTCGTTTTGCTTGCCCAATTATCGTAATGACCGCCGAGACCGTGAAGCAGATACAAAACCGGAAAACGAATTGTTTTTTCGGATTCGTAATTCGTCGGAACCATCACCTGATAAGGCATTTTCCGCCGCATCAATTTGCTGTCCAACTCAGCGTTGCGAAGCGTAAATGCGGTTTTGGATTCAACTTGCGCCGTCGCCGTTTGTTGAGCTTTCGTCGCGTTCGGCGCAAAAGACAGCAGCGCGACAAACAGCAAAGGTAAAAATATTCGCTTCATATTTTGAACTTTAACCGAAAAGGCGTCCGACCCAACTGTTTTCCTGTTTGCCGGTAATTTGCTGCAATTCTCCGGCATCGAGCCAAACTCCGCCGCAAGTGTCGCAAATGTCAATTTGAATGTTTTCAAAATTGCCGGTGTGCAGCTTGCCTTCGCATTTAGGGCAATCGTAGCTCGTTTCCTGCATCGCGCCTTCGCTCGACAAACGCTCTTTCATTTTGGAAATAAGCTCCTGATTTTTCTTGCGGAAATAATCTTCTTCAAATGCGTTTTCGCGCTCTTTAAAAATATCTTTGTCCATAAAATTTCTCCGATTGATTTCAAATTTTGTTGTCGTGTCAATGTCTGAAAATATCAGAAAAGACGGGCAAAACAAAAGCGGAAGCACCTCAAGCAATTCGCAGTTTGACGTGAGAGCTTTGCAGTAAAACTTTGAATCAGTTGAGATTTGCGCCCGGCTTGCTGTTTTTAAATTAGTTTAAGACGAAAAATGAAAATAGATTCAAAATAAAAAAGCAGCGAGATTAAGACTCGCTGCTTTTTTATTTATTCTGCGTTCAAAATTTAGCCGAAAATGCTGCGAACCTTTTCGATAAACGACGGATCGCGCTCGAAATCGCGGTCTTCGACGAGCGCGAGCTGTTCGAGCAGTTTTTTCTGTTCTTTGGTCAAAGTTTTCGGCGTCACGACAGTGACGGCGACAAACATATCGCCGCGACCGCGACCGCCTAAAACCGGCATTCCCTGATTTCTAAGGCGGAAAACAGTTCCGGTTTGAGTTCCGGCGGGAACTTTAACTTTATCTTCGCCGTCAAGAGTCTTAACAGAGATTTCGGCGCCGAGCGCGGCTTGTGCAAACGAGATCGGCTCGCTCAAATAAAGATTTTCTCCCTGCCGCTCAAAACGTTCGTGTTCGGCGACGTGAATCACGACGTAAAGATCGCCCGCCGTGCCGCCGTTTGTTCCGGCTTCGCCTTCGCTCTGCACGCGCAGACGCGAGCCGGTTTCTACTCCTGCCGGAATTTTAACTTCGAGCGCTTTTTCTTTTTCGATTCGTCCCGCGCCGCGACAGTTTTTGCACGGATTTTTGATGATTTGCCCGCGCCCGCGACAACTTCCGCAGGTTCGTGCGACCGAAAAGAAGCCTTGGCGATGCACGACTTGACCGCTGCCCTGACAAGTCGTGCAGGTTTCGGGCTGCGTCCCGGTTTCAGCGCCCGTTCCGGTGCAGACATCGCAGGTTTCGAGACGCGGAATTGTCAATTTGCGCGCAACGCCGGTCGCGGCTTCTTCGAGCGTGATTTCCAAATCGTAGCGCAAATCCGAACCGCGCTGCGCCGCCGTCCGACCGCCGCCCCCGCGCGAGCCGCGTCCGCCGAAAACATCGCCGAACCCGAACAAATCGCTGAACAAATCTTCGATGTTGATCGATGCTCCGCCCGTGCCCCAAGCTCCCGCTCCCGCGCCGCTGCCCACTCCTGCGTGACCGAAACGGTCGTAACGAGTGCGCGCGTCGGCGTCCGAGAGGACGGAATACGCTTCGGCGGCTTCTTTAAATTTTTCTTCGGCGACCGCGTCGCCGGGATTTTTATCCGGGTGATATTGCAAAGCGAGCTTGCGATATGCGCTCTTGATTTCCTGCTCGCCGGCGTTTTTTTGGACGCCTAATATTTCGTAATAATCGCGTTTTGCCATTTTTATAATTCCAAAATCGCAACTCCAGAATCGGAAGCTCGAAAACCTCCAAATTCTGGAGTTGACACCAACTCTATTTTGCTTGATTCAGCGGCTTTTCATCAAGCCGGAATTCTCGCCAGCTTACCAAAGAAGGCGATGAGTTTCTTTTCTTTTTACACTTTCAAAACTGATAAGCGGTCAGGTAACTTTCCTGTTGACTTTCATTGCGCACCAAGTTAATAATGTCCTGTCGCAACTTCTCATAGCTATTTATACTCATCAAAATTTATATCCCTGTATAAACAGTTATTCGGTCTCAACTGCGTGATTTATTCACCTAGATTGACGTAAGGAGAATCCCTAATGAAAAATTTGATAAGAATATGCTGCGCGTTTTTTATTGCAGCGATATTCGCACTAAGTGTGCCATTTTCAGGCTTGAATGCGAGCACGAAGCCCGCGAATAAGCAAAAGAAAAAGAGTATGGTCGTGCTGCGTCTCAAAGACCGCGCACACGAGAAACCAACGGCACAGGAAGTCAACGAATTCGGCGTTACGCCTCAAGGACGCAAAGCAAAACAGATTATGGCGTTCAAGGAGGGACACGATTTGCTGAAACAGAAGGGCGTCAAATTCGATCCGAACATCCTGCTCTACGCCAACTGGCGCGAAAAGCTCCGCGACACGATGGCGACCGACCCCGAATTTCAAGAAAACCGGCGCGGAACGAGCAAGTTGAAAGGCGCGCAGCTCGCGGATACCCTGGTGCTGCCGGAACAAGTCGAGCTGACGGGCGATACAGTCATTGTCGCCAAAAACCTGATCCTCGAAGGCAGAAACGTCGTCATCAAAGGCAATCACGATGTCCACGTTTTCACCGTCAACCCGATCATACAGGTTGAGCAGACTGCATCGGCGCCGAGCGATGCGATCTTCGCGCCCGCGAGTTTCAGCACATCATTCAACCTAAACCGCTACCTGAAAACCGTCCGCATTGTCCAAAACGGCAGTGTGACGGTAGATACCAGCGGCATCGGGCGCAAGGAGTGGCTGGAAAATAGAGCGCGTATGGCGCAGGCAGTCCATCCTAGCGGGGCGCGAATGACAAAGATCAACTTCAACCCCAATGCAAAACCGTTGTCCTTCCTGCTCGACACGATTGACACGAGCGGCAATCCCGGCGCGGACGGTGCTAATGGCGACGATGGGAATCCGGGTCAGCCTGGCGATTCCCCCACGGGAAAGGTTGGCAACGGAAGTTGCACCGGCAACAGAAATGGCGATGACGGCAGATGGGGCATTGACGGCGGCACGGGACAGGAAGGAGGTGACGGCAAACCCGGCGTCGAAGGCGGTGATGCCAGCGACATTAATCTGCCGGTTTCGAGCATGACCGCGACATACACGCTCCGCGCCAATGGCGGCGAGGGCGGTAAGGGCGGTAAGGGCGGCACAGGCGGTAGCGGCGGTCGCGGCGGAAATGGCAGCAGAGGTGGTGATGGCGCCGATTGTCCGTGTCATCAAGGCGGTGGTGGATCGGGAGGCGATGGCGGCAATGCCGGTGCTGCCGGCAACGGTGGCAAAGGCGGTAGCGGCGGCGATGGAGGTCCAGGCGGTGACGCAGGCACCATTGTTGTGACACATCCGAGCGGCTACGATACGCAAAAAGTAGATGCCCAAGCTAAAGTTGGCGCAGGCGGCGGCGTACAGGGAAAAGGTCAGGGCGGGTACTATGGGACACCCGGAACGCCCGGCGATCCCGGCAAGGGAGCTGGTCCTTTAGAATGCCACGGCGCTGACGGCTCGGTTGGGCAAAGCGGTGGCACCGGCTCGTTCGGAGAACAGGGAGCGGAGAATGGTACGCCCGGGACACCCGGTGCTGAGGGAAACATCTCCTTCCAGCTTGAACAAGGCGGTGGTGGTGGTGCAGGTGGTGGTGTAGGTGGTCAGTATTACTATTACTACAATCCCAACATGGGCTGTACCGAGTATTACTGGGTTCAGTATCTTTCATACGATGGCGGGAAAACGTGGGAGCAAGACCCGATGTGGAGTCCAGCGTATGCCGGCTGCTGGTAAGGAGTCAATGTAAGGAAGAAGCACATGCGAAAGAAAAGGGGTAGCCTATTACTGCTACCCCTTTTGATTTTTTATAAGTTCCAATATCTCTTCTTCTGCTGTTGTTTCTGGGCTTTTGGTATTTGCTTCGGTGATTGGAACAACCGGCTTTGGTTTCCTTCTGATGCCGAGCTTTGTTTTGAAGAAAGGTAAGTTACATCGAATCTCTAAACAGAACAGTTTCTTTATTTCGGTTTAAGAATCAGGTTTATTTGCCTGTTTTATCAGGCAATATTTTCTTGTTCTTGTTCTATTTGATTAAATTTTCATCTTTAAGCAAATTGCGCCATCATCGCTTCGGTTAAAACTTCCGCCGAGCGTTCGAGTTCTTTGGCGACGAGCTTCAGATAAGCGGCATCGTTCGATTCGAGAGCTTCGGCGGCGCTGGCAATTGCGGTTTTAATCGAGCCTTGCTTATTTTCGGGTAAATTTTTCCCGTATTCGGCAAACGCTTTTTGCGTGTTTCGCAAAAGAGAATCCAAATAATTGCGGTGCATAATCGCTTCTTTTTCGCGTTTGTCGTTTTCGAGCGCGACTTCAGCTTCCAAAATCAAACGCTCAACTTCATCCGGCGCAAGACCCGACGAAGGGGTAATTTGCATCGCCTGTTCGCGCCCCGTCATTTTGTCTTTTGCCGAGACCGAGACAATTCCGTTGGCGTCAACTTCAAATGAAACTTCGACTTGCGGAACGCCGCGCGGTGCGGGCGGAAGTCCGATTAAATCGAATTGTCCGAGCGAGCGATTGCCCAAGGCGACTTCGCGCTCGCCCTGCAAAACGTGAATTCCGACGGTTGATTGGTTGTCTATGACGGTCGTAAACGTCATCGTATTGCGGAGCGGAATCGTCGAGTTTTTCTCGATTAATTTGACAAAAAGACCGCCGCGCGTTTCAACTCCGAGAGAAAGCGGCAAAACGTCGAGCAGCACGATGTCTTTGACATCGCCGGTCAGCACGCCGCCTTGAATCGAAGCGCCCATTGCGACGACTTCATCCGGGTTGATTTCGCTCGAAGGCTCGCGCCCGAAGATTTCTTCCACGGTGCGGGCAATAATCGGCGAGCGGGTTTGTCCGCCGACGAGAATTACTTTGTCAATGTCCGAAGGCTGTAATTTCGCGTCCCAGAGAGCTTTTTGACAAGGCTCGACCGTTTGCTCAACCAAATCTCCGATCAGCGCTTCAAACTGCTCGCGGGTAAAACTCGTGTTGATGTGTTTCGGTCCGGTTGCATCCGCCGCGATAAACGGCAGATTGATATTGGTTTCCGTAACCGACGACAGCTCGCATTTGGCGCGCTCGGCGGCTTCCTTGAGGCGCTGCAAAGCCAGCCGGTCGGAGCGCAAATCAATGCCCGTCTCTTTTAAAAACAATTCGAGCAGCCAGTTGATGATTTTTTCGTCAAAATCCTCGCCGCCGAGGAAAGTATTGCCCGACGTTGATAAAACTTCAAAAACGCCGTCGTTCATTTCGAGGATAGAAACGTCGAATGTGCCGCCGCCGAGATCGTAAACTGCGACTCGCTCGCATTCGGTTCTGCCGTAACCGTAAGCGAGGGCAGCGGCGGTCGGCTCGTTAATAATCCGCTCGACTTTTAAGCCTGCGATTTTTCCGGCGTCGCGCGTCGCTTGCCGCTGCGAGTCGTCGAAATAAGCCGGAACGGTAATGATGGCTTCGGTGACGGGTTCGTTCAAAAAATCTTCCGCCGCCGATTTCAGGCGCTGCAAAATGATTGCAGAGATTTCCGGCGGGCTGTAGATGCGATTTAAAATGTTGATGTGCGCGTCGGCGTTGGCGGCTTCGATGATTTCAAACGGTGCCGTCCCGCGCATTTTTTCGACTTCCGGCGCGTCGAATTTGCGCCCGATCAATCGTTTAACGGCGTGAACCGTGTTCGAGGCGTTTGTCACGGCTTGGCGTTTAGCGATTTGACCGACGAGCCGCTCGCCTTTTTCGGTAAATCCGATGACCGAAGGAGTCGTGCGCCCGCCTTCTTTGTTCGGGATAATCTGTACTGCCCCGCCTTCGAGAACCGCCATACAGCAGTTTGTCGTTCCTAAATCAATTCCGATTACTTTTCCCATTTTTTTAATTATGAATTATGAATTATGAATTTTAAGTGCCGAACCGAAAATTCAGCATTACGGATTCTTTATTCCGCGTTAACGGAGACTTTAACCATCGCCGGGCGAACGAGCTTGTTGCCCAGACGATAACCTCGAACGATTTCTTCGACGACCGTGTTTGGCGGTGAATCGGCGGAAAATTCGGTCGAAACGGCTTCGTGAAACTGCGGGTTGAAAATTTCGCCGAGCGCCGCGACCGGCTGTACTCCCAAAGTCTGCAAAACTTTTTCAAGCTGCTGCGAAATCAACTCGAAGCCGCTGAAAAATTGCTGCAAATCCTGATTTGACGAACGATTTTCGGCGTTGGTGAGCGCGATTCGGAAATTGTCCAGCACGGGGAGCAAATTGTTGACAATTGCCATTAAAGCGAAAGCGTAATTATCGCCGCGCTCGCGTTCGACCCGGCGGCGATAATTTTCAAAATCCGATTGAACGCGGCGCAGAGCTGCCGTCAATTCATCGTTTTCGCGTCTGAGCCGGAGCAGCGCAGCCGTCGTCGCATCACTGGTTTCCGCCGCGTGATGCGGCTCGATTTCGAGAAGCGGCTCGATTGATTTTTCGGAGACGACGCGGATTCCGCCCGGCGTTTTTCCGTCGTCAAATGCCGATTCGCCGACGGCTTCAAGCTCCTGCATCAAGTCTTCGAGCGATGGCAGCGAGTCTATTTCGTCCAAAATGATTTCCGTAGTGTCTGTTTGAGAATCCACAAAATTTATCCGTAGGTCTGTAGTTTGGTGTTGAAAAAATCTGAGTTTGACGTTTGCGTGAGAGAGGTTTGAGTTAATTGACGAAAGGAGAATTTTCTTTTTCGTGCGTTTGTTCGAGCAGCCGGGCAATGTAGCCGACAATGGCAATCAACCGCGAATACTCAATTCTGGTGGGACCGAGAACGCTGAGCGTCCCCGTAGCATTTTCACCTGCGCCCAGGCGATACGGCGCGGCGATCAAAGCGCATTGCTGCAAAGCCGGCGACAGCGTTTCGCCGCCGATAAAAACCTGGACGCCGCCCGAAGCGTTTACGGTTTCGCGCGTCAGGCATTCGTTGAGAATTGTGACGAGCCTTGTTTTTTCCTCAATTGTGCGGAGCAAATCGCGCAATCGCTCAAAGTTACCGGAAAAATCTGATTTGGCGACAATGTTCGAAGCGCCGTCAACGTAAACCGTGCCCGCCGCCGTGTCGTCGCCGGCGAGACTTTCCGAACAGAGAATCATCGCCGTTTGCAGCATTTTATCGAACAGAGCCTTTTCTTCGTGCATTCGCGTGAGAATTTCCTGTCGAATCGCCGTCAGATTTTTCCCTGCAAACTCCGCGTTTAAATAATTTGCCGTGCGATCAAGCTCATCCTGCGAGAAAACGGATTCGAGCCGGATGATTTTGTGGTGAACGATGTTCGGCGCGCTCACAAGCACAACGAGAATTTTTTTATCGGCGAGCGCGACAAATTTAATATGCTGTAAACGGTCGTTTGCCAGCGAAGGCGTGACGACGATCCCGACGTTGTTTGAAAGAGCCGACAGAAGCTGTGAAGTTTTTTCCAGAAGCTTTTCCGGCTGCACTTCTTCGTTAGCGCTGACGCCTAAAGAGCGGTTAATTAAATCCAAATCCGACTGCGAGATTTGCAGCACGCCGAGCAGATTGTCAACGTAAAAACGATAACCTTTGTCAGTCGGCACGCGCCCCGCCGAGGTGTGCGGATGCGTCAAATAACCGGATTCTTCGAGATCGCTCATTACGTTGCGGATTGTCGCCGAACTCAATCCGGCGGCATTGGAAAACTTTTCGGAAATGATTTTTGAACCGACCGGCTCGCCCGTCATCAAATATTCTTCGATAATCGCCGACAGCACCGCCCGCCCGCGTAAATCGGGAAAATGCGTCGCTGGATTTATCTGGTTTGAATGACGTACAACCATAACTTGCGCGTCCGGTTTCGGTGAGCTTTGAGAATTACTGTTGCGCGCCAAAGACGACACGCCTTAAAAAATGTTTATCATTGTAAAGCTCAAGGTGTCAAGATTTTTATATTCGTTGACGGCGGAAAGTTTGTTTTTACAAGGTATTTTCAATAAGGTGAGATACGCAGCAAACTATAAACTGTAAACTATAAACTATACACTGTCTCGCACTTAAACATAAATTTTCTGCAAAACAGTTGATAGTTTACAGTGCATAGTTGACAGTTTGCCTTGTTCATTTTGAGACAGCTCCGTTGAAGCTATATTTTTTTTGATAAATGCCGGACAATTTGAACTTAATCAAAAATTTCTATCAAACCGCGTTTGAAAAGCTCGACCGTCAGAAACGCGATGCGCCCGAAGTTTCGGTTGAATTTTATCCTTATGTCGGGCTGCGCCACACGATTCGCATTCGTGAGGGAAAAGTTTTCGTGCGTCTTTCGGATTTATCGAAACAAGCTCCGCCGATGATTCACGAGGCGCTCGCTTTCGTTCTCGTTTCAAAACTGCTGCGCCGCCGCGTGCCGCCGATTCATCTGGAAATTTACCGCAATTATGCCGCGCAGCCGGAAATCGGCGAACGTGCGAACAATTCGCGCAAAGAGCGCGGGCGAAAAATAATTACAGCGCCGCGCGGTCAGGCTTACGATTTGGAAGAGATTTTCCGGCTAGTTAATCAGATGTATTTTCAAAACCGGCTCAAACAGCCGATTTTAAGCTGGTCGCAAACCAAAACGCGTCGCGTTTTCGGTCATCAGGACGCTGTTCACGACACAATCATCATCAGCCGGACGCTGGACGACGCGAGAGTGCCGCAGTTTGTCGTCGAATTCGTGCTTTATCACGAGCTTTTGCACGTCGTTCACCCGATGCGCATCGTCAACGGCAAACGACGGATTCATTCAGCCGCCTTTCGCCGCGACGAGCGACGATTCGTGCGTTTTGAAGAAGCTGAAAAGTGGCTGGAAAGGTTGGCTGGAAAACACACCACAGAGACACGGAGACACAGAGTAAGAACAAAAAGGTAAATTCAATCTTATTTTGTTTTTAAATCTCTGTGCCTCCGTGTCTCTGTGGTAAAGATTATCCCGAACGAAGCGTCGCCAAAGGTTTTTTGAGCAAAACGTCAAAGCTCGACAGCGCTCCGACGATTATAACGAGCAAAGCGGTCAATAAAATTCCGGTTAAAGTCAGATTCGGTTCAAACTGCCAGTTGATTTCAAAAACGTATTTTGCCACGGCATAAGAAAGCCCGATTGCCGTCAACGCGCCGATAACTCCGGCTGCCGCGCCCAAAACGGCGTATTCGGCGAGCAGGATTGCGAGCAGCGTTTTTCGTTTTGCGCCGAGAGTCTTTAAAATCGCGTTTTCGTAAATCCGCTGGAATTTTGTGAGAGCAATCGAGCCGATAAGAATCAGCGCGCCGCAGAAAAAGACAAATCCGCCGACAAACGAAATGCCGAGCGTGATGTTGTTAATCAAACGTTTGATGGCGGCGACGGCATCAGCCGTATCAATCACGGAAACATTCGGAAATTGGTCAACAATTTGGCGCTGAAGCAGGGCGCGCGTTTGCGGCTCGATCTCCGTCGTGATCGGACCGATCAAAGTCTGCGGCGCTTTGTCGAGCGACCCCGGTCGAAACACAATCAGGAAAGTCGAGCGCGGATTTTTTACGTCCAGCTTTCTAAGACTCGTTATTTTCGCATCGAGCTTTTGCCCCAAAATATCAAATGTTACGGTGCTGCCGACTTCGATTTTAAGTTGGCGCGCCAAGCCTTCTTCCATCGAAACTTCGGGAGCGTAAGAAGGTGTCGGCTGCCAGAATTCGCCCGACGTGATTTCTTCTTCGCCGACGAGCGTCGAGCGATAAGTCAATACGTATTCGCGCCCGATTTGTCCTCTTTGCTGCTGCACTTCGCGCCCGCCTTCGGTTACGGAATTTCCGTTTATCGCCGAAATGCGCGAGCGAACGGTCGGAATTAGTTCGACATATTCGCCGGTCGCTTCAGCGATGACGTTTTTGAGCGCGTCGGCTTGTCTCGGTTGAATATCGAGCAGAAAAAGCGTCGGGAAATTTCCGCGAATAACATCAAACTCGCGCACCAGGTTTGACTGCAAAGATTGAACGGACAGAACGACAAACGCGCCCAAACCAACGGCGAGCAGCACGACGCGCGTTTGATTTCCGGGACGCGACAAACTATTGACGGCTTGCCGCAGCGCGAAAGAGGGCGTGTAGCGCAAACCACCGAGCAATTTTGTCAGCAAAAACGCCGCCGCGTATAAAATGAGCGAAGTCGCCCCCAAACCGCCTAAAAAATAAAGCCCGACTTTCCACGAACCAGCCTGCCAGATTGCCAGCATCAGCAATCCGCCGAGCGAAAAGACGCCGATTAACCATGTCTGCAAATCAAAGCGTTTGATTTCTTCATTCATCTGATCGCGCAGCAAAAGACGCGGTTTGATGCGGCGAATTTTTAAAAGCGGCAAAAGCGAAAACAGAGCGGAAACGGCTAGACCGAGCAAAATGCCCTGTAAAATCGCGCTTGGCTGCAATTTATAACTCATTTGCGCGGGCAGACTTTCGACGTAATATTGGCGAATCAGCCACAAAGCGATTTGCGCCAACCCAGCGCCGAACAAGCTGCCCAATAATCCGAGCGACAAGATTTGCAGCAAATAAGCTAAAACGATTCGCGCGCCCGAAGCGCCGAGACATTTTAAAACCGCGATTGATTCGCGCTTTTGCTCGACAAAAACGCGGACGACGTTCCAGACGCCGATGCCGCCCAAAACCAGCACGACAAGCCCGGTCAAAGACGAATAATTCTCCACTCGGTCAAACGCGCGGCGCGTGTTTTCCTGCGCTTCTTTGTAAGAGCGAACGGTAGCGAGCGATGTCGCTTCTGTGAGCGCAGTGCGAAGCTGCGCGACGAAATCGTCCGGGTTTTGATTTGCCATCCGAAACAAAATCCGCCGCCGGTTGCGGCTACCGAATTGTGTCAAACCGGCTTCGTCAAACGCCCTGCGCTCGACGAAAACACGAGGTCCGAGACGAAATCCTGTTGTTCCGCCGGGTTCTTCGGCAAACGTGGCGCGAATCTCAAAATCTTCGGAGCCGATGCGGATTTTATCGCCGACTTTTAATTTTAATTTTTCGAGAAGCAGCGGCGCGACCACCGCACCTTTGTTTTCGACGAGCCGGTAATTAAACGGCTGTTCGCCTTCAACCCGAAAATCTCCGGCGAGCGGAAAGTTTGGTTCGATGCCTTTTAATTCGAGCATTTCCGAGCCGGGTTTGGTGTCGTCAGCCGGGCGCGACATCGTTGTCGTTTGAATCTGCTCGTCGCGTGCTTCGATAATGCCCGGATTTGACGCGACGACTTGTTCAATCGCGCGCAGCTCGGCTTCGGAAAAAGCCGCCGTCGAGCTGATTTCGACATCGCCGTTTAATAAAAATCTGGCTTCGCCCGCGACAGCCGCGTTTAAATTTGAAATGACGGAGCGCAGGGTGACAATCGAACCGACTCCGACGCCGATGCAGATGAAGAAAAACAGCAGACGCCGCCAAGAGGAGCGAACTTCGCGCCGAGCGAGATTAAAAACAAAATTCATTGAAATTTAAAATTACGAATAAAAAATCTTGTAACCAAATTGTTTTTATTGTATAACTTGCTGCGTAAAAAGCCGAAAATAGTTTTCTTCAGTTACTTCCTCAAAAAGCCCTCTGTTTTTTTATTTCTAAAATTCAGGTTAGGAGACAAAAATATGAATTGGAAAATCGCAGCTATTCTCGTGTTTGTCATTAGCTCAGCAGCTTGCCAAAATACCCCGACAAACACATCAACGACAACCACGACAACAACGACGACCAATACGACCAATACCGCAACGCCCATTGCCGGAGCGACCGAAACAACGAAGAAAACAGCGCCGCCGACCGATTTGCAGCAGCTCGCGCAGCGAATCGTGACGCAAAGCGCCGGAGTTAAAGAAGGCGAAGTTGTATTGGTTAGCGGCGCTGTTCGCGATATGGAATTGCTGGAAAACATCGTCGTCGAAGTTCGGAAAGTCGGCGGGCATCCGCTTCTTGATATGAATAGCGAACGAATAACTAAGAGGTCTTACACGGATGTGCCGGAAAAATACGACACGCAGGAGCCGAAGCTCGGAATGGCTTTGGCTAAGGTTGCCAATGTCCTGATAAATGTTGACAGCACGGAAACCGAAGGCTTGCTTGCAGACGTTCCGCCCGCGCGAATGGCGGCACGCGCAAAAGCTGGCGCGCCGGTCGGCGAAGAATTTATCAAAAACAAAGTCCGCAACGTCAATATCGGCAACGATCTTTATCCGACCGAATGGCGCGCCAAGCGTTTTGAAATGCCGCTTGATAGTTTCTCCAAGCTCTTTTGGGAAGCCGTTAATGTTGATTACACAAATCTCCAAACAATAGGCGAAAACGCGCGCGCCGCTCTAACCGGAAAAGAGATGGAAATCACGCATCCGAACGGAACGAGCTTGAAATTAAACGTCGAAAGCCGTCCGGCGTATATCAGCGACGGAATTATTTCGGCTGACGATATTGCAAAAGGCAATATCGACATTTTTCTTCCGGCGGGCGAAGCCGCGATTATTCCCGCGGCAAATACGGGCGACGGGAAAGTCGTCATCGAAAAACAATTTTTCAACGGCAAGGAAATCAGAAATCTGACGCTAACATTTGAAAAAGGAAAGCTCGTTTCGATGACCGGCGAAGGCGACGGTTTTGCGGCGCTGAAAGCTGACTACGACGCGCGCGAAGGAGCTAAAGATATGCTCAGTTATGTTGATCTCGGCATCAATCCGAATTACAAGCTCCCGCCGAACAGCAAAATCGGCAACTGGGTTTCCGCCGGAATGGTGAGCATCGGCACGGGCAACAATCAATGGGCTGGCGGTACAAACAACGCCACCGGAGCGGTCGGAGGCAATCTTCCCGGCGCAACGGTCAAAGTTGACGGCAAAGTGATTGTCGAAAACGGAGTTCTTAAAATCTAAACGGAAATGAGCGTCAGACATAATGCCTCGCGCTCAAAAAATTAATCAGTAAAAATCAGAAATGGCGAAAAAAAACTTTTTCTTTCCGGGTCGTTTGAGCGATAATTGATTCGCTATGACTACTAAAATTCTGACAGCCGCACTCGCATTTTTTACGACATTTGGCTTTTCCAGTTTGCTGATGCAGTTTGCTTTTGACAAAACGCCGCCGCAAACCGGAATTCGATGGCTTTACAGCAAGCCGACAAATAAACAGGTTTTGCGCTTTTTGGATCGTGACATCAGAAACGGTCAGGAACGAATCGGCAGATTATCGCATTCAGAATGGCAATATACGCCGCCTTTTTCGCGTCCATCGCTCGAAGAATACAGGGAAGCCGTTTCAAATTACGTTAATAAATCCGGCAGTATGGATGATTCCGAATTGCCGCGCGATTTACAAATCGCATGGCGTCAACATATGAAAGCGTGGCGTGATTATTCGGCTTTTCTGAACAATCTCGAAAATCTTTCGGTTGAAGAATCCGATAAGCGAATCATTCGCAGATTGCACCAGGAAAAAGACGCCCGCATTACCGCTACGTGGTTTGAAGTTCTGGAAATCGCCGGAGAAAACTACGGCGCATATCCGGCTAATGCTTATTAACAATTGGTATTTATGTTTATTACTGATTGTACCGGCGCACAGCTATGGAGCTTAGAGGGATTTGAAACTTACTTTTTACAAGTTGGTTTCAAATTCCTTTTTGCTGCTTCGCTAATCGGTCTGATTTTCGCCAGAGAATTATTCAAAAAACAGCCTCAAAGCCATCAAAGACGCAATGTTTTAGGTCTAAAAATTTACAATTAACTTTTTGTCAACAAAACAACCGCTTCTGCTTTTATCGCTCGTCTTTCTCCAACGGCGTCAACCGCTTCGCCGGTTTTCGCTTTAACCGAAATCGAATCAATTTCAATCTCCAGAATTTCAGCCAGATTTCGGCGCATTGCCTCGATGTGCGGGCGGAGCTTCGGTTTTTCCAAACTGATTGTCGAATCGAGATTAACTACGCGATAGCTTTTTTCCCGCATCATTCGGACGGTTTCGATTAGAAAAACGCGGCTGTCGGCGTTTTTCCAGCGCGGGTCTTTATCGGAGAAATGCGAGCCGATGTCGCCGAGCGCGAGCGCGCCCAAAATTGCGTCCGTTGCGGCGTGCAGCAAAGCGTCGGCATCCGAGTGACCTTCAGCGCCCAAATCCGATTCAATCAAAACGCCGCCCAAAATGAGCGGGCGATTTTCTACAAGCCGGTGAATATCGTTTCCAAAACCTATTTTAAACATTGTTCGTTGTTCGTTGTTCGTTGTTCGTTGAATCTGCAACGAGCGACGAACTATGAACGATTTTTTAGTAGAGCTTCAGCCAGAATCAAATCGTCCGGCACAGTTATTTTAATGTTTCGCGAAGTGCCTTCGACGATTGAAACCGCGACGCCCAGCTTTTCAACCAGAAAGCTCTCGTCGGTTGCAAATTCGTTTAAATCCGTAAATTCTTCAAAGGCTCGGCGCAGAATTTCGACTTGAAAACATTGCGGGGTTAAAGCGCGGCGCAGGCGAGTGCGCTCGATTGTTCCGACGATTTTATCGCCGTTGATTTCTTTTATCGTATCGGTCACGGGCGCGACCAGAATTGCCGCTCCCGTTTCACGGGCTTTTTCAATTGTTCGGGTGATTTCTTCGGGCGTGACGAGCGGGCGGGCGCCGTCGTGAACGGCGACGATTTCGGTGTTTGGGGAAACTGCCTTGAGACCTTTTAAGACCGAAACCGCGCGGGTGTTTCCGCCGGAAACAATAGCTTTCAGTTTGTCGAAATTGTTTTGCGCTTTTGTTTGCCTGAAGCCAGTCGTTTCGAATTCAGGCAAAACCAAAACGATTTCATCAACACTCGCGCAATTTTCAAAAGCCTGCAAAGCATGAACTACGACGGGCTTTCCGGCTAATTCAAAAAACTGTTTCGGTTTTTCCGCCGCGAAACGTCTCCCGCTTCCGGCAGCAACGACGATTGCCGTATTCACTAAAAGTGAGCAGTGAGCAGTGAGCAGTGAGCAGATGAAAAGCATTTTACTGCTCACTGCTCACTGCTCACTGCTCACTTTTACTCAATGTCTTCTTCGGAGACGCGCATCGGCGTGATGCTCGTGTGCCGCAAATCGCGCTGTGTGTTGCCGCGACGCTGGGTGAAACCGGGCGTGCGCGAATCGTGAATATTGGCGGCGCGCGAATCGTGAATGTTGCGCGGGTCAATGTAACCGCCCGTTCCCGGATCGGGGTCTTCCCAGAGACGACCGAAAATCATTTTTCCGGCTGTCGTCTGCAAAACGCTGGTCACGGCGATTTCAGCGTTTTTGCCGATTAATTTGCGCGCATTGTCCACAACAACCATCGTGCCGTCGTCCAAATACGCGACGCCCTGATTAAATTCCTTGCCTTCTTTGAGGATGAAAACTCTCATCGCTTCGCCCGGCAAAACGACCGGTTTCAGAGCGTTGGCAAGCTCGTTGATGTTCAAAACCTGCACGCCGCGAAGCTGCGCGACTTTGTTTAAATTAAAATCGTTGGTGACGATTACGGCGTCGCCGAGTTCTTTGCCGAGTTCGATCAATTTCAAATCAACTTCTTTGACCGCCGGATAATCGGTTTCGACAATTTGAATATCGAGCTTCGAGTTGTTTTGCAGGCGCTGGAGCATATCAAGCCCGCGCCGTCCGCGCTGGCGTTTCGATGAATCGGGCGAATCAGCGACCATTTGCAATTCACGCAAAACAAACTGCGGAATAATCATCGTGCCGCCCAGAAATCCGGTTTCGGCGACATCCGCGATGCGACCGTCAATAATTACGGAAGTATCGAGAATCTTATAATCGCGTTTGATATTTTTGTCAGAGAGCAAACCGCCGAGCGCCGTTAAATCGAGATATTCGCCTTTGGCAGCACCGACCATCAAACCGACGTAGCCCATAAAAAACGCGAGCGAAATCGTCAAAAACGTCTGCATCTCGGCTGGAACGGCTTCGACCTTTTGCATCGAAATCAGCAAACCGATCAAAAACGCTCCCAAAATTCCCAAAATCGAACCGGTCGCGGCTCCGATCAAAGTTTTAAGACCGGCGCGGCGCACGCGCATTTCAAACAAAATAACTGCTACGGCAATAACGGCGGCAACAATGCCGGACAGCATCCGGCGTTCGGTTTCTCCCGCTCCGAAATACTTCGTATGCGCCAGAGGATTGAGCAAAAATCCCGCAATGATAAGAAGGACTACAAATCCTATGCGGATGATAATAACGTCTGTCTTCATAAATGCGTTTTTATAAAAATGTGTCCAATAAAACTCCAACTTTTCACAAGGACAAGAAGGTGTGGCAACAAAAATACTAACACGGCTTTAACAGAACAGTCACGCCGCCGACTAATTACAGCAAAAACAGAATAAATATTGATTAATAGTAAGGCTGTAAGCAAAAAAAAGCTTCTTTTCGAGAGCGGCTTTTTCTTTGTTCGTTTCCAATAAAAACCGCATTTCCTGTATTCGACGCTTTAAAGACGCCGACAATTCTATAAGCAGTGACTAAACACACAAAAAACCGAAATACTGTGAAAAGTCCATTTTCCTGCTTGACAATTAATAAAACGCGCTAGTTATGCGTTTTCGAGAATCAAGCAGAATGAAAAGTCAAAAATGAGCTGAGCTTGATTCAAACCAAATACGATAAAAGCAGGATTGAAAAAGACCATGAAAAGAAAATTTAAATTTGAAGCTGAATCAACGGGAAGCGAACAGGAAAGGAATCCTTTAATCAATGTCACAATTTACCTAGCAATCGTAATCACGATTGCAATCTCCGTATGCGTCATTTTCGAGGTTAGAATAAAAATTAACTACACTTGGACGAATGCTCCACAAACCGAAAGCAGAGCGGAAAAGTGAGTAATAAAATCTCAAAACATCTTTTGTAATTGGACAAGGTATTTCTGTGAGGAAATTTAAGTTAAAATTGAAATATGGCTAAAAATCCGGCGACCGTTTATGTCTGTCAAAACTGCGGTCATCAAGCTCGAAAATGGATCGGCAAATGTCCCGATTGCGGCGAGTGGAATTCATTAGTTGAAGAAAGATTTCGCGCCGCCGCGCAGCCTGCGGGAAAAGCCGCCGTTAATTTTCGTTCGGTTGCGCGGGAATCAAAACCGATTGCTTACGGCGAAATCGAATCGCAGGACGAAGCGCGCACTTCGAGCGGGATTGACGAATTCGACCGCGTTCTCGGCGGCGGAATAGTTCCCGGTTCATTGGTTTTAATCGGCGGCGCGCCCGGAATCGGCAAATCTTCGCTCGTCCTCGATATGGCGAATCGCCTCAATCAACAAGGCGCGAAAGTGCTTTACGTTTCGGGCGAAGAAAGCGAGCGGCAAATCAAAATGCGCGGCGAGCGTTTCGGAATTACGGGCGAAAATCTGTTTTTGCTGCCGGAAACAAATCTCGAAAACATTCTGGTCGAAGTTGATAAATTAAAGCCCGACGCGATTATCGTTGATTCGATTCAAACGGTTTTCTCGGAAAAAATCGAATCCGCGCCCGGTTCGGTTTCGCAAGTGCGCGAAGTCGCCGGACAATTTATGCTCTTTGCCAAATCGTCGGGCGTTCCGGTTTTTCTGATCGGTCACGTCACCAAAGAAGGCTCAATCGCCGGACCGAAAGCGCTCGAACACATCGTTGACACGGTTCTTTATTTTGAAGGCGAACGGCATCACAATCACCGAATTATCCGCGCGACCAAAAACCGTTTCGGCGCGGCAAACGAAATCGGCGTTTTTGAGATGACCGGAACCGGTTTGATTGCAGTCAAAAATGCCTCGGAAATATTTTTGCAGGAGCGTCCAGAAGGCGTCGCCGGTTCGGTCGTCACGGTTTGTATGGAAGGCACGCGCCCGATGCTCGTCGAAATGCAGGCGCTCGTTTCCGGTTCAAAATATGGCACGGGGCGCAGAATGACGCAGGGTTTTGACCAAAACCGCACTGCGCTGTTGATTGCGGTTTTGGAAAAACGAATCGGTTATCAATTAATGGGCGACGACGTTTTCTTAAACGTTGCGGGCGGTTTGGAAGTTGACGAACCGGCGGCGGATTTGGGAGTTGTCGCGGCTATCGCGTCGAGCTATCGAAATTTAACCGTTCCGCCGGATGTCGCCGTTTTCGGCGAAGTCGGTTTGACGGGTGAAGTGCGCGGAACTCTGCAAGCGCAGGCAAGAGCGAGAGAAGCGCAAAATCTGGGTTTCAAAAAATTGATTATTCCCGCAACAAACAAAACCGGACTCGAAAAACTGCTCGGCGTCCGTGTCGTCGGTGTAAAATCAGTCGAAGAAGCACTCGAAGAATTGTTCTAACAAGGGGTTTATGGATTTTTTAGGTTGGATGGCGGTCGCGGGCGGCTTGCTGTTGTTAATGGCTCTTTCTTCGGCTTACATCAGCCGTTTGCCGATTTCGACTTCGGCGATTTATTTGCTGGTCGGTATTGCAATTAGCCCGCTCGGATTCGATTTACTAAAAATCAACGTGATCGAATCAAAAGTCTGGTTCGAGCATCTGACCGAAGTCGCGGTTATCATTTCGCTTTTTATCGGAGGCTTAAAGCTCCGTCTGCCGCTTCTCAATTCGGCTTGGTTTGCAGCTTATCGTTTAGCCGGACCCGTGATGCTGTTTTCGATTATCGGCGTTGCGGCGTTCGCGCATCTGGTTTTGGGATTAAATATCGGCGTATCGCTTCTTCTCGGAGCGATTCTTGCGCCCACCGATCCGGTTTTAGCGAGCGCGGTTTCCGTCAACGATGCGAAAGACAAAGACCGAATGCGCTATGGTCTTTCGGGCGAGGCTGGCTTAAACGACGGAATGGCTTTCCCGTTCGTCATTTTCGGACTGCTGTGGATTGAAAATTCGGGCGCGGGAAACTGGATTGGCGGCTGGGCTTTGCATCGCATTGTTTGGGCTGTTCCGGCTGGATTGCTGCTCGGTTATTTTCTGGGCAGAGTCGTCGGGCATTTTGCCATTTGGCTTCGCAAACAGCATCGAGACGCCGAAGCGCCAAACGATTTTCTCGCGCTTTCGCTGATCGCGCTTTCCTACGTCAGCGCGGAAACAATTTGGGCTTGGGGATTTCTCGCGACTTTTGCCGCCGGAGTCGGTTTGCGACATGCTGAAATAAAAATCGTCGAAGAAAATCCTTTGCCCGATTCGGAAAGAGAAACCGATGATTCGCAAGCTCCGCATCCGCCCGCCGAAGAAGTCGTCGGGGCAAATCTTGACAAAGAAGAATTGCAAAAGCCTGCCGTCGCTGCCGGGCTGGTGGTTTCGGAAATCATCTCATTCGGCGACACAGCCGAGCGCATTCTGGAAGTTTTGCTCGTCGTTTTAGTGGGAATTTGTATCGCGACGCATTGGGATTGGCGCGCAATTCCGCTCGCGCTGGTGTTTTTCTTTATCATTCGCCCGCTATTCGCGCAGCTTTTTTTGATTAAAACACCGACGGGAAACGTTCGGCGCTGGCTGCTCGGCTGGTTCGGAATTCGCGGAATCGGCAGTCTTTATTATCTCAGCTATGCTTTAAATTACGCGTCAGAGCACGATTTAAACGTGCAAGCCGAAGATGCGGTTTCGCTGACGATTTCAATCGTCGCCATCAGCATTGTCCTGCACGGCGTTACGGCGCAGCCGATTTTGAGCCGTTACGAAAAAATGATTAAAACCGAATCCGAATAAATTGAGTTAGTAAAAATAATATTTTGAAACAAATCCGTGCGGTGCAAGCGTAAAGATTCTCGGTTCGCAAATTGTAGAAACAGCGCGGGGAGTTTTGAAATGAAATTGAGAGCTTTACTTTTACTTCTGATTTTGAGTTTTTCGGTCGGCGCGGCTGCGGCGCAAAATCAATCGGATTGGAACAAAGATGAGCGTGAATTAACCGCTCTGGTCAAAAAAATGACCGACGCGCAAATTAATTACGACGCGGCGGCGCTCGATCAAATTTTCGCCGCCGATTACATCGAAATCTCGCCCGTCGGCGAATTTGATCCGCGCCAAAAAGTTTTGGGTTTTTATTCGCCCGAAGCCAAAACAAAAGCCGGAAATGCGAAAACAACCGTCGAGGCAAATGATTTTTCGATTCGCGTTTATGAAAAGCAAAGCTTCGCCATCGTGATTACACGGCTCACATTTTTGCGCGGCGCTGTCGAAAATCAACCGGCTCGTCCGCCGCTTAATCTGCGGGCGACGATTGTTTGCCGCAAAGAAAAAGGCTCGTGGAAAATCGCTTCGGTGCAATACACGGGAATTCGCCCGCCGCAGCCCGCTTCGCCTGCTAAAACGGAATAAAAACTCGTCAGAAATTATCTATGAGCCGCATTCATTTTCATTCCGTATTTCGGGCGTAATGTCACCAAAGGATTAAGCGCGATTTTGTGTTCGGGCGCGAGCCGCAAACGCCGATTTCGCCCGATTGTCGCCAGCAGTAAAACGCCTTCCGTCCACGCGAACTGTTCGCCGATGCAGCGCCGGATGCCGCCGCCGAACGGAAAATAAACAAATCGCCCGCCAGCTTCTTTGATTGAAAGCTTTTCCCACCGTTCGGGTTTGAAAATTTCCGGCTCGTCCCAAAAACGCCGGTCGCGGTGCATCGTAAACGGGCTGAGCAAAACGAGCGAGCCTTTTTCCACCGGAAAATTGTTCAGCTCGTGATTTTCAACCGCCAGACGCCCAATTGCCCAAGCCGGAGGATAAAGCCGCATAGATTCGGCTAAAACGGCTTCGACGTATTTCAAATCGGCGTAGTCCGCAAAAGTCGGCAGCCGTTTTTCCGGCAAAACGCGGTCAATCTCTGCGTGAAATTTTTGTTCGATTTCCGGGTTTTGTCCCAAAAGATACCAGGTCCAGGTTAAAGCATTAGCGGTCGTTTCGTGTCCGGCTAAAAACAAAGTCAAACATTCGTCGCGCACCTGTTCGTCGGTCATTCTGCCGCCGTCGTCTTCGTCCTGCGCGAGAAGAAGTATCGAAAGCAAATCGCCAGTATCTTCGCCCGTTTTGCGGCGCTCGCTGATGATTTTGTAAATCACGCGGTCAATCGTTTCTTTCGCGCGGTCAATGCGTCCGACAATCGGCAGCGGCAATTTTTCCAGAAGTTCGGAAAAGGGCAGCAGCAAATAATTAAACGCTCCAATCAAAGTCGTCATCGCCGCGCCGATTTCGTCTGCTTCATCTTCGACGTTTGCGCCGAACAGCGTTTTGGCGACAATATAAAGCGTCAAACGCATCATTTCTTCTGAAATGTCGTATTCTGCGCCGTCGCGCCACGCTCCCGAAACGCGCTCGCCGTATTCGACCATCGAAGCCGCGTAACCTGCAATTCTCTGCCGATGAAAAGCAGGCTGCGCGAGACGCCGCTGCCGCAAATGAAATTCACTCTCACTCGTCAATAAACCTTGCCCCAAAATTCTTTTCATCCGCTGCAAAGCGCGACCTTTGTGAAATTTAGCGGCATTCATCACCAAAACATCTCGGATTAAATCGGGATGATTGACGAAAAACATCGGCTGGCGTCCGAGCCGAAAACGCGAAACATCGCCGAGCGCGGCGGCTTCGGTCAAAAACTCGGTTGGCTGTCGGCGGAATTTCAAAAAATGCCCGCCTAAAATTCCGGCTGGCAATGTCGGCGGCTGTAATGTTGTAAGATCGTTCATTGCATTTTGTCTGGTTTGCAGCGAAAATTTGATTGTCGAAATTTTCAGGTATTTTCAAGGAAAATGCCAAATCGGAGTGCGGGATTTTTTGGGTTATCAACGAATCGGAAACAACTCAAATTAGACATTCAACGGATTTCACCGTGCGGCGCGATTTGGTAAATGTTTCGTAAAATCCTCAAATGGCTTGGTTATTTTTTGCTCGGCACGTTTATCATTCTCGGCGTGCTTTACTTTTATCTGGCAATGCAGAAGGGTGAAAAAGCGGCAGAGCGCCCCATTTTCGCCGGAGAAAAATCGTCGCCGCTGGTCATTGCGCATCGAGGCGGGGGCGGTTTGATTCCCGAAAATACTTTGGAAGCTTTCCAGTACTCGGCGAGGATGGGCGTTGACGTTCTCGAACTCGATGTTCATCAGACCGCAGACGGCGCGCTCGTCGTAATGCATGATTCGGCAGTTGATCGCACAACAGACGGGCACGGACAAATTCGCGAATTGACGCTCGCGGCGTTGAAAAAACTCGATGCCGGTTTTCGGTTCACGCCCGACGGCGGACAAACTTTTCCATTTCGCGGGCGCGGCGTCACCATCCCGACGCTTGCTGAAATCTTTGCGGCGCTGCCCGAAATGAAATTTAATATCGAGCCGAAACAACACGCACCTTCAATCGTCGCGCCGCTTTGCGCTCTGATTCGCGAGCGAAAAATGATTGATAAAACAATTGTCGGCTCGTTCGACCAAACGACGATTGACGATTTTCGCCGCCAATGTCCCGAAGTCGCCACGTCAGCCAGCCCTGCGGAAGTCAGTCAATTTTTGGCGCTCTCGAAAACCGGACTCGGCGAATCATATAGACCGCCGATGCAGGCTTTGCAAGTTCCGCAAAAATTCGGCGGCTGGCAGATAATCACAAAGCAATTTGTCGCCGACGCTCATCGTCGCAATTTACAAGTCCACGTTTGGACGGTTAATGATGCTACCGAAATGCAAAATATGATTGATTTAGGCGTGGACGGTATTATGACCGATTATCCTGACAGATTGCTGAATCTGCTCAATCGAACGATGATTGTTAAATAAAAAAGACAGTTGTGACTTTAAAAATTAAATGCAGAGCTTGATATTTTATCAAGCTCTGCATTTAAAAATCCGGCTTCCAATAAAACGATTATTCTAATAAAAGCAGCCGTTATATTTAAACCACTTTTACCTCAAAGTAATCAATACAGTGCGCAGCACTCCATCTCCTAAATCAACACGCAGTTGATAGGTTCCGGTTGAAAGGTCTTTCGTGCTGAGATTGAAGATGTATTGACCGTTTCCGTCGTGATGAAACAGATTTCCCGTGTTTGAATTACCATTCGATTCGGCGGGAAATTCCGCTCCAGGAACGTTATTAACTACTTTCGCCAGCCAGAGTTTTGCCGTAGCGTTCCCGATTCCCTGGCTTGCTCCGGTGAGTCTGAATTTAACCGGAATGGTTCTTCCGGCGTTAAAGCTGTTCTCGCCGGTCGGATTAATCGGCGTCAGCAAATCGCTCCATTCGTAAGCGACCGCAACGCTGAAACTTTGCTCGCTCGAAAGATTTCCAGAATCGGTGACGCGAATTGTGAAATTGTAAATTTTCCCAGCCTGCGCCTGCGTCGGAGTCCAACTGAAAGCGCCGGTCGCAGAATTAATTGCCGCTCCCGCCGGAACTTCTCCGACAAACCCAAAGGTTAGCGTTTGAGTCGGTAAATCAATGTCGGACGCAGCAGCCGTAAAGGAAAGCGTATTGCCGAGAACGACCGTCTTATTGCTGATCGGGGCTAATATCGGAGCATCATTAACCGCATTAATCAAGACGTTCACCGTAGCCGTCGCAGTTCCGCCCTGTCCGTCGCTGATAGCATAAGTGAAGCTGTCAGCGCCGTTCTGGTTCGGATTGGGCGTATAGAGAATCTTACCGTCGGCTGTCACCACTCCCGTTCCTTTTGATGGCGCGCTGACATTTGTAATCGAGAATTGATTACCGTCAACGTCGCTATCGTTTCCACGCACATCAATAGTAACGGGCGTATCTTCATTTGTCCCTGCCGAATCGTTAATTGCCGCGGGAGCGTCGTTGACCGGATTTATAACGATGTTAACGGTTCCGGTAGAACTCCCGCCATTCCCGTCATTGAGGGAATAACTAAAGCTGTCGGAGCCGTTTGCGTTTTCATTCGGCGTATAAAGGACTTTTCCATTGGTCACGATTAATGTGCCTTTTGAAGCGTTGCCGACGCTGTTAATCGAAATATTATCGCCATCAACATCAGTATCGTTGCCAAGAACATCAATCGTGACGGCAGTGTCTTCATTCGTAACAGCGGAATCGGTATTGGCGACCGGATTATCATTAACCGAATCAATTGTCACATTAACCACGCCGGTCGTACATTTTGCGTCCACCGCGCCGTTGGTTGTTCCGTTGTCGCAAACTTGATAATTGAAATCGGCTAATCCGTTATAGTTAGCTTCGGGAATGTAAGTAATCTGCCCATTGCTGTAAGTTACAGTGCCGTGGGTATTGGCTGTAACAGCAACGTTTGTAACCTTCAGAGTTTGACCGGCTTCATTTGAATCACCTGCACTATCATTCGTTAAGAGATCGGAGGCGTTAAACACGAGCTGCCCGTCTTCTTGCGTACTCTTTTGGTCATTGTTCGCAACAGGAGATTCGTTAAACTCGGTAACCGTAATCGTTACCGTCGAAATATTCGAATTCCTCGTACCATCGCTAGCTCTAAACGTAAAGCTGTCTGTTCCCACAAAATCTGTGGCGGGCGTATAAACGCGGTTGGCTCCGGAACCGGTGAGCGTCCCGTGTGTGGGCGAGTCGACGATAGTAAATGCCAGCGGATTGTTATTCGCATTTACCGCATTTAGAGTGATTGATGTGGAAGTATCCTCAACGGTATTTACGGACTGGTTTTCCGTTCCCGGCGGATTAATTCCGTTAACTCCGGCTTCGATACTGTTTTCTATTCCATCGGGCAGATTGGAAAAGAAATCATAGCCGGTCAAGGCTTCAACCTGATCAACTTTGACGAGATAGTTTTGCCAATCAACAAACCTGATGCCCTGCACATTGGGCATAACAACGGCAATTGTTCTTGCTGATGCTGTTACGCGCGAAACGTCGTCGCCGTTTTCTTTCGGTATTACGAGCGCGACTTTCCATGTTTGAGCAGGGACTGTTACTTTGCCGCCGGCAATCGTCGTTCTCAGCCCCTCGCTGCCGCTTCCGCCTGTACCAGCGCCGCCTGCAACAATATAAATTTCATTTGCGGGTAATAATGTCCGAAGATAATTTTCCATATTAGCCCAAGGTCCCTGATTGTTGTCGGGCGTTTGCGGAATCATATTCGACATCAAGAATGTGGCTTGATTAATCGGGATCGAAGTTTCTTTGTCGCGGTCAGCGTTCGGAACCATATGCCCGCGGTCAAACCCGGAGCCGGAATAATCGGTGTCTAAAACTCGATACCAATCGCTCGGCACGGCAGGATCCGGGCGGAATGTATCAATGCGGGTAAGGGAACCTACCCATGAATCGTCGAGATGCCAGCTAACCCAATTCGGAGTGCCGCGATCACGGTTATATGAAAGCGTAAATTCCGGTTTTTCCATCAGATAATTGTTCGGGTTCTGCGTGTCAAAAGTGGCTCCGGACGGATTTCCCATCGTCAGGTGAACGTCCGAAGGATAAAGCGGCACGGTACCCGTCGAAGTAGTAAATGTCCATGTCCGATTTGCCAATAGAGTATCTGTATTCGGCGCGCTGTCGTCCAAATCCTGATCGCGAACAAAATCTTTGAAGATTGTCACCGAACATTGTTCGCCATTAATAAAACTCGTATTCGGGATTATGAGAAAGCTTTTCGGTCCTCCGATAATCTGGGTGTCATTATGCGTACCGGAGGTCGCGCAATTTATATTGAACCAGCCCGCAGTTACGTCAACCGGTTCGGTGAAAGTAATCGTGATGCTTGCGTCACGCGGAGCGTTTGAACCGTTTGCGCGCGGGTCGCTGCTGAGCACTGAAGGTCCGAGTTCGACAATCGGCGCGCTGCGGCGCGGATTTGCAGCTCCCGTGTTAAAGTCCGAGCCGTTGACATTGGTATCGGTAAAACCGCCGTTTTTGCGGAAAATGGCAACGGTATTATTACTCGGCGCGGGAGCAAACGTGCCGCCTTCCCGACAGTTTGCGGTTGATCCGTAACCTACTAAATCAACCAGGTCGGGATTATTGAGAACGCAGCCCGAAAGGGCATCGCCATTTTTGACCAGCGCCACTTTACCGGCAGATCCGCTCAAATTGATTTCGCCGCTGACATTTGCCAAAGGAAGCTGAGCACCGACATCTCCGTTTGAACCGAGAGCGATTAAATAATATTCGCCGGGCTGAATAAATCCGCCGAGCGGCTGAGCCTGCCAGGTGTTGTTTGCAGCCGCTCCATACTGAATCGTCCAGCCTGTAGTATCGAAAGCGACGTTGCTTGGGTTGTACAACTCAACGTAATCATTTTTAAATGACGCGCCGGAATTTCCGCCGCCGCCGTAAACCTGATTGATAACGATATGATCCAACGGCGGCGGAGGCGCCGGAGTGACGGTAATGTTAACCGTCTGCGTGACCGGAGCGTTAAAGTTGTCGGAGAGCGAAGCCGTAAAACTAGCCGTACCGCTAAAACCGGGCTGAAGCGTAACAGAGTATGTCGGATTGAAAGTTCCTTGTCCGCTTGTTACTGAAACGGAAGAAATGCCTGTTCCGGCAGTTCCAGACCAGTTATAAATATTGTTGTCATCCGAGCCGTTCAGATTAACGGTAAAAGGCAAGGCATCCTGCGCGACAGTTGTAATCGGATTTGCCGGAGCGGTAATGCTCGGAGCGGAATTTACGACGTTCGGATTAACTTGAATGTTGACGGTTCTGCTAACACTCGAATTCACATTGTCTGAAAGCGACGCGGTAAAAGTCGCCGTTCCCGTAAATCCTGACTGTAAGGCTACAGTATAAGTGACGCTTGAAGTACTTTGACCTGCTGTGACGTTAACTGATGCTACGCCGGAACCAGCCGTCGCTGACCATGAATAAACACTATTATCGTCACTGCCGTTAAGAGTAACGTTAAATGGCGCGGCATCCTGAGTTACGGTTGCAATCGGGTTTGCCGGCGCAGTGATAATCGGCGCTTGGTTTCCGCCGCCGGTAAAAGTATGGCTGCCAAGTCCATTTACCGTATCATTAGCAAATCCATCCCATTGAGACGAAGGATCAAAACTGTCATTTGGGGTTGTATCACCTGCTGAAATCGAACTTTTGCGCCTTATTGTATTGTCAGCCGTGCTTGTTAGACCCGTGCCCCATTCTGTTCCCGGGTCAGATCCAATTTGACCGATAACATCCAATACTACTCCACCTTTGAGGAGAACAACTGCATCATCGCCGTTATACCAGCCTGAGCTATTCGTTTGATCAGCCTGTGCGAGAATTGCCGCGTTAGCAGCGCTGTTAGCAATAACGAAAACATCATTATTCAGCACAGTCCCAGTCAACGGAATTGTCAGCCCGCTTGTCGCGCTCCCGTTAAAATACATTTGTACCGTGTAATTACCGGCAGAAAGATTAATTGATGAACCGGTGCCGTTGTAAATTTCAAGGGCTTTGTTATTGCTGCTGCCCTCAATATATTCGGAAAAGAAAAGATCGCTTGGTGCAGCGGCTTTAACGGTTGTCGGCGAAATTATTAACAGATGTTGTAATAATAAAAAAGTAGAAATTGCCAGTGAAATAATCTGACGTGACAAAGGCGCAATTTTAGCCCTTAGGCTTCGGGAAACGAGCATCCTGATATTTTTGATAATCCTTTCGATTTAATAACGCGCCGCTGAACAAACGAAATTCAAGCCTGTTTGAACCTTAAATTCAATATTTTTTTCAGCTAAAAACGCGGGGTTGGTAGAATTTGATGTAAATTCAAATGATTTATAAATACTACTACAAAAAGAACAAAAGTTAAATGAATTTTAAGTTAAATCTACTCTTCAATATTTAAGACATATAAAATGTTTGCTTTTTAATGAGCGTATGATTCAGGTTTTATACTGTGGGCGCGCTGCTTGACGAGTTGCCGGAAAAGATTTGGCGGAGAAGACTATTCAGAATAAAAAAGCCGCACTTGGAGACGCGGCTGAATTATCCACAAGGATTATAAAGAGACTATCGAAAAGAACGCAGCGTAAAACGCGGATCGGCACTCTCGACTTTGCCGCTTCACATAACTACCCTGCTTTCCTTCCGATGCTTTAGGAAAATATCTATTGGCAAGCTTTTTCCATGAAATAAAAAAAATGGCTAATTATTCTGTTAAGCAGAAAAGGCTCTCTCAAGCAAAATAAAAAAGGGTGACTTCTAACCCTTTTCAGTTCCGTCTTACCGAGCGTTCCTCTTTGTCCGGTCTAATAAGACCGAATAGTTAACCTATAAGATTAATATAATTCAAATAAATGATGCTGTCAATGAGTTTGTTTAAATAGTTTAAATATCTTTAGCTCCGGCAGCGGATTTGGACGATGTTGATTAAGCGGGAACCGTCTAAACATTGTGGCACGGCGCTTGTATATGAGCAGAAACGGCTGGCTTGTTGAGATTGAAATTGGTTGAAAAATGTTCTTTTCAACGAGCACCTACCGCCATCTCTTCTCCGAGCGTTGCTTGCCGCTTCGCTTAAAACCTACCGAGCGTTCCTACAGTTTTACCTTTCATTTTTAAGTCTGGCTTACCAAGAGCCGGACTTAACTGCTTTTAGACGTAGAAACTTCGTTAAAATCCAATAAAAATCGCATAATAAAGTCAAAAAGCGTAATTTTCTTTCAGAATGAATATCGCTGTTTGAAGATTTATAATGAATCGGTCATAACAAAACAAACGCCTGACAACTTTTGTCACCTTTAAGTGACCTTTTCTGTTTGTGCTGCCCAATTTTGCTTTGATTTCAAGTAAAACTAAATCAGTTTTTCTCTGTCCACAATTGCAGACAAAAAAAAAGCCGCGTTGAAACATCGGCTTTGGATTTAGGATGAATATGAACTACTAGCCGAATATAAGACGGCACGTTTTCGGTTTATTTGCAAAAAAGAGCCGCGCCTTTCCGGCAGTTTCTTGATTCATTTGCATTTCGCCTCCATCTGTGACAAATAAGCGGCGAAAATTTAAGCAGCCGCCTCGGGATGTTTGACAATTCGGAATCTAAATTGGCGGCTTGTTTTCGGCTGGCGTGATGAACCATAGAATAAGCCGCCTTTGCTTTTTTTCGAGCCTGTATCTAAAAATGTATCTACTCTCTGCTCACACTGAGTAGTTTTGAGTTTAGAATCACTGTTAGTTTAGTAGTCAAAATGGCTCTATAATACTCAGTGTGATTCAGTGAAATAACCCCTTTATGCACTACCATTTAATTGGAATCTGCGGAACGGCGATGGCTTCGCTCGCCGGAATGTTGCAGGCGCGCGGGCATCGCGTGACAGGCTCAGACCAAAACGTTTATCCGCCAATGTCAACACAGCTTGAGGAGCTTGGCATTAATGTCGCGCAAGGCTACAAAGCGGAAAATCTCAACGTCAATCCCGATTGCGTCATCGTCGGCAACGCGATGATGCGCGGAAACCCTGAAGTCGAAGAAGTTTTAAACCGCAAAATGCTTTATCGCTCGCAGGCGGAAACCGTCAAGGAGGAATTTATTCGCGGTCGCCACTCGCTGGTCGTCGCCGGGACGCACGGGAAAACCACGACGACGAGCATTGCCGCTTGGGTTGCGGAAGTCGGGAATTTGAATCCGAGTTTTCTGGTCGGCGGCGTCGTGCAGAATTTCGGTGCTTCATTTCGCGTCACCGATTCGGATTACTTCATCATCGAAGGCGACGAATACGACACGGCTTATTTCGATAAAAAGCCGAAGTTTATGCATTATCTGCCCGAAACGGCGATTATCGGCAACATCGAATTCGACCACGCCGATATTTACCGCGATCTTCAGGCGATTAAATTCGAGTTTTCGCGCCTTATAAATCTAGTTCCCGGCAACGGGCGTTTGATTTTGGGCTGGGATTCGCCCGTCGTGCGCGACGTTTACGAGGAAATGCGCGGCAAGATTTTTACCACTGTCGAAACTTTCGGCACGAGCGAGGGCGCAAAATGGCAGGCTCGTGACATTGATTTTTCCGGCGATATGACGCGCTTTACGGTTTTCCGCGAAGGCGAATCGTGGGGCGAGTTTGAAACGCCGCTAATCGGCGAATTTAATGTGCGGAATTGTCTCTCCGTGATTATCGCCGCCGATGCCTGGGAAATTTCGCAGGAAAAAATCCGCGAAGCTCTGCGCTCGTTCAAATCCGTCAAACGCCGCGCCGAAGTTCGCGGCGAGGAACGCGGCGTGACCGTGATTGATGATTTCGCCCATCATCCGACCGCAGTTGAAGAAACTTTAAAAGCGTTTCGCCAAAAATATGCCGGACGCCGCTTGATCGCCGTTTTCGAGCCGCGCTCGTGGTCGTCGCGCCTCGCCGTTTTCCAGCAGCCTTACGAAAAAGCGTTTGCTCACGCCGATTACATCGTAATTGCCGGAGTTTACAACACGGCGAAAGCCAGCGAATTGGGCAAAGTCTTAGACGTTGAAGAACTTGTCAACGCAATCGGATTAACCGGGAAACCGGCATTTCAATTGCCGGACGCCGATGCGATTGTGGCGCATCTTGCACCGGAGCTTCGGTCGGGCGATGTCGTCGCCGTAATGAGCAACGGCGGTTTCGGCGCGATTCACGATAAATTATTGAACACGCTGAAAAGCTGATTGAGAAAATCTTTTGTCTTTTCGTAAATTCGCGCGTCCTCAGAAGCACGCGCCCCTGCGATGTTTAAAGTTTGGCAGTTGCTGAAGATAATGAACTGCTGCGCTTTTTTAACGGCTCGCGAAAAATCGGTTTTTTCAAAATCAACGTGTAAATGCGGCTTCGCGTGTTTATCACACATTTCCAGAGTTAATTTAGAACCGCCTTTTAAATCGCCGTGCGAGAAAATCAAGGTCGCATCGGAATCCTGGACGTTTAATTCGGTTCTCTCAGCAGGATTTTCCGTTTCAGTTTCGCGCAGATTCTGATATTTTTCGGGAATTCGCCCGTCTTCCGCCAAACGGTTTTTCGGAATCCAGCCTCCCGTTTCAAGATTGTTTTCGAGGGCGAAATCCAGCGCCGCGCGGTCTGCGCCGGTTTGCCCGCCGGAGATGATTTTGCGAACCAACATTTCTCAAATTTAGGGTTCTAATCCCCGTTGCGGAATTTCTCGGATAATCGGTTTATCGCGTTTTTGCACGGCGTCAATGATTTCGCCCGCTTTTGCCATTTCGACTTTTGAAGTCAAAACGCGATTGACCCTGTTAGGCAGAAAGCGCGGCGCGAGCGCGATTACGGCGTCAACGAGCTGAACGATGTCGCCCCCGCCTTGCCAATGCTCTCGCAAAACTCTCTCGTCGCTGCGCGAAACAAGCCGTACGAGCGTCAGCGCAATTAAATAAATGTCATCAACTTGTCCGACGAACGGCAAAACGTCGGGAATAAAATCGAGCGGCGAAATAAAATAAACTATTGCCGCAACAAACAGAGCTTTTTCCGCCAAAGGCACGCGCGCATCTTTCATCAGCCTCAACAAAAGCGCGACCAGATTTGGCAAAAACATCAAAAGATTTTTCATTCGTGATTTAAGTTGCAGCTTTTCGGACTTCGGATTTAGGTCTTCGGTCTTAGATTTTTTATTTTTCCGCACAATTTTCTTCCTTTGTTTTAAAAACTATTATCCGTGTAATATTTTACTCGAATTATAAAAAACAAAGACCAAAAATCGAAGACCAAAAACCGTTTTATGATTTTAGAAAAAATCCGCCAACGCGCCACCGCCGATTTGCAGCACATTGTTTTGCCCGAAGGCGAAGACCCGCGCACCGTCGCCGCAGCCGAAATATGCGCGCGCGACCGGATTGCCAAAATTACAGTTCTCGGAAATGAAGAAAAAGTGCGCGAAGCCGCCCGCGCGGCGAATGCAAATTTAAACGGCGTCGAGCTGATTGACCATCGAAAGGCAGCCGATTTCGGCAATATAGCGCGTCTTTATCACGAATTGCGCCGCGCCAAAGGCGTCACGCTCGAAGAAGCCGAGCAAAGCGTGAAAGACCCGCTTTTTTACGGAAATCTGCTTGTTCGTCTCGGAAAAGCAGACGGTTCGGTTGCGGGCGCGACAAACACGACGGCTCACACCGTCCGCGCCGCGCTGCACTGTATCGGAGTTCGCGCTGGTTTTAAAATTGTGTCGAGCTTTTTCGTGATGGTCGTACCGAATAAAAATTTTGGCATTGAGGGCGCGATGATTTACGCCGATTGCGGTGTTGTGATTGATCCGAATGCGGCGGAATTGGCTGAAATTGCAGTAGCTTCGGCTGATTCGTGCCGCGCGCTTTTAAACGTCGAACCGAAAGTCGCAATGCTTTCGTTTTCGACCAAAGGCAGCGCCAAACATCAGCTTTTGGACAAAGTTATCGAAGCGACGAGAACCATCAAAGCTCGCCAGCCCGATTTGCTCGTTGACGGCGAATTACAGGCTGATGCGGCTCTGATTCCGTCGGTTGCCGATTCAAAAGCCAAAGGCTCGCCCGTTGCCGGGCAAGCCAATGTTTTGATTTTCCCGGATTTAAACGCCGGAAATATCGCTTATAAATTGACCGAAAGATTGACGGGCGGAGCGGCAATCGGACCGATTTTGCAGGGATTAGACAGACCTTGCAACGATTTGTCGCGCGGCTGTAAAGCCGAGGATATTGTTGACGCAGTGGCGATAACCGCCGTGCAGTCGCAGGCGCGAAAAGCTGCGGGTTTTAATTGATGTAAGAAAGAGTTTTTGAATTGAGCAATTCCGCGACGACCGATTGATAAGAAAAGTGTTCGGGTTTTCGCATCAGCGAACGGCGGCGCAATGTCTCCCAATCCTCGCGCGGAACTCGCCGAAAAGCCGCGACAACTTCAGGGTCGAACTGTTTTCCGGAACACCTTTCGATTTCAGCAAGAGCCTCTTCGTAAGAACGTCCGGCGCGATAAACACGGTCGCTGACGATAGCGTCGAAAGCATCAACAACTGCGAAAATACGGGCGTTTAAATCAATTTCTTCGCCTTTTAAACCGAGCGGATAACCAGTGCCGTCCCATTTTTCGTGATGCTGCGCGACGAGCTTGATTGCGCCTTCGAGAAAAGGAATCCCGCGCAAAATCTGCTGCCCGTGCAGCGGATGCAGCCGCATTTTCGCCCATTCCGCGTCGTTTAAAGCCGCCGGTTTTCGCAACACGGCGTCCGGCACACCGATTTTTCCGATGTCGTGGAGCATCGCGCCGAATTCGAGCGAGCGCATTTGCTTGTCATCCAAATCCAGTTCGTAGGCGAGCCGTAAGCTGAATGTGACCACTCTTTCCGAGTGCCCGTGCGTTTCAAAATCTCTGGTTTCGAGCGCTTGGACAAGTGCTTTTAAAGTCGAGCGGTATGAGTTTTCCACCTCGTCCAAAGCCTGGTCAAGCTCGGCAGTACGCTCTGCGACCAGCTCTTCAAGATGCAAATCGTAGCGGCGTTTGATAACTTTTAGCTCGAAATGTTCCGCAGCGCGACGCACAGCCGCTTCGACTTGCAGTAAATCAAACGGCTTTAAAATATAATCAAAAGCCCCGGCTCGCAGCGCGTGAATCGCATCGTCAATCGTTTGCTGACCGCTGATAACAATCACGGGGGGTTCCGGCGATTGAGCCGCAATTTGCGGAATCATCTCCAGTCCGGTCATTCCGGGCAAACAAACGTCGCTGATGACGACAGCAAAACTTTGCCGTTTGATTTCAGCCAAAGCGGATTCCGCCGAATCTGCTTGTACACATTCATAAGAATCGCCAAAAAAATCGGACAAAAGCTCACGAATTTCCGATTCGTCATCCACAATCAGAATCCGATTCTCGATGTTATCAACTGCAAACATAATTTATTTGTTAAGGATTATGCAGATTTGAGTTTTAAAAATTTAATACTAGAAAAGAATGTTGAGGGCGGCTCAAAGCCGGGACATTCAATATACTAGCTTAGCAAATAAACTGTTGGCAATCTTTTTATTTAAACATCGGCAAACGATTTAATTAAAAAAAACGCGACCGAATCCCGCCTGATTTGTTTACCGGGGCGGTGTCATTATTGAAACTGCCGGAGTGATGTTTGAATTTGACGCGGCAATAAATCGTTCGACCATTTTCGATTCCTGTTGCAGCCCGGTTAAAGGCGCAAATCTAAATTTTGCTTTATCGCTGCCGATTTTAAGGAAAATTTTAAAGACGCTGTGTTTTTTCCAGGTGCGTGAAGACTCGGTATCTAATTTGATTTTATCCACGTTAACAGCCGAAGTTTCAAAGGTATGCACATTGTTGTCCGACTCAAACCGTAAAGTGTTTTGGGAAATATATAATGAACCGACGCAGCGATCTTTAAAATCTCCGTCATCGTCGTGGAAAACGCGGAAAACCGCGCTGCCGCCGTTCATAAACGACTCGCGCATAGATTTTTCCGCCTGAGGTAAATTATTCAGATCATAAAGATAAATAAAACCGAGCATTTGATAAGCCGACGGGTTTTTCGGCTGTACTTTGGCGGCATTTTCCAAAATACTGACTGCCGTTTTTGGATTTCTCAGGTTTTTATAATAAATTGCTTGCCCGATCAAATCATCGTAATTAGGAGAAGCTGTTTTTTCCCTGCGGCTTTTGTTATTGTTCCCGGTTTTCGCTCTGGCAGTATTGTTTTTCGGCGCGAGACGCGGATTATCAGCCACAGCTTTGATTACTTCGGGGCGGGCGCCTGCCGCAACGAGGCTTTTTCTGACATCGGCGGTCAACTGAAAATCAACTCCGTTGCTGTTGATAATGGTTACAATATCGCTGGTTTGCAATTGTCTTGAACGAAGAGCCTGAAGAAGCCTGTCCTTTTTAACCGGTGCGCCTTTGTATTGAGCAAACGAATTACCGCCTGCTATTAGAATCAATAAAAAAGCTGTTGTAAGTTTAATAAATTTTTTACAGTCTTCGATTGTAAAAATGGGGGCACTCATTATTATTACAATTCCTTCTTACTTAAATAGATTTTATAAAAATTAAGCTCCGGTTAAAAGCCTTTCGGCACGGCGGAGGCGTTCTGCCTTTGATTCACCGCGCTGCTTTTTCTTTGCCACCTTTCGAAATGGTGCGGTTTTGCGCTCGGGCTGAGCAATTATCGGAGCAGTGGGTCTGGGGGGGGTTACAACATCCGGTTTTGTAGGTTCATATTCTGTCTTGATTTCGACAATCTGTTCATTTTCAATTTTCGGTGGGATATTTTCATTTTGAACATCTTCATTTTGGAAAAAGATAAACTGCGAAACGAAATGTAAAACAATTAAAGCGGAAATAGCCGCGCCGCCGACTTTGGCTGGAAATCTCTGTGTTAATTTGCTTAAAAATGACAATCGAATATGCGATTTAGCAGTTTCGTCCGCCTGTAATTGATTGTGATGAAATCGTTTTTCTTTTTTTCTGCTTATCATTGCTTTAGAGTTCTTTGTTATCTGTTTATTCGCAGATAAGTTGCCGCGAGGAATAAAGGGTAGATGTTTAAGATGATTGAATTGTTGTGTCGTTTATGTCTTCTATTAGAAATAATAAACTTTTTTAATCCCATTGAAATTTGCATAAAGCCCGCCTTGAATTTCCCTCTTTGAATATATCACGAATTTATCGCTCTCTTAATTATCTTATCAAGATTTTTAAACTATTACTAACAAATACCAACAGTATTTCCAGCAAAAGAAAATCGAGATTTTACGTCCTCAAAATTCGCTTTTCGGAAAATCATATTAAAGAAAAAATGATTATTGTTCCTTTTACGGATAAGACGTTAAAACCGAACTAAATCAGATAAATAAGCGATATTTGACGAAAGCGCCGATTTTCCTTAGAATCAAAATTCGCGCCGGAGTGGCGAAATTGGTATACGCACCAGACTCAAAATCTGGCGAGATTCACTTCTCATGTCGGTTCGAGTCCGACCTTCGGCACTTATATTTACTTAATCGGATTGCGAAATTCATTGAACTAGCACTCATGGTTAAAGATTTAAAAAGTCGGAAGGTACGCTAAAAAGTACGCTTTCGGCTTTTTCTTTTGTTTTCAAATGGAGGATGTTACTTTTTTCAACGTCCTCTTTTGTTATTTTATCCGAATTAGGTTTTAAACTAGAGTGGAAATTTCGAAGGCTCAGATTTGCGATTTCTGTGCTTATCCAAGCCTTTTCTTTTTTACCTTGATTTTAATATTCACTCGGAAGCAAAATTGTCGTCGAACTTCTATCGCTCTCCGTGATTACCCAAAGTTTCGTGTCGTTTGCTGTTTTATACGCCGATAGAATCCGAAAACCTTCTTTAACCGAGAGTTCGTTTTCTTTTTTGTCATCATCGCAGACATTGCCCCAATCGCCTGATTGATGAAGGGCTAGAAATTCCTGCGGTTGTTGGTTTGCTTCTTCCAATGCTTCCTCTGCTCCTATTGTCAAAAATATTCTCCCCAACGTGAAGAGAACTTTATTTTGCGTTTTTGTAGCTGTATTGTTTATTTGCATCTTCTTTTTTCCTCGAAAGTTAAAGGGTTGATGTGAAGGAGTTAGAAAAGTTGGTAGCTTTCCTAACTCCACTTTTTTAAGCTCTGCTTACGGCTTTTCGATTTAACTGACCGCTCGACGCGAGATAAATGTTCAAGGCTGCGCTCGCTGCGACGTGCTTACAAGCGATGCCTTTTTCGCCTGCTAAACAAGTGCAATGCGCGAACCGCTTGCCATCAGTTCGGACAAAGAAATTAACCAAATAAGAATTGCCATTCGCACGATTAGTGACGCGATACTGTCTGACTGCGTTGGTAGTTTGAACCAGCAGGCTTTTAGCTTCCGCTTTGGCTCTGTTGATTGCTCTCTCAAGTTGTTCTCTATTTTTTAGTTCAATCATTTGTAACTCCTTAATTTATTTAGCTTTCGCCTATAGTTAATATACCGCAAGCGGCATATTTAGTCAATCAAAAAGCGCCGCTTGCGGTATATTATTTCTTAGGTAATAATGGCTTTATGGCACTACTCAACACGAAAAAAGCAGCCGAGTTAAAAGGCGTTACAGAGAGAAGAATCAGACGGTTGATTGAGGACGGAAAGCTAAAAGCGGAAAAGGTCGGGCGTGATTGGATTATCGAAGAAACAGAACTTGAAAAGATTGAGACTTACGGCAAAGCAGGCAGACCTAAAAGGAATAAAAGCAATAATGATTAAAATTATTTAATAACTTATGTGTAAGTATTTTAGTGGAATAACAATATTGTTTGGTTGCTCATTTTAAGCCGATAGAAAGGAAGACTTACCTTGACAATAAACACTTTCAAGTGTACTACTAATCCGATTTACACAGAGTTAGGCTGATGTAAATAAAAATTAATTGATAATTAGACCTAGACGCGTCCATCATTTCTTAAGTTTTATATTAATTGTATTTTCATTAAAACGCCCATATAAATCATCTGAAATATCAATTTAAATTGTCTTCAGAAGGACATTTATGCATGGATTGAAAACCTTTTTAGATTTGCTCGAATGGCTAGCTAAGTATGGATTCATTGATATTTTGTTTGGTATCGGAATTTTTGAATATTTCAGACGTAAATTTCGCCGAACAATAGTAGAACAAATTAATGACGTAGAGATTCGCAGGAGCTTTGAATCAGAATCCGCGTCATATGAGATTGAAATCGTTAACTTATCTAAAGAACCGCTATATGTTTATCAGGCTTATTTTACTCCATTTTATCTTTCAGACGAGGGACTTCTAGGTTATGTCTATTATTACACTAAAAGAGATTTTCCTAGACTTGCAACTGAGGAAAGAAGCACCTTAAGTGGTAATTATATTTTGACTGCTATAAATCAGAACGGGGATTTATTGGAAACACCATTTTTAGAATCCAAAGGAGCTTTGTTTTACCGTGTGAAAATTGATAACGGTAAAGAACACATTATCAATAATCGGGAAAACCTAGATGAATTAATCGAACAAAGAAAATGTGGAACCTTAAATCTGAAGTGTGTACATGGAACCAAATATAACATCTTGCGCACACGCGTTTAGGCTACATAATCAATGAATTAATATTTTCCTTATGCCCTCTTTTCACGGAAGAGAGAGTGTTTCATTCGAGAAAGCCGAGGCTTGACTCTTATTAGTTTTGCTGTATAATAGAAGAATGAAAGGAACGCTTGATTTAAACAGCAAAAGCATGATTTTGGAGACATATATTCCTCGCTACGGCTTCAATTCCGATTATTCTTTTTCCGTCTGCTTAAATCCAATCATCTCCGCAAAGTCCTTACTTTTAAGATACTTACCAAAGATTTCTGCGCATTTTTACTGTCAATTCAACCAGTTAAGAAATTTCAAGTCACATCACCTCCTGACGTTCGCCTAAGAGATTAGGCGTTAACTGAAGTTATTAGATTTGGTTATAAATCGAGCCATACTCGATGGAGCTGAAGTGTGTTTATTTGGCTTAAAAATAATCACCTCTAATAAATTTTAATTAATACAGGTGATAGCATGAAACAAATAACTGAGTTAAAAACGGTAAGAATTGCATTTGATTTAAATTTAACAGACTTAATAGCAAGCGATGTCAGTCTCTTCTTTATAAGCCTTGAAGCTGCCTTTAAAAAACATCCAAATGGGTTTGCAAGGCATTGTGAACCTAGAAAAGACCAAGAAAAGCTATATGGCTTAAGTTGGACGGAAACGCTTGACCTTAGTAGGTACGCCGTGAAGAAAACCTTTTTAAAGATTGGCGTTCATCACAAATCGAGACAAAAGTATGAGCAAGCCCCAGACAAGTTTCAAGGCAAATATTACTGTAGCGTTTATGATGCTTCTGACCATCATCGCACTTTCTATTATCGTAATCACGATTTATTCAATGAGCTAACGCAACAATGGCTTGAAAAATTCGAGTTAGCAGAAATTAAACCAAGTAAAGAAGTAAGCCTAACCAAATAGGAGTTACAAGCGTTTGGATAAGGCGTAGCTCTGCCTGCGCCTTTAGTCTAGATAGGAGCATTGTGTTATGTCAGAAGAAAAAAACAATAATCTAAATAAAGTTAAAGAATCAGTAAGAAAAATTACAGGCGAGGAATCTAAGATAATCGCTGTTCCAATCGAGTTAATTCACTTTGTCGGTGATAGGGACTCGAGATGCAACACGCAAAAGGCATTATTTCTCGCTCAATTAATTTATTGGTCGGATAAATCAGTAAGAACCGATAAGTACGTTTACAAAACTTATAAAGAATGGGCGAAAGAAACAGGCTTAAGTTCGTCCCAAATTGCATCCTACGCCAAAGAATTTGAACGTCTTGGCTTTCTCAATAGGAAATTAAAAAAGGCAAATGGCAATCCAACGATTTATTACAAAATCGAAATGGATGTTTTCTTAAATTTGTTTAAAGAGTTTTTAGAAAACCGATATTCAAATAACTTAAATAATGGAATTGAAGAAACTGAAGAATCTTTAACAGAGAATACAACAGAGATTACTACAGAAAATACAACAGACAATCCAGATACTCTCTCTAATAGCACAACTGCGTTGTGCGACGTTTCTTTGCCAGAGGATAAAAGTTCTAAAACCGAAGAGAACGTGAATGTGAACGTATCAAAGGCAAATGCTTCAGTTGCTGGAAGCCAGCAAGAAGCTGAAGGTAAGGAAGAAAAAATTACACTTCCTGCGGACTTTTCTCCAAACCTAGAATATCAATATAGAGCGGTTATTAGCTTCTATAACAAATCTCCTCGTGAAGTAACGGAAAAGTTTATAAATTATTACAAAGATAAAACGGTTCAAATGTCACCTTCCGATTGGAATAACAAATGGTGGGAATGGATGCGTACTGAAAAACCTTTCATCGGCTATGAGGAACAATTAAAAAACGAAAATAACAAAATAATTCTTAAAGTTATGAACATGATTTATGGCTATGTGTGTGGTCAGTCTAAGAAAATCATTCACGTTGATGCTATTTACAGAGCGGGTAAGTCTCCAGATGTAACTAAAAGAGTAAGCGAAGAGACAATAGACGATTGCTTGAAAAGATTAGTTGATAGAGAGTATTTAGCTTGTCTTAAAGAAGTGTATTACTTCAGTTTAAAAGAGTATCTAAATTCTGAAGAATGGCGAATTGCAACTGTAGCTGAAGCTGAAGAACTAGGTCTTGCCTAATCAAATACTAATCATTAAAGAGCGGTTCTGATTTAAGTTATTCACGAATTGAATTTCGCTTCTAGAATTGCTTTTCCTACTCATGCGAGACAATGTACCTTTTGACAATAAAACTCGCTCTATGCCGCCATTATAGCCAAATAATGGCGGCATTAATTGCAATGGAATGAGACTTCTCTGAAATTCACGTTAAATGATTTACATAGAATACTCATAGGTAGGCGGCTCGCCCTGTTTGTATAAAGTTGTATGAAGCCCAATCAGCGATGGATGAAAACCTAAATTGCTTGTAGATTTTGGTACAAACTTTAAGATTATACAAATCCTTTGCTGCCATAATAAGTCAGGCGAAAACATCAATATAGAACAGAAAATAACCTATTTTCTGGGTAAATGAGAGAAGCAAGGGTAAGAAATTGGGCAGATAATATTCCCAATTATACAAATCCCCATACGAGCGTGGGATTGTATAGTTTTTATTTTTAGGGTCTGATTGAAGTTTGCTTTCTGAAACTGACTCCAACATTAGATTATTCTGTTCTGACATTTACTGTGGGAATGATTTTATTTAAGATTTTAGGAATTTGAGAGCAGTAAATTTTGGATAAAAACCATTAATAACAAAAATTTAAGCTCTGTTTTTTCTATTAGGCAAGGTTGCTTTGATGCGATAGATAAGTTTTTCTTTCAACTCATCGAAACTAACCCAAGTAATGTAATTATATTGGCGAGTATCAAAATGCAAATTTTCAACATCGGTCTCTTTGCAAATCCAAATAACAGGAATACCAATACCCATTGCTAGACCCGCTTCAAAATAAACACCTGCTCTTTGACCTGTAAACTCTGCTACAAGTAATCCACTATTGCGAATTTCAGCAACAATTCTGTCGTCAATTTTGTCGTTGTACTCAATGTCCTTCATTCTTATTGGGCTATAACCTGTTTCAATGAGTGCGGGTTTCAAACCACTCTTCCAAGCCTCTTCCAAATTTGGGTCATAAGACATAGCAACAAACGCTTGGTCAGAATCAATCTGATGTTTAGATAACTCAATTACTCGCTCCCAACCTTTACTTGTGATACGGCAAAGGTAAAGGTCTCCGATTTCCTGAAAGTATTTAAGTTCTCTCGCTAAATTTAAAAAGTAGTGAAATTCTATAACGTCCTTCGCATATCCAATTACAGAATCTTTTACATCCAAACGCACTGTTCCACTATTTTCACTTGCCTTTCGGCTAACGTAAAGTAAAATTCGGTCAACTGACTCTAATGGGTTTTTGGGGATTCTAACTAATTCAAGTAATGAATCGCTATTACTAATAAAAGGAATATTACCTTTCTCATTTACTTCCCTTATTGCAGCTGAATATAAGTATGTTTCTTGTGATGGAATATTATTTAATTGAATTAAAAATATCTCTGAAGGCTGATAATTGCCACATTTGGGACAATCCATTATTGCAAGAGGACTCCATTGAAATTCAGGTATTTCCGTTCTACATATAAGACATCGATTTGTCATAAGCTTGCAAATATTGCTGATTGTTTAAAGGATAGAAGTGATAAGAAAAAGCAACTCTATTAATTTCTAACTTTATCTATAATTTCAAATATAGTCTTTATTATCTCTCCATTGCTTTTGTTTGAGTCGTTTAAATTCTTAAATATTTTTTTAGAAACTGAGTTAGGAAAGAAATCTCCTAATTTTATTTCCATTTCATCCCAAATTTTCTTTGACGCGAATCCTGTTGACCCAATCGGAATGGGAATTTTCCTGAGTTTTTTTGCGATTTCAAATTCCTGCATTACGCCTTGAGCAACTTCTTCACCTTCTTTATTACCAGCAACAAACAAAGCAAAACCACATTTTGAAATCATATCTTCACGATACTTTTTCTGAAACTCATTTAATGCTTCACCAGCTAAATCTGTTTGTGGAAATGGTCTGAGTAAAAGCCTTTTTTCTATCTGTTGCTTTTCATTGCTAAAAATAGAGTTTAAAGCTCCCATAATTGCGTTACTGCCGACATTTAATCCAAATCCGCTAACAAGATTAAACCCTTTGTTGATTATTTCAGCCCCAATGTCGTAACAAAGTTTTTCTAATCTTTCCTCTCCAAATTCTCCGAAAACCTTTGCACTGCCAGAAACAAATATATTTTTTTGATAGTAATAATCTTTAATTTCAGATAAAACTTCTGGAATTTCCTTAAAATCTTTAATTAGCAGTGTCTGAATACTATATCTTGTAAGGTCTTCAATTTGTAATTGTTGGCGATTTTTTGCGTATTTATACTCTTTGTTTCCTTTAGTTCCGCTTGAAAAATCGGCGCGAATAACTTCACGCATAATTGCAAAATGCTCTCTTTTACTTTCTTTTAGTAAAGAACGTAAATGTCCGAGCATATACTCAAGATGCGGGTCGGTAAAACTAAAACCCAAGAAAAGAAATGTTTTCTTAACTAAATCACCTTCCAAAGCATTCTGAAAAACAGGATGTTTTATTGCATACCTTTCGTAATCATCTTTACAAATAATCACTTCATCAGGGCGAGCAATATCGCCGTGCATTTTATAAACGATTACATCTTTGTCTTT
>DASVQU010000044.1:0-40529 GCA_036388995.1 Pyrinomonadaceae bacterium | reverse complement strand
ATTTTGAGGTATTACAATCAATTATTAAAAACTAATTTATGAGCATTACAAAAGTTACACAGCATCCATCGCAAAATGAGCCTTTGATTTTCGAGCGCTCGCAAACCGGGCGCGTCGGTTATTGTTTGCCTAAGCTCGACGTTGAGGAAACAAATCTCGATGACATTTTGCCCGCCAAGCTGCGCCGGACAGACGGTTTGGACGGTTTGCCGGAAGTTTCCGAAGTTGACGTTGTAAGGCATTTTACCCGAATGTCAACGTGGAATTATTCGATTGATCTCGGAATGTATCCGCTCGGTTCCTGCACGATGAAATACAATTCGCGGCTCAATGAAAAGGTCGCGCGGATTCCCGGTTTCGCCAATCTGCATCCGCTCGCGCCCGAATCCGAATCGCAGGGAGCTTTGCGTCTGATGTACGAGTTGCAGGAAATGCTTGCGGAAATCACCGGCTTGCCCGGAATCAGTTTGCAGCCCGCCGCCGGAGCGCAGGGCGAGATGACCGGCGTTCTTTTAATGCGCGCGTTTTTGGACGAGCGCGACGGCGAAAAATCGAAAAATCGCCGCGTGATGCTGATACCGGATTCGGCGCACGGAACAAACCCGGCATCAGCCGCGATTGCCGGTTTTACGGTTAAAACCGTTAAGTCCACCAAAGAAGGCTTGACCGATTTAGAGCATCTGAAACAGCTTTGCGCCGATGGCGGCGTCGCCGGATTGATGCTGACAAACCCAAACACGGTTGGACTTTTTGAAGTCAACATCAAAGAAATCTGCAACATTATTCACGAAGCTGGCGGTCTGGTTTATATGGACGGCGCGAATATGAATGCGCTGGTCGGCGTCGCGCGTCCCGGCGATATGGGCGTTGACGTGATTCACCTCAATCTTCATAAAACCTTTTCCACGCCGCACGGCGGCGGCGGTCCGGGTTCGGGTCCGTGCTGTTGCACTGCGGAACTCGAAAAATATTTGCCTGTTCCGCGCGTCGTCAAAGACGCTGAATCTTACAAATTAGATTTCAATTATCCGGCGACAATCGGGCGCGTCAAAGCGTTTTTCGGCAATTTCGGAATGTTCGTGCGCGCCTACGCTTATATTCAAACGCACGGCGCTTCAGGTTTGCGCGAAGCGACGGAAGCGGCGGTTTTGAACGCGCGTTATCTCGGACATTTTTTGCAGGAGGATTACGAAAAGCCTTTCCCCGGCGATTCGATGCACGAAGTCATCTTTTCGCACAAACGACAATCGCGAAAAGGAGTTCACACGCTCGATATTGCCAAACGCCTGATTGATTACGGTTTTCACCCGATGACCGTTTATTTTCCGCTGATCGTCGAAGGCGCGATGCTGATCGAACCGACCGAATCGGTCGGCAGACAGGACTTGGACGCTTTTATTGATGCGATGAAATCAATCAATGAGGAAACCGAAAATAATCCCGAATTAGTCATCGGCGCGCCGCACTCGACGCGCATCGGAAGATTGGACGAAGCGGCAGCCGCGCGCAAACCGGTTTTGCGTTGGAAATCCGAACAGGAAACTATGACGAAATCGGCTTAAAACAAATTTCAAATAAAACAAAAAGCAAGCATTTAATTAATAAATGCTTGCTTTTTCTTTTGCGGACGTGTTTTGAGCAATCAGTGTTGGCACGTCTTTTGCAGATTTCCATGACATCCTTTCAGTTGTATGAAAAACGTGCTTTTGAGTATTAAAAACGGAAAACATACATCTGGCAGGATGTATGCTTTCCAGCAAAAAAGTTAGGAGAAAGAGGAAATTATGAACGAAACAACAAACAGATCGAGATCGGTTCATGGACTTTTTAATGACAGAGACAGCGCAGAGCGCGCTTATAGATCTCTCAGCGACCGCGGTTACACAACGGACGACGTTAGCGTTTTAATGTCGGACGAAACACGCAATCGTCATTTCGGCGAAGGCACGCCTGATACGGAGCTTGGCAGTAAAGCTCTCGAAGGCGCGGGCGCGGGATCGGCAATCGGCGGAACAATCGGCGCAGTTCTCGGCGGTATCGCCGCCATCGGCACAAACGTCGTGCTTCCGGGCTTGGGCTTGATCGTCGCCGGACCTCTGGCGGCGGCTCTTGCAGGCGCGGGCGCGGGGGGGTTGACGGGCGGATTAATCGGCGCTCTGGTCGGTTCGGGAATTCCTGAAGAACACGCCAAAGATTACGAAGAAGGAATCAAGAGCGGCGGAATTTATATGGGTGTCAATGCTCGTAATGATGAAGACGCACAATATTTCGACAACGAATGGCGCACCAGCGGCGGACATAAAGTCCACGGCATCGGAACAGGCGGCGGCGCATTAGGCGGCGCGGCAACCGGCGCGGCAATCGGTTCGGTCGTTCCGGGCGTAGGCACGGCAGTCGGCGGAGTTGTCGGCGGAGTCGCCGGAGCAGCAGCCGGACACGGCGCAGCAGAAGTTGCCAATCCTTCGGACGAAGACAACAATCCGAATACCAGAATCTAAAATCGGTTATTTGGGCAAAAAAAGGGAGGCTTCTTTGGGAGCTTCCCTTTTTTATTAATTGGAGCACTCTCTAAAATTTATCGAAATAAAATTGATAAAACGTTTGTCTCAAAATAAAATTGCGCTCAAAATTTTTCAATTGAAACTAGTTCTTTCTTCCCTCTGATGTTAAAATAAATTGCAGCGATGAATCATTTAGCAATCAAACGCAAGCACGTTTTAGGCGACCTTTACAATAGTTGCGAAGTTTCGGAAAGCATTCCGGTTTTTATTGAAGACCAGATGGATGAGCCGGTCGGTTATGCCGACAGCAGTCTTGGGGTATATGTGGATGCATTTTTGTTTCACCTGCCCGAAGACGTTTGTAAGAAGCTCTCGACGGGGCATTATAAATTTGGTCTCGACTATGATTTATCAGGCAATAAAAACAAAGTTAAGCTGAATCATATTCTGCTCGTCTCCAATAAACCCGCGGCAGTCAGCCGCCGCATCATTGAATCCTCGACGCCCAAAGAATAATTTTTTCACGCCGCTCGTTTTCCCAAAACCGTTTATATCCGCCTCAATAAAGCGCACTAAATGTTGCCGCCGTATTAGCGCGCGGAAACAATAAAAAAATCTCACAGGCAAAATTCAGTCTCAAAACCGTCAAGCGGGGGTGGAATTAATTTAGAGTATGAAACCTTTAATTTGTCCGCAATGCGGCGGAAAAATCACGAATTATTCATTGTGGGAGAGCTTTGCAAACTGCGGATATTGCGGGACGAGATTTCTCATCGAACGGGAAAAAAACAAACCTGAGATACAACCGCAACAGGTTTATGAACAGCCTCAAACATCCGGCGCAAATCCGAATATTTTCATCGGCATCGTGGTCGCAGTCTTTTTGGGATTTGGCGGACTCGTTTTGCTCGGACTTGTGTTGAGCGGTCAAAAAGAACCGAAAACGACATATCCGGTTTATCCCACGCCTTATCAAACTCCCAAGCCAAACATTTCTCCGACTCCGACGCCGAATCCGAATTTGCTCGAATTCGGCGCTAAGGGAACCGGAAACGGAATGTTCAAAGACGCCGATTCAATCGCGGTTGATTCAAAAGGCAGAATTTACGTTTCAGACGGCACACTGCGCGTACAGCAGTTTGACGACAAAGGACAGTTTTTAAAGCTCTGGCAGATTCAATCCGAAACTCAGTTTTACAAACGCGCCCGCTCGATTCAAAAAATCGCGATTGATGCTCAAGACCGGCTTCACGTTCTTGTCGGCGGAGTGATTTTTGTCTATGAAGAATCTTCGAGCGAGCCGAAAAAAGCCATTTATTTTTCGCCCGACGCGATTCTCGATTTCGCTTTTCGCAGCGACGGCGGGAAATTGTTTGTGGTTACGGACGACAATATCGAAACTCTGTATCACGTTAACGACAAAGGCAAAACCGTAAGAAAGATTGTCGGTTTTCACACCGAAACCGCCGACGCTGCGCTTGATCCGCCGACAACTGCTCTGGCGGCGATTCGTCTTGCAGTTGACGGCGCGGGAAACATTTATTCGATTTACGCTTTCGGCGATCTGGGCAGCTATCAACTCTCATACAACCGGGAAGAGCTTCAGATTTTCCGTTTTACGCCCGAAGGCAAATACGTCAACAAATTTCTCGAAACAATGAATTCCTGCGGCATCGAGGTTGATAATCAAAGCCGCATTTTCATCTCCGATCAGAATTCAATTAATGTTTATACCAATAATGGACAGCATTTTTCGAGCATTTACCCTTTAAAAGGCGTTGACGCTTTCGCGCTCGATAAACAAAACAACGTTTATATTTTGCACGACGACACGGTTATCAAACGCCTGGCGTCGCAGCCTGTTTATGAATAAAGCCACAGTTAAAAAGGCATTTTGTCTGCTGCTTCTCACCGGTTTGTTATTCGTCAAAACCGATGTTTTTGCTCAAAATGCAAAACTTTTTCTCGGCATCAAACTGCGCGCCGAAGTTCAGGCGTTAGCCGACGAGATCGAAAACAAAACGAAAAGAAAGATTTCCGCGCATTTTGTCGAATACGCCGGAGAAGAACAATTTTTGCTCGGTTCGAGCTTTATTCATTCGGACGCCGTCCCTTATCTCGCTGTCAGCATTGATCTCAAAGACCAGCCGAAAAAAGCGGAAGCCGTCATCGCGCACGAGCTTTTGCATTTACGCTTGCGGGCAAACGGCTATCCGGTTTTTCTGTTTGACCCGAAAGTTAAAACCAAACGCGGTCGGGCGCAGGATGTCGAGCAGTCAAATGTCAACGATTTGGCGAGCTTAATTGAACACCTCGCTTTTAAATCGGAGATGGAACGATTCGGCTTAAACGAAGCGTTGAATCTGGCAGGTGAAACCGAACGCGGCGCTCTCGCACGACGCGGCGAAGCTGATGCTCAAGCCGACGCTATTAATTTCGCGCGGGCGCTTTTGGAGTACCAAAACGCTGCGGACATCGAAGCTCTGCGCAAAATTTACCGCGACAACAAATGGCAGCAGTCTCTAAAAATCGGACAGGAAATCGCCGACATCATCAAACGTGCGCAACTCGATTCGCCCGCCGCGACCGCTTCAACCTTTCGACTCTGCGCCGCTAAACTTTACCCGACGCCGCGCCCGATTAAACTCACACCCGATAAAACCATCACAGCTTATCGGCAAATGTTGATTGGATTTTGAGTTTTATTTCTTAACCGGCTTGCGAGATAGACAAAACCGTGAGAATGATTTTTAATTCCCACGTAACAATAATTGTCTAACCGGAAATAATGTTTGAGCAGAAAGAATTCTTAACCATAAAAGAAGCCAGCTATTGGGCGTCGCAGCATATTGGCAAAGCCGTGACGCCTTCAAACATCGCTTACCTGATTAATTACGGCAGAATAAATAAAATCGGCGACAACGGAAACGTTGTCGTCGCCAAGAAAGACCTCATCGAATATTACGAAGGTTATCAGCGCGAATTGATTTGGAAAAAGCAGCTCGGCGATGATTTAAACTGGGCGTTGTCGTTTGAGCAATATAAAGAATCGGAAACGACAAAGCACGTTCACCACCTGCATCCGTACAAAGGCAAGTTTATCCCGCAGCTTGTCGAATATTTTCTCGACACTCACACCGACAATTTCAAACGCGAAGTTTTCTTTCAAAAAGGCGACATTGTGCTCGACCCGTTTTGCGGCAGCGGTTTTATCAGGTAAATGAGTCAAATTATGAAAAACTATCTGTATCATTTTGAATTTTTTTCAGGTTTCTACGAATCGTATTTTTACCAACAGGTAAAAGCTAAAAACGAAAAAGATGCAATAATTCAAATTGTCGGATACTTCAAAAATATTACAGAAGAAGATGTCGAAAAATTTTTAAATAAAGAACTTCAAAATAAATGGACTACCAAAACTTTTTGGGACAAAATTGATTTGAGGTTTTCAAATGATTCAGAAGGCTATACGCTTATTTGGATTAAAGAAATTGACTTCGATTTAAATAATGTTGGGAAAATAATCTAATATAAAATGGCTGCTTCAAAAACTGTTGCCGAATCTCTCGCTCAAGAGTTCCTACATTTAGCACAAGAATTTCAAGCCAATGTCGAACTCATAAAGGTTCTAAAGTCGAGAACCTACAAAATTGCTCAAGCAAATGTTTTAGTTAGAGCCGCAACGGAAGGCATAAGAGGAACATATTTCTACGGCTTAAATTACCAGACAGCCGAAGAAATGAATAATTTGGATAATCCGTTTATCGCTTTTATTTGTGGTTCCGTTGACCGCACAGTGATTATTCCAGCCAAAATCTTATTCAAATTCTTACCTCAGATCAGCCGCGATAGAAACGGCGAATATAAAATCACAATTGACCGCGATTTGAATATTGTTCTTTTAGGAAAAGGAAATAGGCTAAATTGTTCTGAGTTTATTAACGCTTGGGAATTACTGCTCAAATCTTACAGATTTTCAGAACCTCAAACCACTGTCGAAGAAAGTTTACATTCGGTTATTCAAGGCAGATTAATCGAAATCGGCAATATACGCGGCTTTCACACATTTTGCCCGGACAAATCTAAAAAGTTTAATGATGTCGAATTAGGAAAAATCTCTACTCTTACAAAATGCCCCGAACTGCAATTTTCCAATTACGATTTGCTGAGAAAGATTGATGTGATTTGGTTCCGAGAAAAAGGTAAATATTTTATTCCCGAAAACGCTTTTGAAGTGGAGATGTCAACAGGAACTTGGTCAGGCGTCGGAAGATTATCAACTTTAATTGATTATCAAAACGTTGGATTGTTCATTATTTCAGACACTCCGAAAAAGTTTGAGCAGGTAATAGACACGTTAGATTTTCATAAAAGATATAGACACATAAAATCCGAAAACATCAGCGATTTATATTCAGCGGAAAAAAATCTAAAAGAGCTGAGATATTCAATAGGTTTATAGGGTCTTTGATTTCTATTTTGGCTAGGCGGCGCGAGTCAAGCCTTTTAACCACGCCTCTAAATCTACGAAATCAATACATTCAACATCTTTCTCGTGAATATGAATTGTCAGATGATTTGTTAAACTTTCTTTCCTCTCAGCATCAACAAATGATAAAACAATAAATTGAAGAAGCAGTGCGCGAGATAGACCAATGCGTGCTAATCCTGATCCGATAATTCCCATGTGAATTGGTTTGTGCTGACCGCGAGTACGAATTGCTTCCCAGCATTTGTTTAGTGAGGTAGAGAGCATACAAATATCTGATTCAACTCTCATATCGTTACGCATTCGAGTATAAGCAACCAAAAAATATTTATTGCCATTATGTTCGACTTCCGCCACAGTTCCGATTGGATAACGTGATTTTTTACCAAATGGCTTTTCCTCATCAATTTCGCAACGTCTATTTTTAAGTGAGTTATTAATAGCAGAATCCAAGTTACTTCTTTCGGGAAACATTCTTGCTTGAAATTGTCCCTGAATACTTGCTAAAGAAATTACCTCTCCAATTTCTGTGTCGAACGTATCTGGACAACCTATTATTATATTTCCTTGTTGTTCAAGAAGGTCGCCAACACCTATAGTAATTTTCGTATCTGATGATGGAAGTTTTCGTTCAACTAAAGTTCTAGGGCGGGCTAGAAAAAGAGCAATAAGAAAACTGATAACCGCAAGTCCAAAATAACCGTAAAAGCCAAGACGAAGATTGTCTGGTTGCCATAGCGCAAGAGGTTCTAAAAGCAACCAAATAATTCCAAACGTTTGAAGAAACCTTTCGAGAAGTCTCAAAAGAGCCGGTGAGGATAACCATGGTTTAAGTTTCTTGTTCATTACAAACCTAAGGAATCATAAACAGACTGTCTATATTCATATGGTCCTTTTTTTCTTGCTGATTCAGGGAGTCTGTTATTCTCTGCAAAATCGACCGGGAAATTATCAAGTGCATATCTCAAAATGTATGGACCAAAAGAAGTAGATATAGTATATGGAGTTAACAACACTTCTGGAATGCGATGAGTTTCTGCTCCTCTTGAGCGATTTACATTTGCAAATATAACAGGCAAACCTAAGCTGAGAATTGTTCTAGCTTCATAATATACAAATGTATTAGGATTTGCCGCTTTTCGGCGGGTCACATCACCGATCAACATTATAACTTGTTTCGTATTCACAAGTCTTTCTCTTAATCGTCGGTTGATTGTTTCAGCTTGACTACTATCACGTGCAACATTTAGGTCGTGTGCGTTGAAAAAATCGAAATCAAATTTGGTATTTTCTTTCCAGGCACACATAAGGCGATAGTAGTGAATATCTTCGCTTGCGAAACTAATAAAAGTTTTATTTCGGTAAGGCATTATTTTTCTCCTAAATCAACATTTTTATAGCACAGTTTCACCGGTAAAACAAAAAAACCAATATAAAACAGGGAATGTCGTCTTGCATTGTATTAGTTTATTCATTCGCTCAACACGAATTTTGGGATAAGCGTTTTCGAGCTGGTCGCCTTTGCGTTGGCAAAGTATAAATTTGCTCACGCCATTGGATGGCGCAGACGCTTACGGTGAGATTTGCTCGACATTTTCGAGCGCGTCGGAATTGAGCTGCGTTCGGAGATTGACGAATACTTTCAAAAGTTTAATCTGAAATAAATTTGCCTGAAACGTTTCAGATTTTAATCTTCCATTTGTCTGATCTATTAAAGGGTTTACAAAAATATAAGGGCGAGGTTAATACTCGCCCTTATATTTTTCTTTGATTCGGAGTTATTTATTTCGCTAATCCGACTTGACTCAAAATATAAGCGTAGCGAAACGCGGTTTCTTTGAGCGCGTCGTATCTGCCCGAAGCGCCGCCGTGTCCCGCGCCCATATTGGTTTTGAGCAAAATCTGCGAGTCGTTGGTTTTCATTTCGCGGATTTTTGCGGCGAATTTCGCGCCTTCCCAATACGGCACTTGCGAGTCGTTGAGCGAGACTTCGATCAACATATTCGGGTAGTTTTGCCGTTTGATGTTGTCGTAAGGCGAATATTTAATCATATAATCGAACGCTTCTTTTTCGTTCGGATTGCCCCATTCGATATATTCGCTCGTCGTCAAAGGCAGGGAAGCGTCGAGCATTGTGTTCATTACGTCAACAAACGGAACCTGCGCGATTGACGCTTTGAACAAATCGGGACGCATATTGACGACCGCGCCCATCAACAAACCGCCAGCCGAACCGCCTTGAATCACCAAACGGTCAGACGAAGTGTATTTGTTTTTGACGAGATGGTCGGCAACGTCAATAAAATCGGTAAAAGTGTTCATTTTCTTGAACATTCTGCCCTGTTCGCGCCATTCTTCGCCCAGCTCGCCGCCGCCGCGAATCGAAGCCAGCGCGTAAATCATTCCGCGGTCGAGCAGGCTCAAGCGTTGCGAAGAGAAAGTCGGGGCAAACGAAGCGCCGTAAGAACCGTAAGAGTAAAGCAGCATCGGCGCGGAACCGTCCAATTTCGTTCCTTTTTTGTAAACGATTGCAACCGGAACTTTCACGCCGTCGCGCGCGGTCGCCCAGACTCTCTCGGAAACATACTGGTTTTTATCGTAACCGCCAAGAACGTCGAGTTGTTTTAACAACTTGCGTTCTTTTGAATTCATATCGTATTCAAAAGTCGAAGGCGCGGTGACGAAAGAGTTATAGCCGAATTGAATTTTGCTTAAATTGTACTCGCGGTTTGCGCCCAAACCCATCGAATAAACCGGTTCCGGCGTTTCGATGCGGTGAAATTTGCCGGTTTTTTTGTCGAGAATCCGCAAATATTCCAGACCGTTTTCGCGTTCGGAAATAACTCCGTGACCTGAGAAAAACGTGATGTCGTCAATTTTAACTTTCGGGTTGTGCGCGATAAATTCTTTCCAGTTTTTCTCGGACGGATCATTCATCGGAGCCGTCACGACGCGGAAGTTTTTTGCGCCTTTATTCGTTGTAATGTAAAACTTGCCTTCGTCGTAATCAACGCTGTATTCGTGGTCTTTTTGGCGCGGGAAAATGACTTTCGGCTCGGCGGTCGGATTATCCGCCGGAATGTAACGCGCTTCGCTCATCGTTTTGGCGAACGCCGATAAGATAATCATCTTTTTATCGCGCGAACGACCGACGCCGATGTCGAAAAGCTCGTCTTTTTCTTCGTAAACTAGCTGATTGTCGTTTGAGCCAACTGTGTGACGCCAGAATTTATCCGAGCGTTTCGTGACCTGATCTTCGGTGACGAAAAGCAGAGTTTTGTTGTCGTTCGCCCAGACGACGGACGTGACGCGCTCGATTTTGTCCGGCAAAATTTGTCCCGTGCGTAAATCTTTGATTTGCAGCGTATATTGGCGATACCCCGTATTGTCCGAAGAAAACGCCAGCAAATTGCCGTCGTCGCTGATTGAATAAGCGCCAATTGCATAATATTTTAAGCCTTTTGCCAGTTCGTTCTGGTCAAGCGTGATTTCTTCTTTGGCATTATTATCGCCGGTGCGCTTGCGCGCAAAAATCGGATATTGTTTGCCTTCTTCAAACCGGGTGTAATAAACGTAATCGCCGTAACGATATGGAACGCTCTGGTCGGTTTGCTTGATGCGCGCGAGCATTTCGTCGTAAAGCGATTTCGTCAATGCTTCGTAAGGCTTCATTACGGCTTCGGTGTAAGCGTTTTCGGCGAGCAGATACTCTTCGACTTCCTGCCGGACTTTGCCGGTTTTCGGGTCTTTGTCGCTTCGCATCCACGAATAATTATCTTCGAGCTTGGTGCCGTGAATTTCGGTGACTTTTACTTTCTTTGCCGGAACCGGCGGTTTTAACTCATTCATCGTTTGTTGTGCGTTTACATTAACAAGCGGAATCGCGCCGAACAGCAGCGCAGCCGCTAAAAAAGATTTGATTTTCATTATTTTACACTCCGTATCGGAAAACTGGTGACGAACATTTACATTTTTACGGAGAAATCTGCAATCAGGTTTCTCAAGGTAGTCGAAAAACAACTGTTTTCATTTATCCCGTAAGAGCTTAAGTGCTGACTAATCTAAGTTCTTGATATTTTATCGCTTAACATCTCTTCTAAATCGGTTTTTCAAATTACGACGCAAGATATTAGCAGCATAAAAGAAAGTTTGATTTATTAGAGCAATAATCTGACTGATTTTCAAATTTTGACATCGAAAAGTATGGCTGTTAGTATTTCTATACATTAGCAATTATTGGAAATTTGTTGGGCGTAATGTCTCGGCATTTTAAACGGCGCTGATTCGCCGATTATATTTAGCCTGAGTATTGCGATGATATTGGTGTCGGCAATAATTCAATTATTTGATTATTGCCTTACGGAATAAATTATATTTTCCCTGTTCACTAAAGTATCCGGCTTTATGTTGTGAAAATTAGTGAAAAAAATATTAGATATTTGAGATTTAGAAGCGCTTCTCCCCATAAAGCAAATCAAATTTATGATTTTAGAAACCTCATTTGAGGAAAAAGCGGGCGAACAGCTTCGTCTTCAAAAAAACGGCACCGACCTTACAGTAATTGTGCCGGCGTATAATGAAGCTGACAATATCGCCGATACAATTCGCAGCTTGCAAAATCAAACCGTTCGGATGGACGAGATAATCATCGTAGATGATTGTTCCACCGACGGAACCGGCGACGCTGCACGCGCTTGCAGTGTAACCGTCATCAAACCTCCGATTAATACAGGCACAAAAGCGGGAGCCCAAAATTTCGCTCTCGAAAGAGTCCGAACCAAATATACAATGGCGCTTGACGCCGATACTACTCTCGCCCCGAACGCAATCGAGCTGCTTCTCAAGGCTTTTGATGATTCGGATGCAGCAGCCGCCTGCGGATTCGTTGTTCCTCGTCGCGTTAAAAGTTTATGGGAGCGCGGTCGGTACGTCGAATACCTTTTCGCTTTCACTTTTTATAAACCGATTCAGGATTATTACGAGAAGCCTTTGATTTCATCCGGCTGTTTTTCGATTTATCGAACAGACATTCTTAAAGCCAATAACGGGTGGTCAACCCGCACAATGGCTGAAGATATGGATTTAACCTGGAGCTTTTACCAAGCCGGACACAGCGTTCGCTTCGTCCCCGAAGCCGTCTGTTATCCGATTGAGCCGCATAATTTTTCGTTTATGCGAAAGCAGCTCAAACGCTGGTCGCACGGTTTCATCCAAAACGTTCAGCTTCATTGGCGCGGCGTTCTTGAAATCCAATATTTGCGTACTCTTGTCGGTTTGGCAATGTGGGATGCGACGATTGCTTCGCTCGCTTTCCTGATTCTTATTCCCTTGCTTTCGATTTTCGTCAGCCCTTTTTTTCTTCTGGGTTATGTCATTGACGCGCCCGCCGTGCTTGTCCCGATTTTGTTTAAAGCTCAGCAAAGAAATGAGTTTTGGCGGGCATTGGCGAGCTTTCCGGCATTCCTGGTTTTGCGGATGGTTAATGCCGTGTTTTTCCTCGAAGCATTTTGGAGCGAACTTTTTATGCGCCGACCGCTTCGAGTATATGAAAAAGGACATTAAGAAAGGATTTTTAAAATATTATGATTGCAGGATTGCCCGGAACCGGAATTAGCGGATTGTTTTATCTATTAAGCGCTTTTTGGATGCCTTTAGCCGAGATCGCGCGTTTTCTTAGCGGTCGCAAGCGTCAGTCGAATTGGAGGCTGGTCTTTTCACAATTTGCGCTGGCAACCGGAATCTTCGCCGCATTAGGCGTGACCGGCGCTCTGATTGATTATTTTATTCCTATTTCGGTTAAGTTTTTTGAAGCCTTTATTCCTAATTCGGATAAAAGCTCCCAAACGATTAGCCTCGGCGTCGCTCCCACAATCATTACTATTGCTGTTTTATTCCTTTTTCTCTTTAGTCTTGAAATAATCGGGATAGTTTTAGGGCTAATAAAATCTCGTAATCCGCAAAAAAGTCTGAAAAAAGAAGTAATAACCGTCAAACATTTGTTTCCCGAAAAACGAAATGCTATTGAAGAAACTCGCGGATGAGCTTGCTTTAAAAACGTGCTGTTTGATGATTGACTTATGAATTCTAATTATAATAAAGCTGCATAGATTATTGATTTTGCGGCGAAACGAATTCCATTTTGAACATTTTAGTTTCTCCGTTCGGCAGCACGACTGTAACTTTGTCGTCTTCGATTGATTTTACTTCGCCTTCCAAATTTTGCGGCAAATTGACGATTTCGCCGACCGCAATTTTCCGGGCGGCGTTTTCTTTCAGCTCGCGCAGAATTTCTTCTTCCTCCGGTTTTACCTGAATTTCCAGGGTTTTTATTTCAAATCTTTCTTCAACCGGGCGCTCGCAATTATCACAGCTTCCGCATTTTTCAATCTCTTCCGATTCTGCTTCAAAATATTCCGACAAAATTCGCCAGCGGCAAAACGCGCTTTGCGCGTAAAGCATTATTCGTTCGAGCTTTTCGCGGTCGGTTTCTCCCTTTTCGATATATTCTGCCGCAACTTTCTCGATTTCCGCATCATTCAAATTACGTTTCGCCAATTCAAATTTTGCGCCGCGTTTTTCTCTGACTATTTTCACGTCTTTGAGTAAATTGAGCGCAACTCGCGTTTTGGTTTTCGCAACCGCGTCGCCGATTGTTTCCTGAATTTGCGTCAAGTTTGCGGCAGACGAAAAGTTTTCCAACGTTTGGTAAATCGTCAAAATGTCGTCAGCCGTCGGATAACGCCCGCCTAGAAAAAACTGCTGCACGCGGCGGTCGCGCGTATCGTAAAGCAAAACGCAGCGCGCGGTTTCACCGTCACGCCCGGCACGCCCGGCTTCCTGATAATACGATTCGAGCGAGCCGGGAATCTGCCAATGAACGACCGCACGAATATCCGCTTTATCAACGCCCATTCCAAATGCGTTCGTTGCCACAATTGTTTCGATTTCACCGGACATAAAGCGATCCTGCGTTTCGTGCCGTTGTTTGGCGCCCAATTTTCCGTGATATTTTTCCGCCGCTATTCCGGCTTTTTCCAAAAAACCAAACACTTCTTCGACCGCTTTAACGGTCGCGCAATAAACAATTTTCGAGCCTTCAATTTCTCGCCAAATTTTCGCCAAATGCTCGCGTTTTTCCAAATCGTTTGTTGTGTGAACGACTTCAAAAACCAGATTCGGACGAACAATGCCCGAATTAACAACCTGCATTTGCGGGCGTTCAAGCTGTCGTTTGATGTCTTCAATGACTTCGGGAGTCGCCGTGGCGGTCAAAGCGAGGATTGGCGGATTTTTTAATTGTTTCAGCGCCGCACGAATCTCCAGAAAAGCCGGTCGAAAATCGTGTCCCCATTGCGAAATGCAATGCGCTTCGTCAACGACGACGAAATCAATTTGTTTATCTTTGATTGTTTCCAAAAACTCGGCGTCGGTTAATCTTTCCGGCGTCGTAAAAATGAAATCGCTCGCTTGCCGCTCGACTTGTTCAAGCGATTCGCGCTGTTCCATTTCGGAAACCGAGCTGTTCAAATTCGCAACTTCCAAGCCTTTTTCTTCGAGCTTGTCCGTCTGGTCTTTCATCAATGAAATCAGCGGCGAAACGACAATCGTCATTCCCGCGAGATGCAGCGCCGGCAATTGATAACAAAGCGATTTTCCCGCTCCCGTCGGCATAATCGCTAGAGTATCTTTTCCGGCTAAAACGTTTTCAATCACTTCTCGCTGCCCCGGGCGCAGCTTTTCAAAACCGAATGTTTCGCGCAGTGTTCGTCGGATTTGTTTCGCGCTCGCTTGATTGCTCATAAAAGTAATAAGTAATAAGTAATGAGTAATTAGTTTAAAAGCTAATTACTTATTACTTATTACTTATTACTAAGTCAGTACGGCTTTAGACCGATTGAACATTTGTTTCGACCGGAATTTCCCGACTTGTCAGAGCTAATAGCTCAGGGTCGGGTTTAAATAACGGCGCGAATTGGATGAACAACGTCGAGATGGCGATTGCGATTGTGCAAGCCGCGCCACCTTCGATTCCGTAATTGCCGCCCGACAGCCACACAAGCTGGTTTGAATCAATTGATCTTAAAAACGGCGATGGCGCAATGCTCGTAATTCCGCTGACCGGAATCCCGAAAATCTGCGCCATCAAAAAATTCCACGCGAAATGGACGCCGAACGGAAACCATAAATTGCGGGTTTTCAAATATGCTATTGCGAGCCAGACACCCGCAAGCGCGGTGTTGAGAAAAGTAAAAATTGGTGCGACATTCGGATTTCCGAGATGACCTAGCGCGAAGGGCAGAGAAGTGATGATAACGGCAAGCCACGCAAGATGTGCGCGAGCGAAAGTTTGCAGAGCATAACCGCGAAACAAAGTTTCTTCAGCCGCCGCGCCCAAACCGAAAACGGCTGCCGCCGTCAGAAAAGACTGCAAAAGCGCGGAAAATGCGGCGTTGTTTAAATTAAAATTTAACGCGCCCGAACCGAACACAATCATCACAGCGAGTAAAAGCGTTCCGACGCCGATGCAGATGCCGCTCAGGAAATTCAGCAAGCTCTTGCTTTCAAACGTCCAGCCCAATGTTTTCGCGGGCAAATCTTCGATTTTCTTCTGAAATATAAATGCCAGAACCGCTGAAACTATCAGCATCGTCAAATTTTGAACGATAAAACCGCCGTTTCCGCCGAGAAAAGATTTCAACTGGGGCGATCCTTGCGCCGACAAAAAGAACGCTCCTTCAATCGCCGTCACGCAAAACACAAACGCAAAGGCGAAAAGCAAAAAACGCCAGCCGCTTCTGAGGCGACCGAATGCGTTGAAAAATAAAAAACTCATCCGGTTATTTTAGATTCGACCGGATGAGTCTGAAAAGCGCAAATTAAAATTTTCAGTTAAAGATTTTTGGCAAAGCGGCTGAATTGCCACCATTCAATTGTTCGCCTCAAGCCTTCTTCCAAGCCGACGAGCTTTTCGTAATCCAGACATTCGCGCGCTCGCGCGTTGTCTGCCTGTGAATGTTTAACGTCTCCGGGGCGAGCTTCTCTGTGCTCGGCTCGAACATTTTCTTTTCCGGTTATCTTTTTTAAAACTTCGAGCAGCTCGTTCAATGTTACGCGGTCGCCGTTCGCGGCGTTCATCACTTCGCCGATTCCTCTTGTCGTCTGCGCCGCGCGGATATTGGCGTTGACGACGTTGGCTATATAAGTGAAGTCGCGGGTTTGCTCGCCGTCGCCGTAAATAATCGGAGTTTTGCCGATCATCAAAGCGTCAATAAAACGCGAAATCACGCCCGAATATTCCGAGCTTGGGTCTTGGCGCGGACCGAAAACGTTGAAATAACGCAAGCTGATTGTTTCCAGACCGTAAACGCGGGTGAAAACCTGACAGTAATATTCGCACATCAATTTCGCCGCCGCGTAAGGCGAAAGCGGTTCGGGAAGCATCGTTTCGATTTTCGGCAAAGTCGGCTGGTCGCCGTAAGCCGAGCTTGACGCGGCGTAAATCAAGCGGCGAACGCCGGCTTCTTTTGCCGCAAGGAGTAGCTTGAAAGTGGCATTGACGCAGGCTTCGTGAGTTTCTTTCGGGTTAGCGACCGAGCGCGGAACCGAAGGCAAAGCGGCTTCGTGAAAAACGACTTCGACGCCTTCGAGGGCTTGGCGCAGCTTTGTTTCGTCGTTTAAATCTCCTTCGATAAACTCAAAATCGCCCGAAATTTCTTCCAGATTTTCTCGATAGCCGGTCACGAAATTATCAATGATGCGAACGCTTCCGCCCTGTGCGATAAGAGCGTCAGCCAGATTCGAGCCGATAAAACCCGCCCCGCCCGTAATCAGAAATTTTTTGCTTTGCATAAAATTTCAAATTACGAATTTCAAATTACGAATTACGAATAAAGGAATATCTTTTTAGAATTTAAAAATCAGATTCCACAATTCGTAATTCGTAATTCGTAATTCGTAATTGAATTATCTCCCGACTCCAATGTATTCAAAACCGCGCTCGCGCATTGCGGCGGGCTCGTAAATGTTGCGAAGATCGGCGATTTTCGGAGATTTTAAAAGCGATTTGACTTTTTCCAAATCGAGAGCGCGAAATTGATTCCATTCGGTCACGAAAACCAGCGCATCCGCTCCTGAAATAGCATCGTATTCATCTTTTGAATACTCGATGTCGGGCAGAGATTTTCTGGCTTCTTCCATCGCCACCGGGTCAAAGGCTTTAACTTTTGCTCCTCGCGCTACGATTTCGTTGATAATTTCAAGGGCAGGCGATTCGCGCATATCGTCGGTTTCCGGTTTGAACGAGAGACCTAAAACGGCAATTGTTTTACCGGCAAAGTCGCCAACGAGCTGCTCGATTTTCGGAATCATTATCCGGCGTTGATTGTCATTGACTTCAATAACGGTATCAACAATGCGCGATTCAGAACCGTATTGTTTAGCTACTGTCGCCAAAGCCCGTGTGTCCTTCGGAAAACAGGAACCGCCGAAGCCCGGACCGGGATGCAAAAATTTGCTGCCGATTCGTTTGTCCATTCCCATTCCGCGCGCTACGTCATGAACGTCGCACCGGATTTTATCGCACAGATTGGCAATTTCGTTGATAAACGAGATTTTCGTGGCGAGAAAAGCGTTGGCGGCGTATTTCGTCAATTCCGCCGCTTCGAGCGAAGTGATAACGAAAGGCGTCTCGATCAAAAACAGCGGACGATACAAATCTCTCATAATCGCAATCGCTTCCGCATCGCGGCTGCCGATAACAACGCGGTCGGGACGCATAAAATCACTGATTGCCGCGCCTTCGCGCAAAAATTCGGGATTCGAGCAAACGCCGAAATTGTGTTTCACCGTTTGATTCTCCTGAATCAATTCACGAACCCATTCACCGGTTCCGACCGGGACTGTGGATTTCGTCACGATGACTTTGTAGCCATTCATATAACGAGCAATGTCGAGAACCGCTTTTTCGACAAAGCTCATATTCGGCGTGCCGTCCTCGTTCGGCGGAGTGCCGACGGCGAGGAAAATCACCAGAGCATTTTCAACGGCTTGTTTCAAATCAGTTGTAAAATGAAGGCGTCCGGCTTTTGAGTTCCGCTCGACAATTTGATCAAGCCCCGGCTCGTAAATCGGAATATCTCCGTCTTTGAGGCGAGCAATCTTAGTTTCATCAACATCAACGCAGGTCACGTCCACGCCAAACTCGGCAAAGCACGCACCCGTTACCAAACCAACGTATCCCGTACCAATTACTGCTATGTGCATTTTTTTATAATTAGGAAAGAGTCAGAGTAAAATATACGAAAAGCCACGAATTGGATTCCTTTGTCAAGTTATCCAATTCGTGGCAGTGAAATTAAATTGTCGTTGACTTTTACCGTGACGGGCTGAGAACGGTCGTCTGGTTATCGGTATTAATATCCGATTTGTTATAAACGACACCTACACCAATCGCGACGCCAACAGCCAACAAAAGACCGGCTATAGTGCCAAGCCCAAGACCGAGCGTCGGAGTCGGTGTGACGCTTCCCGGACGAATGCACGGCTTGCATCCGGTTTGCTGCAAGCTGCCAGCCATGGCATCGGTTCCTGCGGCAACTTGTTTGTCGTTTCCGCCGGTGCGAAGCGTGACCAAGCCCGCAATCGTATCAACGTGAGTGTGTCCGCATTCTTTTTCGACGACAAAAGTGTTGGCTTGATTGGCATCGGCGATTGTCAAGCCTTCGAGCGTGGTGATATTGGCGTTAAAGCCGTTATTATTCATCACGCGAACTTTACCCAAATTCAAAGTTCCGTAGATGCCGGAATTATCGAATTTAAGAGTCATAGTCGTATTGGGTCCAAGCTCGACGCGTCCGATTTTGCCGAGGCTGACAACGGCAGACGAATTTTCCGCCGTGATAATTGAGCTGCCCGAAGCGACCGTGCCGCCCGAAACCGCGTTGCGACCGTCAACCGTGACGGTTCCGGTAACGGCAATTTCTCCGTTTGATTGTGGGGCGGCAGCGAGAGCAACCATTGAAGTGACGCTCCAGACGGCGAGCGCTAAACAAGCTGCAAGCGTTTTGTGAATAAAAGTTCTGTTAATCATTATCTCTTTTCCTCCAAAGAGGCTGCCGGAATATTTTCCAAATAATCAATCAGGCAACCAAAAATTTTAAGAATCTCCTCAAGTAATTTACCTCGTCGGGCTTAGGGTCGTTGATCCGGTGCCGAATTGAAGCTCATTGTTATCGGTCAAAGCAACATAAACCAAGACCGCGGCTGCTGCGCCGAAAATAAGCCCGTAAAGCGCAATATTGCCGGAACCGGCGTCTGTATCGGTGTCTTGTCCGCTCGTCTGGGTTTGACCGGCATTAACCGTCGTTGATTTACCGTTTGAATTAAAAGCAACGACGCCGCTTTCGGACGTAACGCTGGTTGCGTTGTCAAGAGCGTTAACCGTGAACGCTTTGTCGCCGGCTTGATTGGCAACGACTACGCTGTCTTTTGTTTGAATACTGTTTTCGGAATTGTCATTGCCGACGACGCGAACGTTACCGGAAACCAGATTTCCCGAAATTCCTTTTTCGCTGAAGTTTAAAACGAAATTTGAATTCGGCGCTACTTCCACGCGACCGAGCTTGCCCAGATTAATCGTGGCGCTTGATGTTGAAGGGGTTGTAATAGTGGTTGACGATTGAATTGTGCGTCCCGAAACAGCACGTTCTCCGTTGACCGAAACAAATGGAATATCGCCGTCAGCCGGAGCGCCCGAAACGATCAATTCAGCCAGTTGAGGTTGATTGCCGGGTGTCGCCGAAGCAAACATCGAAGATGTCATAAAAACGGCAGAAGCCAAAGAAGTTGCAATGGTTTTGCGAACCCAAAGTGTTTTGCTCATATTTCTCCTTAAATCCTTATTTTTGCTGTTCTCCAAATAAAAACTCTAAATACCTCGAATCTTTTACACGAATAATCAAGGAAAGTCAACGAACTTTCAGCAAAAATTCCGTATTTCTGATAAAGAAAATAAAGTGTTTTCAAAATCGCGTTAAGACTAACGCTTCAAGGTACAATCTTTCAATAATTTCCTATTGAAGTCAACTTATTTTTGCTCCGTCAGGTTGACACTTTCGTGTAATAATTCTAAAAAAGTTTAGATTTCTTCACATTTTATATTTTTTATCGAATAAAAAAGTGATAAAACCTGAAAATATCATTCGGATTAAAGCCGAAGACGCTTGGTTAAGTGTTTTCTCTATAAAAGTTTGCGCCGTTTTGTCGGCGAAAAAAGTTTTTAAAATTAGCGGCGTGGGCTTGCCCGCGCAAAAATTGGCAATAAGTTAAAATTATTTTCTGGAGCAGAAAAAATGCGAAAAATTGTTTTATTAATGTTCGTTTTAACGGCAGTTTTGACAAATGCCTGTGTCGACGCCCCGCAAAACGCCAACACCGCCGCCGGTCAACCGCAAAACAGCGGCGGCAAAATTAAAATCGGTTTTGCGATGGACACGGTAAAAGAAGAACGCTGGCAGCGCGACCGGGATGCGTTTGAAAAACACTGCAAAGAGTTAAACGTTGAATGCGTAATCACAGTCGCAAACAACAGTGGCGACCGTCAGATTAACGATGTCGATAATTTACTAACTCAAGGCATCAATGTACTTGTTATCGCGCCGCACGACGCGACGGGGGCTGCTTCCATGGTCGAAAAAGCCAAAGCGCAAAACGTCCCGGTCATCAGCTATGACCGTTTGATTAACTCCGACAAAATTGACCTTTATATTTCTCACCAGGTCCCGGTTATCGGCAGAAAAATGGCTGAATACGCCGCGCAGAAAAAGCCGACGGGAAATTATGTGATGGTTTATGGAGCTATGACCGACAACAACTCTCACATTATGAAAAAAGCGCAGCTTGAAGTTTTAAACGCTCATCCAGGTGTTAAAATCGTCGCCGAACAGCATATTCCTGATTGGAGCCGTGAACAGGCTTTGAATTTCGCCGAAAACACTTTGACGCAGCAAGGCGACAAAGTTGACGTATTCGTCGTTTCCAACGACGGAATGGCTTCGGGCGTGATTGCAGCTTTGGATAAAAGAGGCTTGAGCGGAAAAATTCTCGTCACCGGGCAAGACGCCGACAAACCCGCCCTGCAATCAATCGCCGAAGGCAAGCAGACAATGACCGTCTATAAACCGATTATCCCGCTCGCCAACAGTGCGGTTGAAGCGGCAATAAAACTGGCGAAAAAAGAGTCTTTGAGCGGTGTAACCCAGTTTCAAAACGATGCTATCAAAAAGAGCGTTCCGGCAATTTTGCTTGAAGTCGTCTCAGTTGATAAAGACAATCTGATGCAGACCGTAATCAAAGACGGCTACGCGAAATACGAGGACGTTTACGCAAATGTCCCGCCCGACCAAAGACCCAAGCAATAAATTTGTTCGTTGTTCGTTGTTCGTTGTTCGTTGCAGATTTTTATAATGCGGAATTACGAACCCTAACACAAATCCTATGAAGCAAATCGAAGAACAAACAACGAACAACGAACAACGAACAACGAACGCATTACTTGAAATGCGCTCGATTACGAAGGAATTTCCGGGCGTGCGCGCTTTGGACGGAGTGACGTTTGATTTGCGCGCAGGGGAGTTTCACTCGCTCGTCGGCGAAAACGGAGCGGGAAAATCTACGCTGATGAAGGTTTTGTCGGGCGTTTATCCGGCGGGAAGCTACGGCGGCGAGATTTTTATTGAAGGCGAGTTAAGACAGTTTGGCGGAATTCGAGACTCCGAAACGGCGGGCGTGGCGATTATTTTTCAGGAATTATCGCTCGTCAAAGAATTAACGGTCGGCGAAAACATCTTTTTGGGGCGCGAGCCGAGCCGTTTCGGAATCGTAAACTGGGGCGAGCTTTATGCCCGTGCCGCCAAACTTCTGGCTGATTTGCGTTTGCCGATCAATCCGCGCACATTGGTCGGAAATCTGGGAATCGGGCAGCAGCAGCTTGTCGAAATCGCCAAAGCTCTCTCGCAAAACGCGCGCATTCTGGTTTTGGACGAACCGACCGCCGCTTTGACCGAATCGGAAGTCGAAACGCTGTTTGAAATTCTGAAAAATTTAAAATCGCGCGGCGTCGGAATGATTTACATTTCGCACAAGCTCGACGAAGTTTTTCGGATGAGCGATCTGGTCACGGTTTTGCGCGACGGAAAAACTGTCGGAACCGAAAGCGCGGAAAATCTGACGAAAGAAAAAGTCATCTCTTTGATGGTCGGGCGCGAAGTTGGCGATATTTTCCCGAAATCCGAACACGAACGCGGCGCAATCGCGCTCGAAGTTCGCAATTTAACGTCCGCCGATATTGAACACGCCGGGCAAAACGTGGTGGAAAACATCAGTTTTTCGGTGCGCAAAGGCGAAGTTTTGGGAATCGCCGGTTTGATGGGCGCCGGTCGGAGCGAGCTTTTGATGTCGCTCTTTGGCGCGCACACCGGTCGAGTTTCGGGCAAGATTTTGATTGAAGGCGAAAGAGCTTCAATAAATTCTCCGGCAGACGCGATTCGTCACGGCATCGGTTTTGTTACCGAAGACCGCAAACGGCTCGGTTTGATTCTCGATCAGACGGTTTTAAATAATATGACGCTCGCCGGACTTGCGGATTTAAGCGGGCGTTTTATCACGCATCGCCGCCGCGAAAAAACATTCGGCGAAAAGGCTCGTAAAGATTTGCGCGTTAAAACAAGCTCGGTCGAAACAATCGTCGGCACGCTTTCGGGCGGCAATCAGCAAAAAGTAGTGCTCGCAAAATGGCTGCTGACGAATCCGAAAATTTTATTTTTGGACGAACCGACGCGCGGGATTGATGTCGGTGCAAAACAGGAAATTTACGCTAATATTAATGAACTGGCGAAACAAGGTTTGGCAATCGTGCTGGTTTCTTCTGAATTGCCTGAAGTTTTGGGGCTTTCAGACCGCATTCTGGTCTTGCATGAAGGGCGCGTGACCGGAGAATTTTCCAAAGCTGAAGCGACGCCCGAAAAAGTGATGGCGGCGGCGACGGGGAATGTTTGAGAAAGCGTTTTTCACCACAGAGGGCGCAGAGAAGTCACAGAGAAAACACGGAGAAATGCCGGATTTACAAAGGTTAAATGAAATAACTAATGAGATTATTGGAGCGGCGATAGAAGTTCATAAAAAGTTAGGTCCGGGCTTGCTCGAATCCGCATATCAAAAATGTTTGGCGAGAGAATTTGTTTTAAGAAACATCAATTTTGAAAAGGAAAAGCCGCTTCCCGTTAAGTATAAAAGCGTCAGATTGGAGTGTGGTTATCGCTTGGATTTTTTAGTCGAAGGCTATGTTGTTGTAGAAATCAAATCTATTGAAGGAATCGCGCCAATTCACGAAGCACAACTTTTAACATATCTAAGTCTAGGCGGCTGGAAACTAGGATTGCTTCTAAACTTTAACGTAAACAAACTAACAGAAGGCGGAATCAGAAGAAAAATATTATAAATCTCTGTGTTTTCTCCGTGTCTTCTCCGTGTCCTCTGTGGTGAAAATTGCTTTTAAATAACGGCTCTAAAAAATGAACGACACAGCAAAAATCGGCAATTTTAAAATCAACACTTCGGCGCTTCGCGCTTACACGATGCTCGCGGCTCTGGCGGCAATCTGGTTTTATTTTTATTGGGCGACGGGCGGCATTTTTCTGACTCCGCGCAATCTTTCAAATCTGATGCTGCAAACTTCGGTGACCGGAGTTTTGGCGGTCGGAATGTTGATGGTGATTGTCGCCGGGCAAATTGATTTGTCGGTCGGCGCGGTTTTGGGGCTTGCGGGCGGAGTGGCGGCAATCGCTCTAACCAATTGGAATTACGGGCTTGTGCCTTCGATTCTGCTGGCGATTTTAATCGGCGTCGGAATCAGCTTGTTTCAAGGCTCTCTCGTGGCTTACGCCAAGATTCCGGCATTTATTGTTACTCTCGGCGGCTTGCTCGCGTGGCGCGGCGCAATCAAAGGCGTCACACAGGGCGAGACGATTCCTGTTTCCGAAGCAACTTTTAAATCAATCGGGCAAAGCTACATTCCGGCGGAGATCGGCTGGGCGATTGCGGCTCTGGCGATTTTAGCGGTTTTATTTTTCGCTTTTCGGCAATTGCGCGCTCAGCGCGAATTTGTTTCGGAAAACGCGAGCGCCGTTTCGGTGATCGTTCCGGCTGTGCTGCAAATAGCGGCAATCATCGGATTTATTTTTCTGATGAACGCTTACGCCGGAGTGCCGATTGCGGTTTTGATTTTGCTCGTCGTCGCTTTTCTCGGATTTTTTATCACCAACAACACAACATTCGGTCGCTATCTTTACGCCATCGGCGGCAACCCGGACGCGGCTCGTTTGTCGGGAATTAACAACGAGCGCAATATTCTAGCGGTTTATGCTCTGCTCGGCGCTCTGACCGGAATTGCGGCGCTGATTTTTACCGCTCGCGTCGGTTCAGCCAGCCCCGATGCCGGGACTTTGAAAGAACTCGACGCAATCGCGGCTTGCGTCATCGGCGGAGCGAGTTTGATGGGTGGACGCGGAACGATTTTCGGCGCGTGTCTGGGAGCATTGATTATGGCTTCGCTCGATAACGGAATGTCGCTCTTAAACGTCAAAGATTTTATGCAGGACATTATCAAAGGCTCGATTCTCGTTGCCGCTGTCGGGTTGGATATGATCGGCAGAAAACAAAGCTAGAATTTACATCATCAGTTATGCCGCGTCTGCATAATCTGAAATCTTTTCTTTTAGCCACGAATTAATCAGTGACTCTGCCGAAGTTTGCTCTCGTCTGGCAATTTCATTCAAACTGCCGACAATTTTCTCGTCAATTTCAACAAGATGCGTTCGCTTTTGCAGATTAACTTCAAAACTGACTTCCGGTTTTTGCTCTAAATAATCACCAATGTCGTTTGTGTCGAAAAACTCGACCAATTCATCAAGCGATTCAAAAGATGATAATTGTTGAGAATTATTTTCTGTCATACAACTTCCTCTCTTTTTGCCCCATATCTCTGGCGCTCAAAATCAAAGCCTCTTTCGTTTGTTTATGAATAAACAATACAATCAAATATCTGCCGTTATCCGATTGCCCTAAAGCCATATAAACATCTTCGCCTTCGCGATCTCCTTTTTCAACAAACCTGAATTTCGGATTGCCCAAAAATACTTCTTCAACTTCGTACGTTTCAACTGAATGTTTGACGGCAAGTTTATCAACAATATTGCTGAGCCAAATAATGCCTTCAATTCTCATAAGTCCATATTAGAGCAACTTAGCAAAACATTTTTTACTCTCCTCACATTATTACTTTAACGAGGGAGAAGCGTTTCAATATTTCAAGGAAGAACGTCAAGATACGAAAAGTTATCTAATGAGGGTAACCATTGAATTAGTCAAACGAGTTTATAAGCTCCATATTATACTTTTAGTTGAATTAGAGGTTCTTTTGTTGACTCCTCATAAATTACGAAATCATCTTTAGCAAAATCTATACGGAAACATGCCTTGTTAGGATTGTAATTTTCATTTCTTGATAAATGCTCATTTATTTGAGTACGGTTTTCGGTAATATATTTTTCGGCATCCTTCACTAAATAATACAATTTGTTAACTTGCATTCTAACTGCTACAGAAGCTGATACAGAAGATTTAACAGACGTAATACCGTAATTGAGAGGTAAATAAATGTTTCCGTTGATTTTGTGAAGTAAATTTACGCCTTCTTCTCGCATTTCCTTTATTTTCTCAGGATCGTTGATCTCGTCCTCTATATCAATAGCATCTTTGATTTTGTCTGGTTCGATTATCCACGGAAATTCATCCGCAATTGTTCGTAAGAGTGAGAATTGGGCAAATGCATAAGGTGCATTTTTTCCATGATGTCCTATATCAATAAAGTAAACCGTATCACCAAAAATCTTCAAAAAAAGGACATTCTCTGACCTTGCGATAAGCCGTTTATCATTATCCAAACGAGTATTTAAATGAAGATGATATATACCCCAATCGGCGAAAAGAAAATCCGTGAATTTACCATCAAAAATGAATCTACTTAAGTGTGGATTAACATCTTCGCCATTAAGGAACTTACGTTTTATAGTTTCAAAGGCTATTTTAGTGGTTTTGTCATAAGAGGACGGTTGGATTTTCTTCGACATTATGACTTTTCTAGGAATTTGACTAATTAGCTTTGATTTATAATTTAGAAATACGCATACTATTTCCCATCCTGAAACACCGAAATGCTTTATGCGACGTTGAATTAGTATATTCTTTGCCGTCAATTGCAATTCCTTGATTAAATCCATAAAACTCCTTACTTTGATGATTTTGTTCTAAATTCATCTACTGACATTTAGATTTAATGCATTTTTATAAAAAATCGTTGCACTTGGTTCGCCTCGATTCTTGCCTTAAATTCGTTTGCCCTGTATAATCTTATTTTCCTTCGGAAGGCGAACGAGTAATCCGGTGGGTTTCGCGCCCACTTTTTCTTTGCCTGAAAAACGATTGGGAAAAGGGGAAATGGATAATCTTCGAGTTTCAGAGCGGGTGCGGGAAATTGCCGAGCGGGTTGCCGCCGAGAGCGGGTTGGAATTGGTTCACGTCGAGCTTGTCGGCAGCGGACGAAATTCCGAATTGCGAGTTTTTATTGACAAACCCGGCGGCGTGACGGTTGATGATTGCACACACGTCAGTCATACGTTGGGAACGATTCTCGACGTGGAAGATTTTATTTCTTCCAATTATCAGTTAATTGTTTCGTCGCCCGGATTGGAGCGCGAGCTTTACAATTTGCGGGATTACGCGAAATATGCCGGAAGTTTGGCGAAATTAAAGGCTCGCCAGCCGATTGGAAATCAACGCAATTTTCGCGGGCGTATCATCGGAGTCGAAGGCGAAACGGTGATTTTTGACGATAAAACAAACGGGCGAGTCGAGATTCCGTTTGAAGTGGTTGCCAAAGCAAATCTGGAAATTGACATCGAAGAAGAATTCAGGAAAGCCGCCGAACGCGAACAGGGAAATGCGGCGGCAGAATAGTTTGAGCAGGATAGTTAGGAAAAAATGACATCAACGATTGCACAAAATATTGACGCGCTGTGCGCCGAACACAATATTGACCGCGAGCTTGTGGTCGAAGCGGTGAAAGACGCCGTGCGCGCCGCCGCGCGCAAGCAGTTTAAAATTCAGGACAAAACCGGCGACGCGCTTCAGGTTGACTGGAATACGGAGGACGGCGAAATCGAGATTTCGGTTTTAAAAACCGTCGTCGAAGAAGTCGAAAGCCCGACGACCGAATTGTCGCTCGCAGAAGCCATTGAATTGGCGGGCGAAGAAGTCGAGCTTGGCGACCAGCTTTTGATTCCGCTCTCGCGCGAAGAAATGGGACGTATCGCGGCGCAGACCGCCAAGCAGATTCTCGTGCAAAAAGTGCGCGAAGCGATTCGGGACAACGTTTACGAGCAGTATATTGACAAAAAAGAAGAAATTGTTTCGGGCGTCGTCAAGCGTTTCGAGCGCGGCGATATGATTGTTGATTTGGGAACAATGGAAGGCGCTCTGCCCAGAAATCAACAAGTCCGCAGCGAAAACTGGAATCAGGGCGAGCGTATTCGCGCCGTGATTCACGATGTCAACAAAGACCCGAAAGGGCAGCAAATCGTTTTGTCGCGCACCAGCCCGGAATTTATCAAACGCCTGTTTGAAATGGAAGTGCCGGAGATTTACGACGAAACAGTCGTGATAAAGAACGCCGTCCGCGAACCGGGCGAACGTGCGAAGATTGCTGTTGCATCTAACGAAAAAGATGTTGATCCGGTCGGGGCGTGCGTGGGTATGAAAGGCTCGCGCGTGCAATCAATTATCCGCGAACTGCGCGGCGAGAAAATTGATATTATCGAATGGTCGGATGAGCCTTCCGTTTTTGCCGCCAATGCTTTGAGTCCGGCGAAGGTCAATCAGGTTCGCATTACCGACATCGAGCGCCGCAAAATGGAAGTGATTGTCAACGAAGATCAGCTTTCACTGGCAATCGGCAAAAAAGGTCAAAACGTCCGCCTCGCGGCAAAGCTCGTTGATTGGGATATTGACATCCGCAACGAAGAAGAGCTGAAACGCGAAATCGCCAAGCAGATGGGCGAAATGATGGCTTCCGGCGCTCCGGTTCCGTTGTCGGCTTTGCAGGTTGTCAACGCTTCGCAAACCACGGATTTGCAGGCGCACGGAATTGACGATATTGACAAGCTCGCCGCCGTTTCGGTTGACGATCTGGTTGATTGGCTCGACATCAGTTTGGACGAAGCCGAACGAATTTTGGGTTCGGCTCAATCAATCGTCGAAGCCAGAAACGCCTCGTCAAACGGCGCGGGCGGCGAAAGCAGCGACGCTCAAGAAGATACGGTAAATACGGAGGACGAAAACCGGCAGGAAGCATAGGGTAGGAAAACAAAACGCGCTTCGGGCTGAGCTGTTTTTAAATGCTCAGCCTGATTTCGATTTTAGACCAATAACTTTGGCTGTTTTAAAAAATAAAGATTTTCTCAGGCAGCCGCCGAATTTGCTTCGGCAATAAAGCAAGCGAAAAAGAGCAAACCGAAATGTCATCAGCAGCAGCAGCGGGCAATAAAATTCGTATTTACGACTTAGCGAGAGAAGTCAAGCAGGACACCAAGCGCATTCTCGAAGACGCGCGGCGCGAAGGCATTGATGTGTCCGTGCCGTCAAATACAGTTCCGAAAGAAGTCGCGGATAAGATTCGCAACAAATATTTTCCCAAAAAAGAAGTTTCGGCGGCGCGCTCCGTAAAACTTATCAAACATAAAACTCTGCCGGAAAACGGCGCGGCAGCCGAAACAAACGGTCAACCGGCAACTGTCGTCGCCGAAGCCGAACCGATGCCGGAAGCGGCAGAACCGGCGCCTGTCGTTCGTGCAGTTGCCAAACCGGAAACAAAATCTCAACCTGAAACGACGGCGAAAATCCAGACGACGACCAAGCTCGTCAAACGGATTCCGAAGGTCGAGCCGGAGCCGGAAATTGTGGCGGCTCCTGTAGAGCAACCGCAGTTGCAAGCGCCGGTTGTCGAAGCGAAAACCGAAATCGCCGAGCCGGTTGTTATCGAAGCTCCAGCCGAAGAACCGAAAACAGTTGAGCCTGTCGCGGCGGAGCAGCCGCAGCCGACAATCGCTCCGCCGGCTGAACCCGTGGCAGCGCCGCCTCCGCGCGGAACTGAAATCAAGCGAATGACGCTGACGAAAGCGGCGCTTGATGCCGGAATGAAAGCGGGCGACCGCGTTCAAGTTCCCGTTCCGCCGCCGAAACCTGCGATTCAGCAGCCCGCGAGATTCGCGCAGCGCGCAGGCACAGGCAATGACCGCCGACCGGCGACGGATCAACGCGCCAATTTCAGTCGAGACCCGCGTAATAATAATAATAATGCGCCGCAAATGCGCGGAACGGCTGGCGAAACCTCCACGCCGATGACGACTTATACGCCGCCGTCGAAACCGCGAGGTCGCAATCAAAAAGGGCATCCGGCGAAAGATAAACACGGGCGCGATAAATTTGCCGAACGCGATCTGGCTTTCGCGCCGCGCCCGAAAACGCTCGAAGAAAAACTGCAAGAGCAAATCAACAAAGCGGGCGATTCAAAATCGGTGCGTCTTGTCGAAGGCGCGACCGTCCGCGAGTTTGCTGAAAAACTCGGAATCGCCCCGCGCGACGTTGTGCAGCTTTTAATCAAACGCGGAATTTTCGCCACGCTCAATCAGCCGATTAACCCGGACGTTGCAACTGATTTGGGCAAACGATTCGGCTACGACGTTTCGTTTATCGAGTTTGAGGAAATGGTTGCCGAGGAAGAGTTTGAAGAACTGATTCTTTCCGACGCGGATGACGTTGAAACGGCGCGCCCTCCGGTCGTGACCGTAATGGGACACGTTGACCACGGTAAAACCAGCTTGCTTGACGGAATCAGACAGGCAAACGTCGCGGCGGGCGAAGCCGGCGGAATCACACAGCACATCGGCGCATACAGCGTATTCGTCAACGGTTCGGACGACACGGAAGAAAAACGTCGAGTTGTATTTTTAGATACGCCCGGTCACGAAGCGTTTACGATGATGCGCGCGCGCGGCGCAAAAGCGACCGACGTTGTAGTTTTGGTCGTCGCGGCGGACGACGGCGTGATGCCGCAAACGATTGAAGCCATTGAACACGCGAAAGCTGCGGAAGTGCCGATTATCGTCGCGATTAACAAAATTGACAAACCGGACGCCAATCCGGACCGCGTGAGAACCGAGCTTGCCGGGCAGGGTTTATCGCCGGTCGAATGGGGCGGCGAAACCGAAATGGTCGAAGTTTCGGCGAAAATGAAGCAGAATCTCGACAATCTGCTCGAAACCATTTTGCTGACCGCTGATATTTTGGATTTGAAAGCCAGTCCGACCCGTCGCGCTTCCGGCGTTGTGCTGGAATCGAAATTGGACAGAGGACGCGGCGCAGTTGCAACCGTGCTGGTTCAGCAGGGAACTCTGCATATCGGCGATCCGATAATTGCCGGACAATATTCCGGTCGCGTTCGCGCGATGTTCAGCGACCGGGGCGAAATTTTGACCGAAGCTCCGCCCGCAACGCCGGTCGAAGTTCTCGGATTGGGAGGAGTTCCGCAAGCCGGTGACACTTTCCTCGTGGTTGCGGGTATTGAACGTGCAACGGAAATTTCGCACCAGCGGCAGATGCAGGCGCGCGCCGCAAGTCTGGTCAAAACCACGGCTCGCGGTCTGGAATCTTTGGGCGGAGCCGGCACGAAAGAATTGCTCGTTGTCTTGAAAACCGACGTGCAAGGCTCGGTGGAAGTTTTGCGGGCAACGCTCGAAAAACTTTCGACCGAAAAAGTCAAAGTCCGCGTTATTCGCTCCGGCGTCGGCGCGATTACCGAATCCGACGTTTTGCTCGCTTCGGCGACTCAAGCCGACGACACGCAGACGGCGGTTGTCATTATCGGCTTTAACGTCCGACCTGAATCGCGCGCGGCTGAAGTCGCCAAATCGGAAGATGTTGACATTCGCCTACACTCGATTATTTACAAAGTCGAAGAAGAAATTCGCGCGGCGATGATCGGAATGCTCGACGCCATCGAACGCGAAGTTATCTTAGGACACGCGCTCGTGCAGGAAGTCTTTAAGATTACTCGCGTCGGAACAATTGCGGGCTGCCGCGTTTTAGACGGCATAATGCGCCGCACGGCGAAAGCGCGTCTGATTCGAGACGGCGTTGTTTCGTGGGAAGGCGAGCTTGATTCGCTCAAGCGCTTTAAAGAAGACGCTTCCGAAGTCCGCGAAGGCTTTGAATGCGGTATCGGTTTGAAGAACTTTAACGACATCAAGGTCGGCGACCAAATCGAAGCGTTTACGATTGAACGCATTGCCGCAACTGAACTCTAATTACGAATTACGAATTACGAATTACGAATTGAGGAATTTATTCTCTAAGATTTAATAAAATATTACTTCATTCGTAATTCGTAATTTGAAATTCGCAATTGAATTATGAGGAGACCTGAACGAGTCGCAGAATTGCTGCGCGAGGAAATTTCGCAAATTGTCGGTTACGAGCTGGACGACCGCCGCGTTGAAACCGTGACTGTGACGGAAGTGCGCGTCTCGGACAATCTGCGCGACGCGAAGGTTTTCGTTCTTGTCGAAGGCAGCGACGAGGAAATTAATGCGGCATTGATTGCTTTGCGAAACGCCGCGCCTTACATTCGCAAACAAGTCGCTTTCGCGCTCGATTTGCGGCACGCTCCGGCGCTGCATTTCGCCCGCGATACGGTCGAAGAGCGAGCCAACCGCATTGAAAGCCTGCTCTCTGAAATTAAACCAACGGAAAGACATCAGGAAGGATGAAGGATGAAGGATGAAGAATGACGATTTTGATTAAATTTGTTTTTATCAAACAAAAATCAAAAGCACATCCTTTGTTCTTCTCATCCTTCATCCTTCCTTCTTCATCCTTTGCTAAGTCAAGTAGTCGAGTTAATTGAAAACAAGAATTATTTCGGGATTACGACTCATCGTCGTCCCGACGGCGATGGAATAGGTTCTTCGCTGGCGCTTTACTGGCTGCTCGCGTCGCTCGGCAAAAACGCCGAAGTCATCGTCCGCGATCCTGTGCCGTCGTCATGCATTCGCCTTCCCGGAGCCGACAAAGTGCGCCGCGTCGAAACGATTGACCGCGAATACGATGCGGTTTTCGTGATGGAATGTTCGGACGTTGAACGCCCCGGAATCCGAGACCTCGACCAGCAGCTTGTCGTCAACATTGACCATCATTCGACGAGCGAGCTTTTCGGTGACATCAACTGGATTGACTCGACCGCTTCGGCAGTCGGCGAAATGATTTACAATCTTTGCAAAGCCATCGGCGGGCGCGTCACGCGCGAAATCGCCGAATGCGTTTACACTGCGCTGCTAACGGACACCGGCTCGTTTCATTATTCAAACACCACCGAACGCACTTTCAAAGTCGCTTCCGAATTGCTCAGAGCCGGAGTAAAACCGGCAAAGCTCGCCGAATCGGTTTACAACAGTTATCCGTGGAGCCGCGTCCAGCTTCTCGCGCAAGTGATGTCGTCGGTCAAGCGTCACGACGGCGGCAAAGTCGCTTCGATTCGTCAATCGCAGGAAATGCTTGAGCTTGCCAAAGCAACGGAAGAAGACGCCGAAGGTTTTGTCAATATTCCGCTGACGGCGGAGGAAATCGAGGCGGTCGTGATGCTCAAAGAATCTTCGCCCGGAGTTTTTCGCGCCAGCCTGCGCTCGAAAGGCGATGTCAACGTGGCGAAAATAGCCGAAAAATTTAACGGGGGCGGTCACAAAAACGCGGCGGGCTGTACTTTGCAGGGAAATTGGGATGAAGCTGAAGAAAAGCTCGTCGGGATGCTTATCGAAGCGGTCGAACACGCCAACGGCAAATTCGAAATCACCGAAGACGCGCTCGTTTTGGTTTAACGTCATCGGCGAGAAATCCGCCGCCAATTTATTGGCGGCGGATTTCTCACTTTTGGGGCAAGCTCATATCCAAATCAAAAAAATCCAGCCGCCGAACCGTTCACTGATTCCATAACTACTCTAGGGTTTGAGACAAGATTTATTAAGTTATTTTTTTGAAGCATCAAGAATATAACCTTGATAAAGCGTCTTTCTGAGCTTTTCGGATAGTTCCCAATCAATCTTTTTGAGAACGGCAAAACGCTCCAGAGCGGCATCTCGATTGCCGGATTCATAATAACTTAGAGCAAGATTATACTCTGCATGATTCCAATCGGGGCGCAAACGCAGCGCTTCTAAAAAGCTGGCTTGAGCTTTCTTTTTCTTCCCTGAGCTATTAAGCGCGACTCCGAGATTGTTATGAGCCTCTGCATAAGAAGGTTGCAAAGCAAGGGCTTTTTGTAAATCATCTATCGCTTCTTTGTATCGCCCCATCGAATTGAAAGTAGCGCCGCGATCATTATAGGCTTTTGCCAGTCCGGGCTGGATTTTGATGGAAGCGTTAAACGCATTAAGAGCTTGTTCATATTCTTTTACCTGATGAAGCGTCACGCCATAATTATCGAGCATCGCTGCATTGTTCGGGTCTAGCTCTAATGCTTGCCTGTAAGCTAAAACGCTTTCAGAATATTCACCCAAGGCATAATACGATGCCCCTAAAGCGGCATAAGCATTAGCATAATTAGGTTCGGCTTTAACCGTATGCTTTAAAATTTCAATAGCGTCTGCGTCGCGCCCTGCAAACGCCAATGCCGTTGCTAAATTGAATTGAAGTTGAACGGCATCGGGTGCTGCATCAACTGCTTTTTTGAAACATTCAATGGCTTTGTCATATTTCTGTGCTTTCACAAAAGCAATGCCTTGATCATTAATGTTAAGAACATCCGGCGGAATGTTAGCGAGCTTTAAAATTTTCCTTTTAGCGGGCAATTGCGCGTTTGCTTCCTTTGTCCCGCTAAACGAGGTTTGGTTTTGTTGAGAGTAAACGCTCGAAGCGACAATTGAAAGAACGATTAAAATATGTGTGATTTGTTTCATTATCTTCTCCTTCTAGGGATGTTTCCCGGACTGTGAAGTTGATTAGAAACAATTTGTAATATAAGAGGAATGAATTTGTGATGAGCCGTAGTGGTTTGGAGACGAAAAGCCGATTATTTGGACAGGCTGTTTTTATTCAAAACTATGTCCTTAAAATCGGCTAAGTTGTTGTAATAAAACACAAATAGCCCGACGCGCCCGTCAGGCTATTTGTGTATTTAAATTGTCTGTTACACAAAAGGGATATTTAAACCAAAGGCTATTTTCCCTCTATTAAATCAAATAGTTTTTCGCGGTAAGTGCGGCTCAGAGTGAGGCGCGTGCCGTTGTGTAAAATGATCACATAATCGCCGTTAAAGAGCGGCTGCATTTCTCTGACGCGCTCGATATTGATAAGCGATAGACGATGAATGCGGACAAACTTTGTCGGGTCGAGCTTTGCTTCAAGCTCGCACATTCGCTCGCGAATTAAATGCGTTTGTTTACCGACGTGCAGCTCCAGATAGTTCCCTGCGGTTGAAACCCAGTCAATATCATCGGTCGGCAGAAAAAACGTGCGCTCGCCGGATTTGACGGCGATACGTTTCAGGAACTTCGACTCGGCTTTGCCGTTTTGCAGCACGCTTTGCAGTTGTTCGTTAATATCGGTTTGTTTGGTCTGCTTCAGTTCGCGTTTGGCGCGCTCTAACGCGCGTTTCAGACGAGCTTCGTCAAACGGTTTGAGCAAGTAATCGAGGGCGTGATAGTCGAAAGCGCGCAAGGTAAATTGATCATACGCGGTTACGAAAATGACGACCGGCGTCGGGTCTAAATTGATTGCCTGGAGAACCTCAAAACCGCTGACTTCGGGCATTTCAACGTCAAGGAAAACAAGATCGGGTTTGAGATTATTAATTGCCTCAATCGCTTCGCCGCCGCGTGAGCATTCGCGAATAATTTCTATTTCCGAATCGGTCTTGAGATAACGCCTGATTCGGCTTCTCGCCAAAGGCATATCGTCTGCGATAACCGTCCGTATTTTCATTTTTGAATTGGCAAAACTAGCTAACAAGGATGCCACTTCATTTACGTTTATTTGTTCGACAGGTTTGGTAAAATTACTTGTGTAAGACATAAAATCCTCTAAACTACCGGATTTAATTTAAAAACACCGCAATAATCGGTTTTGTGACAACTTATTTATGTTTTACGAACAAATTTTAATCAGGTTCTGAAAACGGAGATTTAATCTTTGGCTTCGGGTTGATAACGGGAGGGCTACTTTCACCGAGAAGATTGTTTTGTGATAATCGCGAAAAAGAACTCCGAGTTCTTCAAGCTCAGCATTTCGCGCGACCGCTTTCTGTGGCGTCACGCTTTTTGCGGAGTCTATTGAATCGCTCGTAAATAACATATTGACGGCGGTGGTGTTCACGTCAGTCTCCTTTGAATCGTCATCTACAAATATAGACGTGCGCGGCGGCGGATTATTAACAACCAAGAGAAATAAATTTTCACATCTCTTAAAAATATTTTAATTTCAGAACACATTCAATCCGATATTCAAGTACGCGAGACAGGTTCGACAGTTTACGGAGTTAAAGCAAAAATCTTAAAAACAATAAAAATCCCGCTTCCGGCGCTACCGAATTGATTTAAAAGCCGGTCGGCAGCGTCCAGTATCAAATCTTTTATGTCTTGGCGTATAGCAACGTTTCGCATGATGTTCTGATATGACCCAAATTCGAAATCAGTCATAACATAAATGAAGAGGCAATAATAGTCAAACTGTGTATCTTAATATTTAAGTGCAAACACATTGGAAAATAAAACTATTTAAAATGGTGTTGACCAAAGTTAGAATGTGTCAGTTATGACTTACGTCTAATTTCAGTCAGAAAAGGGATTTTTAGTTTAAAGACAAACGGAGTATTAACTCGATTCAAAAAGACTAGTTGTGAAAGTCAAAGGCTTTCAGCGCATCGTTGACGGCGCAAAGCAAGTCGTCGAGAACTACAAACCGCATATTGACATTTCGCCCGATACCAAATTTTTAGTTCAATAAAAGCTTGATTTTAGAAATAAAAAAAAGCCTATCCGGAATCGGATAGGCTTTCAAATTGTCCTCGGAAACTTTCGTTTTTAGAACAAGAAACGGAAACCGAAGCGAACTGTCCGCGGCTCTTGGCGAACGATTGGCTGACCGAAGGCTACGTTTCTAGCCGCCTGCACACCGCAAACAGGATTAGAAGCATTGCAGGGTGTAGAGGTGGTCGGGTCGAAAGCAGCTTCTGCCGTCTGATATTGACTCAACACGCCGTTGCTGGTTAAGTAATTGGCGGCACAAACAAAGTTGCTTCCGCAATTATTAACGGAACCGATGCCCAGACCAAAGGATCCGCTATGCCGGTTTTGGTTGATGGCAATTACGTTGTTTTCGTTGAAGACATTGAGAAGGTTAAGATCAAACGCCATTGAGAACCTTTCGTCGCGTCCGAATTTATAACGGTGCGTGAAGTTAAGGTCTGTTTGCGTAAATTTCTCGGTGCGTCCCAAATCTCCGCGTTTTGTTTCAGGAATCGGAATTCCGAAAACGGAGACGAAAGTTGTCATCGGAGTACCGGATTGAGCGGTGGTAAAGAACGAAACATCCGTGCTGTTTGCCTTGCTTGCCCACCAATCAAATGTGTATGTACCCGAAGCCTTAAAGACGTGTGTACGATCAAGCGGAAGAATTCCGATAGCTTCTTGTCCGCTGGCGGTGAATCCAACCTGCGGAAGGTCAAAGTCGCGGTTTACGTTCGGAGTCGTACGCCCGACGCCAGTCGCGTTGGTCGCTTCGTCGGGGCTTGCAAGACCCGAGTAGTTACCCCACAAACGGCTCAAAGTGTAATTGAAATTGAAGTTGAAGTTTCTAACGTAACGCGAATCCAATTCAAGCTGCAAGGCTTTGTAGTTGCGTTTCGCTTTGGGGATCTTCTGATAGCCTAATTCTTCGTAAAGCTCGGCAACCAATCCCGATCCGGGGTTGCCGATGATAAAGGCTTCGCTGCCCGAAGCAGTATAGATACCAATATCTTCAATTACCTCATCAAGATTTCGCCACACGCCGCGTGCCGTAAAGACTGTTGAACGCATCAGCTCGCGCTGAAACTCAACCGTCGCTTCGCTCTGGCGATATGGTTTAACGTTCGGGTCAACCGCGCCTTCAAAGATATCCGCCCCCTGAGAATTGGACGGAATACGATAGTCCTGATCGCAAACAAATGAAGAACCCGAAGTGATCGGACAAACGCCGCCGCCTGGGAAGTTATAGTTACCTTTTAGGTTTTGAACCGTATAGTTCGTATAGCTTGGTTTGTCCGCAGTGATATAGAAGTAACTGACGTGATAGAAGTCGCCGCCGAAAGAACCGCGCGGCAACGCAAATTTCAGGCGATCAAAAAACCGACCGTAGAAAGCCGAGATTTTTGTTTTGCCGTCACCGGTAAGCGCATAAGCGACACCAAGTCGCGGCGCCAGCTTATCCTTAAAGCCAAACTGCAATGGCTGGGCATTTTCATTGAAAGCAGGAAGTTTTTCCTGTTCGGTGCGCAGCCCAAGGTTTAAGGTCAAACGACTGGTCGGCTGCCATTTGTCTTGAACGAAGAAGGTGTCGGCTTTATTGGTTGCTTTACCGACCGTACCGAATTGGTAGGTTACACCTGTTCCAATGGAATTTGCCGGACACGGATAATTACCCGCGGTAATATGCCAATTAACATAAGTGAATTCGGGATCAAAGCAATTTACTCCGTAGTACAAGTAGGTGCGTCCCGGACCGACGTTTCCTGAAAAAACGTCGTTAAGGATGTTACTTCTTTGATAGCCGCCTTTAAGCTCGTGTTGACCGAGTGCGTTAAACAAGTAGCTCGCGTTTGCGTCTATCGTGGTGCGAGTCGAGATGTCTCTGGAAGTCTGGATGTTGTTACCGGTAAGAAATCCCTGAATACAACCAGCCGTGGCTGCCTGGGCAGCAGAAACTTGAGTACATCTAATATCAGGAGCGCCGGGGATGCCGTACGAGGCAAGTTTTTCATTCAAAAAGCCGCGAGTATAGCGACCAAGCAAGACTAATCTGCTGGTCGGTGTATAAACACCTTCTACTCTGAAGTTATTGGAGTTCTGACGACCTCCTTGAAAAGCTGCCGCTTCAGCGCCTGAATATGTCACTCCATTTACAACAGTTGATGATGGAGAACCAATCACAAAGTTTTGGCTTGAAGTCGCGGCTCTAAACCCTGTCGTATATGTGCTTGAAAGGAGTCCTCCTTGATCAGCAATAGGATTCCAGGTAAAGCTCGAAGACAAGCGGAGGTTGTTAAACGGCGCGGCATCGAGTCTGATCTGATCATAGTTATAGACTGTTTTTTGACTCGATGTTTGAACACTTGTTGTATTACGTGCCGCACCGAATCCTGTAACAAAGGTGGTTTGTCTCGTCGTGTTTACAGTCCGCGGAGCGTGAATACCAAAGAACCATAATCTATCTTTGATAATCGGACCGCTGAAAGTAGCCGTCGGGAAAAAGGTTGTGCCTTGATCCTTGAGTACGGGGAAAAACTCTATTGCCTGACCGCTATTAAACTGAGTGCCTGAACCGGGAACTCCAGACGAATTCGTAGTCACGGTATATATTCCGCGCGGAGTGGCATTAAGTTTATTGGTGATAAACTGAGCGCCGAGTTCACCGCGGAATTGGTTTGAGCCGCTTTTTGTAACGGCGTTGATAACACCGCCGGTCGCGCCGCCGAATTCAGCTTCAAATCCGCTGGATTTAACCTGAATTTCCTGAACGGCTTGAAACGGAATATCGTTGTTGCTGTTGATCAGACCGGTTCTGAAGTTTTGAGTTTCCTGTCCGTCAATAATAAAACTGTTTTCCGGTCCGGTTGCGCCGTTAATCGAGAATTGCCCCGATAGAGGCTCCGGGCGAACGGCTGTCGAAGTTCTTAGCAAACTGGTAAATCCAGTTCCTTTCGGCAGGCGTTCGATTTCCTGCGCGGAAATGTTGTCCTGCGCTTTTGTTTCGGTCGCATCCACGATAACTCCGGTGTCGGCAGTGACATCAACGGTCGTCGTGCCTGCTGTAGGGGTTGCCGTAAAATCAACCGTTGTCGCATTACCGAGGGCTACTTGAATACCTTCTCTGGTTTGAGCAGCGAAACCGCCGGTCGCCTCAGTTGATACGATGTAAGTACCGGGCGGAAGTTGGCGAATGCGGTAAAATCCTTCGGCATCGGATTGAATGGTTCGGTTAAAGCCAACGTCAACACCTCTAATAGAAATTGTAACGTTAGGAACAACGGCTCCCGCCGGGTCTTTTACCGTTCCTTGAATCTCTCCTCCTGTTTCCTGCGCAAATCCGACGACGGATACGCAGAGAAGCAGAGAAATAATTGATAAAAATCTAAGCATTTTGTTCATCCTTTCTCCTTTTAGGGAAGTCATGTTTTTTCGGTTTTCTAACCTTTTAATTTCTTTCTATTTGGAGGAAGGCTTTTTATTCCAATAATTTGGAATTCCTTACTCCAATGAAAAAGAAGCAGCTTTGCGGCTGCTTCTTTTCCTTAATAAGCGCAAGTGTTGTGCCTTTAGCGGCAGGTAAAGAGAAGTTTCGGTATTTAGGTTATGAAGCTAGTCGGCACGCAGAGCTGTTGAAGAAAAATCTTGCGATTTTCGGATAAATCTTTCGTGAATTATGAACACGAGGGGGAGAGCTTTTTTCCAAAAATTTTGATTAGAAAGACGGCGCAGACTATGCGAATCAAGGGTAAAAACGGTTTGCGCCCTTTGCGATTTGATTCCGTAGAAAACGGAAAAACTGAACCGCAACGGGCGCAAATAAAATGTTGATTCCTGTTTCTCATGTCAACTCTTGATTAACATTAATTATCGGAAACAGGCAGGATGAAAATTTATTGAAGTAAGTTTTATCTCAGGAACTCGCTCATATTGCCGTGAAAGCTGCGGCTTAAAGTCAATTCGGTGCCGGAGCGTAAAATTACTTTGTATTCGCCGCCTTTGGGCGATTGCAATTCTCGGACAGCATCCATATTAACGATTGTCGAGCGATGGATGCGGCGAAACCTGGCGGGGTCGAGCTGTGATTCAATGCTGCTGATGGATTCTCTGCGTAAATATGATTGCCCGTTGCTGTGGATTCGGACGTAATTTCTTTCGGCTTCAATCCAATCTATATCTTCTATTTTAACGAGAAAAATCCGGTTGCCGGAGCGCGAAGTTATCTGTCTTAAATATTTGTTAGTATTACCTGTGAGACTTTCAATAAGCGCGGACAATTGCAATTGATTGCCGTTTCTTCGCACGCTGAGCTGTTTGATTGCCCGCTGTATTGCTTCGTTGAACCTAAATTCATTGAAAGGCTTTAGCAAATAATCAACC
>DASVQU010000043.1:0-5658 GCA_036388995.1 Pyrinomonadaceae bacterium | reverse complement strand
GAAAAACATCCGCCGTTTTACCCGCTCCGTGTTCGACCCAAACAACAAAAACTCCGCCGTCCGAAGCCGCAGCGATAGCAGGCTCCGCTGCGTCAATTTCCGGCGCGCTGATTTGAATTGAATTTTGCGAATCAGATTCGGTGTTTTCCTGCGGCGGCAAATTTTCATTCGCGCAGCCCGCAAATAAAAACGGGGAGACAAACAGAATCAATGCGGATGGCAGAATAAATTTTCTCATCTTTTTTAAACTACTAAACAACAATTTCGCCCGCTTTTCAACAGGGGATTTCACATCTTCGCTTGTGTTATACTTTGCGCCGATACGACTTCTCAAACCGAACGTTTCTCGTAAAAACAATGAACGCAAAAACCACAGACATTTTAACCGGCACGGTCAAAGGACCGGGCGAGCTGCCGCACGAATATCTTTTCATCACAACCGACAACGCGCGTACGCGCATCGGCGAGTTTGTTTATTACACGGCGCGCGATGTGGATAAAGAATTAAACATCATAGGCACAATTTCCTCGCGTAAATTAATCCGTAATTTGCCCGACGCATTTCTGGCAGACCCGAACACGCCGCCCGCGCTCGTTTCGTCGCTCATTGGTTTGGACGAATGCTGCGAGATTTACGAAATCACGGTCGAAACAATCGGTTTTTATCATGAAGGAATCAAAGATTTTATAAACCCGCGCATTCCGCCCAATCCCGGCGATGCAGTGTTTCTGGCTTCCAGCGAAACCTTAGCGAAAGTTTTAAGCTCAAAAAAGGAAAGCGAAATCGGCTCAGCGCACATCGGCAGCCTGTTGACCAGAAGCGACGGCGAAGTTCCGGTCGTCTTGTCGGTCAAAGACGTTGTTTCGACTCATCTTGCAATCTTAGCTTCCACAGGTTCGGGAAAATCTTACACGGCGGGCGTTTTGATTGAAGAATTGATGCTCCCGCATAACCGCGCCGCCGTTTTGATTATTGATCCGCACGGTGAATATCACACACTGAAAGCAATCGAAGCATCTGAGGCGTTTCGCGGCGCGGACGGTTATCGCCCGGAAGTCAAAATCTTTCAGCACGAACAAATAAAGGTGCGCTTTTCGACTTTGACCGAAGCCGACATCAAATATTTATTGCCAGAAGGCACATCGGAAAAAATGCTCCATTTCCTGCATCTTGCGTGGAACAAATTGCAGGAAACCAGAAAAAACGGACTGTTCGCTTATCACGATTTGCGCGACGAAGTTTCGGCGCAAAAATACGGCAGCGACAACAACAAAAACGACGGCGGAAATGTCAGCTCAATCGAAGGTCTTTTGTGGCGAATGGATTCGCGTTTCGAGAAACGCGACGCGATTTTTCACGACGCCGATCACATTGATCTAAACGAGCTTTTCCGTCCAGGTCGCGTCACGATTTTAAATCTCTCGGACATTGAACAAAACGAGCAGCAAGTCGTCGTCGGCACGCTTTTACGCCGCGTCAACAAAGCTCGGATGATGACCGTGCGCGGCGAGGTTTCGAGCGGCGAGAACTTTTTGGATTATCCGGTTTTCACCCTTTTGGAAGAATCGCACCGTTTCGCGCCCGCCGGTGTGAGCGTCGTTTCGACCAATATTTTGAAACAAATCCTGAGCGAAGGCAGAAAATTCGGCGTCGGAATCGGTTTGATTACTCAGCGACCGGGGAAATTGGATCAGGACGTTCTCTCGCAATGTATGACGCAAATCATTATGCGAATCGTCAACCCGATTGACCAGCAAACCGTCGCCCAATCGGTCGAAGGCGCCGGACGCGAACAATTAAACGAGCTTCCCGCACTCACAAAAGGTCAAGCCGTCATCTCCGGCGTCGGCGTCAACACGCCCGTGATGTGCCGCATCCGCCAAAGATTAACCGTCCACGGCGGCGAAACCTTCGACGCTCCGGCGGAATGGGCAAAATGGCATTCTTCCGCCTCAAAAGAACACCGCGAGCAGGACACAGCAATTTACGCGCGCCCGTCAAACGGCAAAAAAGAAGAAAAAATCGGCGGCATTCGGATTTGATGATAAAATTCTTTTGTATGCAAAGAGTTGAAAACAAGCGACAAATCCGTGTTTTAAAACTCTCCGAACAAGATAATGATTCGGATTTAAAACAGACAACGCCGCAGGAACGCTGGGCGATGATGTGGCAGCTTGCTCAAGACGCTTGGGCATTTCGAGGAGAATCGCGTGCTGAATCCAGACTTCCGCGACATATTGTCCGCGTTTTGCGAAGAGAAAGTTGAATTTCTCGTTGTCGGCGGCTATGCGATGGCTTTTCACGGCTTTGTTCGCGCCACAGGAGACATTGATTTGTGGATTCGCTGTTCCGATGAAAATGCCTGCCGCGTTTGGCGCGCTTTGCAAAAGTACGGCGCACCGCTTTTCGATTTGACGCTTGAAGATTTAAAAACTCCCGGTATTGTTTTCCAAATCGGTATTGTGCCAAGCCGGATTGATGTTCTGACGCAAATCAGCGGTGTCGAATTTGACGAGGCGTGGCAAGAACATCAAACAGTTGAAATCGAAGGCTTACAAATTCCCGTCATCGGCAAAACACATCTTCTCGTTAACAAAAAACAAACCGGACGACCGAAAGACAACACTGATATTCTGTGGCTTGAAAATGAAGAGTGATTTATCAAACGGCAAAAAGGAAGAAAAAATCGGCGGCATTCGGATTTAAGTTTGATGTACAAAAGCGATGAAAAAAACTCACATTCCAAAATTGCTTTCTGTTAGTTTGCTTTGTTTTTTTACAATTGCAATTTCTGCCCAAAGCAATCAGCAACCTGTAAATTCTGCTGAAGTACAAATGCTTGACGATTTCGGTGAGTTCAATGCCGAATCTTTATCTGCGCGACTTGATAGTTTTTCTATGCTGTTACAAGAAGATGCAAAATCTAGGGCTTACATAATTGTTTATCATCCCCAAGACACATCATTCGGTTTTCCATATCGTATTGCAGCTCGAATTAAGACTTATTTGGTTCAACAGCGGGGATTTGATTCAAATCGCATTATTACTAAAGTTGGAGGAACAGTTACTACAGCTCGCAATGAGCTTTGGATTATACAAACAAATGCTGAAAAGACTCCTCCCATATCTCCTTTATTTGAAATAGAAGAAATTAACAAAAACAAAACTTTTCTATTTGACAGTTATAACTATCGAAATTATGAAACACAAAACAGATTATTGATAGACGGATGTTGCAGCATCGATCAGTACGACAGCCAAGAGGCAAAAGCCTCTTTGGATGCCTTTGCTGAATTATTAAAGAGTAATCAACAGGCAAAGGGTTACTTGATTGGTTATTCGCAATATTGCGTTGGCTGTATTGTTTACAATAACCGGAGAATTGTAGAGCGTGATTCACCTGTAATGACAGCAAATATACTGCGTCAGGAAAAGAAATACTTAGTCACAAAACATAAGATCGAATCAAGCAGAATCTTGATAATTAACGGCGGCTTCAAAGAATCGCGCAACGTTGAGCTTTGGCTTATTCCAGAAAATGGTGAAAAACCAAAACCTCAGCCAACAACTTTTCCGCCGAAGCGTTCAAAAACAGCGAAGAAAAAAGCGCGAAGCAAATTAGCCTCGCGCTTTTGTTTTTACATTTGACCAAACTTTAATAGGATTTGGATTTACCGCTGGAGTTGATATGCACGCCGCCGTTTGTCGTGATCAGGCGAACGGGCGCGCCGCCGCCGTTTAACGCTTTGTTTAAGCGTCCGCCCGGTCTATAGCGATTGCCTTCTGTTTTTTCAACCTGCAATTCGGCAAAGTTGCTGTGCCAGCCGCCGTTGACGGTTCCGGTTTCGATGTTTGCGGCGAAAGTTTCGGGAATTGAGAGATGAACTCCGCCGTTTGTCGTTTGGACATCGAGACCTGAGCCTTTCCAGCCGTTGCCGGACAATTCGACGTGAAGTCCGCCGTTGGCGGTTCTGCCGCGAACGTCTCCGGCGATGTCGCCCAAGTGAAGCCCGCCGTTGACGGTTTCAAACTCCATATTTCCCTCGACGCCGCGGATTCCGATGCCGCCGTTTTTAGCGGTTAGTTTGAGATTCGTATTGCGCGGGACGTGGATTTCATACGAAACCGACAAATTTTCTTCCGATGCGGCTTCGGCGCGGACGACCGAGCCGGTTTCGATGCGGACGCTGTTGGCGAGAGCGCGTGCGGCTTCGTCTGTACCGGCGCGGGCTTGGATGCAGGCGCGAACCAAAACGTCCGGGCGATTTGCGCCTTTAACCCAAATGCCGCCGTTGCGCTGTCCGTCAACGGTCAAAAGGCTGCCGGCGGGAATCGTCATTTCGCGGACTTCGTTGAACGAAGCTTTTTCTCCGTTGTGATAACTATTGCCATTGCAAAATCCGCTGGATTTCGTTTTGACTTCCTGGGCAAAAGCGGTAACGCCGAGCGAGACGAACGCGAGCAGCAAAGCGAAGCAGTAAAAACGGGTATTTCCTAATTTCATCTTTCCAAATTCCTCCAAAAGTTTTTAAGTATCAAGGTTTCTGTATGGAGAACACCGCGCGAAAAAAGTTTGTGACAGGAAATTTGAGATAAAATCGAAAAATGAATTTTGTGCGCTTCAAAATATTCGGATTCTTGAGTTTTTTGTTAATTTTAAATGCGGCAATTAACGCTCAAACCACAATGCCAGGCGAAACTAAACTTGCGCGCCCGCGCGTGCGCGAAATCGGACTAAAAATCGGCGTTTTGCCGACCGGACAGCTTAACGCAATCACGGATGTTGCGGGCGTCCGCGTCGGACATCAGACGATTATTCGAGGCGAAAACATCCGCACTGGCGTCACGGCGATTTTGCCGCACGGCGGGAATCTGTTTCAGGAAAAAGTGCCCGGAGCGGTTTTTGTGGGAAACGGCTTTGGGAAATTGGCGGGTTCGACGCAAATCGAAGAGCTTGGCGAAATCGAAACGCCGATTCTTTTGACTTCGACTTTGAGCGTGCCGCGCGTCGGAGATTTTTTGCTCGATTATCTGCTCGCGCTGCCCGGAAATGAAAACGTGCAGTCAATCAATCCGCTCGTCGCCGAAACAAACGACGGTTTTTTAAACGACATTCGCGGTCGTCACATCGCTAAACAAGACGTTTTCTCGGCTATCGAAACGGCTAAAACCGGCGCAATCGAAGAAGGCGCAATCGGTGCCGGAACCGGAACCATCGCTTTCGGTTGGAAAGGCGGAATCGGCACAGCTTCGAGAAAATTTCCCGCCGCATTCGGCGGTTACACCGTCGGCGTTTTGGTGCAGACAAATTTCGGCGGCGTTCTGACGATTGACGGCGCGCCCGTCGGCGTTGAGCTTGGAAAATATTATTTGAAAGAAGCACTCGAAAAAAGCGCGGCAGTTTCGACGAAAAACGATTTGAACGATTCGGCTGACGGTTCAATAATTATTGTTATCGCCACGGACGCGCCGGTTGACGCAAGAAATTTAAAAAGAATGGCGGCGCGGGCGATGATGGGATTAGCGAGAACAGGGGCGGCGGGAACAAACGGCAGCGGCGATTACGCAATTGCTTTTTCAACCGCTCCCGAATTGCGGATAAAACCAGCAAATTCAAATGCTCCTCGCGACGTGAAAGCGCTGCCGAACGATGCAAT
>DASVQU010000042.1:0-3534 GCA_036388995.1 Pyrinomonadaceae bacterium | reverse complement strand
AATTTCTCTGGCGAGCTTAGGTTTGGCAGGCGCGGGCATCGGTCTTACGCTCTGGTCCGGCTCAACAAATTGGAACGCCGAAACCGCGCGGAGGGTTGAAAAACTAAAACATTCGGCTTCGACTTGCGAAAATAAAACGGTTTCTTTCAGAGATTTTGAAAATTTGCCGGCGCCGGTCGCAAGATATTTTCGGTTTGCCTTGAAAGACGGTCAGCCGGTCGCTCGTTCCGCGCGAATTCGTCACACGGGCGAGTTTAATTTGAACGACAAATGGATTCCTTTTGAATCCGAACAGCATTTTTCTACGCTGCCGCCCGCGTTTGTCTGGGATGCAAAGATGAAAATGAATCCCCTGATGAGCGTGCGCGTCCGCGACGGGTATTCAAACGGGCGAGGCTCGATGCTGGCAAAAATTTACGCACTTTTTACCGTTATGAACGCGCCGGGCGAAGGCGATGAAAAATTGGCGGCGGGCTCGCTGCAAAGATATTTGGCTGAATCGGCTTGGCAGCCGACCGCGCTTTTGCCTCGCGAAAATTTGAAATGGTCGCCGATTGACGACAAGCGGGCGTCGGCGACTTTGACTGACGCGGGCGTGACGGTTTCGCTCGAATTCGAGTTTAACGAAACCGGAGAAATAATCGGTATTTTCTCGCCCGCACGTTTTAGGGAAGTGAATGGAGAATACAAACCGTTTCCGTGGGCTGGTCGTTTTTGGAATTATCAGGAAAGAGACGGGATGAAAATTCCAATCGAAGGCGAAGTCGAATGGCAAATGCCCGAAGGACGCCAGCCATATTGGCGCGGGCGAATCATCGAGGCTCGATATGATTTTGAGGCTTAACGCGGGCTTCCTTGATTTATCGCGCCGAGCGCAACGATGCGGCTTTGGATTTGGCTGGCGATTTCCGGCGCGGTTTGATTTGCGTCGAATGTGACAGGCTCTCCAAAAATAATCGTGATTGCTCCGGCGGGCGCGTAGCCTCTTTGACCGCGCGCTCGGAGTTCATAAAGACCGGCAAGATAAATCGGCACAATTGTCGCTTCCAGTCCGTTTGCCAGCAAGCCGAAGCCGGTTTGAAATTTTTGCAGCTCGCCGGTTTTCGTCAATTCGCCTTCGGGAAAAATCAGAATGCTGTAACCTTTGTCCATCGCTTCGCCCGCATAATCGAAGCTCCGGCGAAATCCGCTGCGTTTTGGGAGCGGAAAGACGTTAAAAACAAAAATCAGCGCCCAGTATTGAAAAAAATACCAGTTTCTTTGGTAAAACGGCGCGTTTTTCGGCTGATAACGATAGCCTTCGAGCCGTTCGCCGTCCATTGCAATTGCCAAGCTGCGGCGAAATCGGTGCGGCAGCGCCGCCATAATCAGCGACGGGTCGAGATACGTGACATGATTCGAGGCGAAAATGACCGGCGATTTTAAATTTTCGAGATGCTCGCGCCCGCGCACGTTCATCCGACCTAAAATCCACGTAATCGGAAAAGGCACGACATAATAAAACAAGATTCTGAGCCGCGCCGTTAGCGGATGAAGTGACCAGCGCGGATAGGAAAATCGCGGTGCGTCCGACTCTGATTTTCCCGTTTGAATCATCGTTTCGATGTCGCCGACGGTCGTCGCGGCGGTGAAAGTCCGCTCGTCCAAATCAACCTGATAGCGTTCTTCAAGCGCGCTCAAAAGCTCGACGCGCGCAAGCGAATCGAGATTCAAATCTTCGCTCAAACGCATTTTCGATTCGATTGCAGCCCCGCTTTTTTCGCCTTTCACGCGGGCGAGAACATCGCCCAGAATCGAAGGCTTTTTCGCAGTTTCGGATGCAGTTTGTCGTAGATTTCGGCGGACGAACTCGGCAATTTCATTTTTGCGGATTTTTTGCGTTGCGGTTCGCGGAAAATCGGCTTCAGTCCAAACAACAAAGCGGCGGATTTGCTGATGCGGGGCGAGCGATTTGTTGGCTCCGGCGACGGCTTTTGCGGCGTCGCCGGATCGCAAAATGAGCGCGGCGACCGCTTCCGCTCCGCTCTCGCCTTCGATTCCGACGACCGCGCTGTCTTTGATTTCCGGCTGGCGCGCGAGCGCGGCTTCCAAATCTTCGGGATAGACGTTCAAACCGGCGGCGGTGACAATCACGTCTTTTTTGCGCCCTTTGAAATAAAGCCTTCCGTTTTCGTCCATTGCGCCGATGTCGCCCGTCCGCAGCCAGCCGTCATTCGTCGGTTTTTGTTCCGCGCCAAAATATCCGGGCGAAATGTTTTTGCCGCGCACGAGAATTTCGCCCGATTCGTCAATTCTGATTTCCTGACCGCGCATAACCTCGCCGAGCGAGCCGCGCCGCGATTTAAACGGATTATTCAGAGAAACGAGCGCGGCGGTTTCCGTCATTCCATAACCTTGCGCGACCGCGTAGCCGAGTCTTCGCCAGAAAATTTCGGTTTCTGCATTGAGCGGCGCGCCGCCCGTAACGAAAGTCAGAAATCGAAAACCGAATTGCCGACGAATGCGGCGAAATCGCCGCCATTTCCCCAAAAAACTCCACCGCTCGGCGTCGGCAAGCCGCTGCCGGAAAGATTCGAGCTTACCCGCCGATTCAGCATCAAGCTCGATTTTGCGCCGCAGCGTTTCCAGCACGCGCGGAACAGTCGCCAAAACCGAAACACGCTCACGCCGGATAGTTTCGATAATTTCAGAAGGATTAAAACGATTGAGAAAAACTACTTCTGCGCGCAGCAAAGGCGGCACAAAAATTCCCATCACCTGACCGAAAACGTGGCTGAGCGGCAGCAAATTCAAAATTCTCAGCGGGTGCGCGAGAAACTGATATTTTCGATATTTTTTGATTGCGGATTCCAGCACTTCGACGTTCGCCAATATGTTTTCGTGCGTCAAACAAACGCCTTTCGGCACGGCGGTCGTGCCGGATGTGAAGACGATTTCGGCAAGGTCGCTGCGGCTGATGTCGTTTGCCGGATAAAGCTCTTTTGAATGAGGCGGAACAACGCGGCTCATATCTTCGAGCCTGATTTCAGGCAAATTGAAATTGTCAGAATCAATCTGCGTTCCGAGCAATAACAATTTCGGCTTGGTTTGCTCGCAAACTCTTTGAACGAAATCCTTTGCGCTCTGATCGTCAAGCGGAACGACGACCGCCCCGCGCAGCAGCGCGCCGTAAAACGCCGCCACCCATTCGGGACGATTTTCGCCCCAGATTATAATCGAATCGTTTTTACCGATGCCTCTTCGCTCAAGTTCGCGCGCAAACTGAAAAGCCGTCGCCGCCACGCGCGCGTAGCTCCAGCGCTCGCCGCGCAATTTGCGTTTGGAGGCGAAAGCAATGTCGGTTTCGTTTTCCGCGTTCTCGTAAAGAAAACTGAGCAGCGATTCTCGCATAAACGATTTCCCGTTTATTTTGAAGCGCCAAAATCAAAATCGGTTTCACCTGACGCTCGCGCAATAATAAAACAAACCGCAATCAAAGCCGACAACATATTCCGCGCTTTGCCGCCCGAAACGCAAGCCAAAACGTAAGTGTTT
>DASVQU010000041.1:0-32438 GCA_036388995.1 Pyrinomonadaceae bacterium | reverse complement strand
AAGCCGCCCGCCGATGCGGTTCGGATTGAGGAATTAATCAATTATTTCGATTACGATTACCCGCAGCCCGTCGGCGACGTACCGTTTTCCGTTGTCACCGAGGCGGCAAGCTGCCCCTGGAATCCGAATCACAAGCTGGCTTTAATCGGTTTGCAGGGCAAGCAGGTTTCTCCGGACAATCTGCCGCCGTCAAATCTGGTTTTTCTGGTTGACGTTTCCGGCTCGATGAACGAACCGGCGAAATTGCCGCTCGTTAAACAAGGCTTGAAAATGCTCGTCAATCAGCTTTCGGCGAAAGACCGCGCGGCGATAGTCGTTTATGCGGGAACGAGCGGGCTGGTTCTGCCTTCGACTTCGGGCGAACGCAGAAAAGAGATTTTAAACGCGATTGACAACCTCGAAGCCGGCGGCTCGACCAACGGCGGGCAAGGAATCCAGCTCGCTTATCGCGTCGCGCAGGAAAATTTCATCAACGGCGGCAACAACCGCGTGATTTTGGCGACCGACGGCGATTTTAATGTCGGCGTGACCGGCGACGACGAGCTTGTCCGGTTGATCGAAAACAAACGGCAATCCGGCGTGTTTTTGTCGGTTCTCGGTTTTGGCTCTGGAAATTATAACGATTCGATGATGGAGAAATTATCGAACAAAGGAAACGGCAATTACGCTTACATTGATTCGCTTGAAGAAGCGCGCAAAGCATTGGGGCAGCAAATCGCCGGAACGCTTTACACAATCGCCAAAGATGTGAAAATCCAGGTCGAATTTAATCCCGCGCAGGTCGCCGGTTATCGTTTGATCGGTTATGAAAACCGTCTGCTCGCCGACCGCGATTTTAACGATGACCGCAAAGACGCGGGCGAAATCGGCGCTGGAATTTCAGTCACGGCGTTGTACGAGATCGTTCCCGCCGGACAAAAGATAGAAAATCCGGGCGTTGACGAATTAAAATATTCGACTCCGGTCGAATCGGTCAGAACAAACGGGAGCGAGCTTTTGACCGTAAAACTGCGCTACAAAAAACCGGACGAAAACGAGAGTCGCTTACTTTCAATCGGTCTGGCAACCGCGCAGAATCAATTTGAACAGTCTTCGGAAAATCTGCGTTTCGCCGCGTCGGTCGCCGGTTTTGGCTTGTTGCTCCGCGATTCACGCTATAAAGGAAACGCAAGCTGGAATAATGTTTTAAACCACGCTCGAAACTCGCGCGGCAACGATTTAAAAGGCTATCGGGTGGAATTTGTCGAGCTTATCGAAAAAGCGAAGCGCGTTTCGCGGAGTTGAAATTCACCACAGAGTCACAGAAACACAGAGTTTTCAAACAAAATAAAATAAACCAGACGGAAAGAGCAAAAAAGCATTTTTGTCTTTTATCCTCTTTGAATTTTCTCTGTGTCTCTGTGACTCTGTGGTTTATAGTCGGAGTCAAAAGCGGAAATCTCTTCGTGCAAAATGCGGCGTTCGCGCAAAAGCCGGACGAATAAATTCGGGTTGCGAGCCAAAACGCGCGCAGCGTTGTACCAGCCGCGCATTGCAATCAATTCTTCCAAGCTTCGCAAAGCGATGTAGCCGCAAACGATGCTTAAAGGAAATGAAATCAGAGCGGCTTGCCAGTTCCAATAAAGAAAAAATAAGACCGAAACAGTTGTCCAGGTCAACGGCATCAGTAAAATCGCCGCCAGAATTTTAATCGTACCGCCCGATTCGTCCGGTCCGTGACGGCGAAAAACGCGCGCCAGCAGCAGACACAGTAAATAAGCCGGAAGATGCAAAACCGCGCCGACCACAATTATCGGCAAAAGCAGAAAAATTATGACTACGCGCAGCCAGAAACGCCAGATTATATCGAGCAAAGGATGTTCGGAGACGGAAAGATGCTCGGGCGCGATGCCGATTTCTTTTAGCTCATTTTCATACTTCGCAATTCGCTCGTTTAAGTTTGCAACTTTTTCGGGCGAGCGCTGTCTGTAATTTTCGATTTGCGCGGCGAAGCGGCGACGGCTTTCAAGCTCTTCGGCAAGCGATGTGCGCAAATTTAGAGTTTCGTAAACCGAAGAAAAAATCTGTTCGGTGCGCTCCACTATTTCCAACTGTTCTTTGTTCTCGACGTTGAGCGTTACCTCGCGCAGCTTTTCGGTGATTGTTTCCGAAAGCTCGCGGACGGCTTCGCGCGGCGGCTGATTGTTTTCGTCCGATTCAATCGGTAAAACGTCGAACGGCTCGCCGAATCGGAGCAGAGCTTCGCTCCGAAAGCTCGTTTTTGAAGTGTAATAAAGTCCGACCGGAACTATTTTTAGATTCAAATTTCGTTCTCGATCAACCGACAAAGCGCCGAGTGCGATTCGCGCCGCGCCCGTTTTTACGGGAAGCAATTTGGTTTCGTTGTGAGAAACGCCTTCGGGAAAAAGCGCGATTGCGCCGCCTTTTCTAAGCAATTCGTGAGAGGCGGCAAAAGTTCTTTGATTCAGCGCAATGTTTTCCCCGGCATCAACTCGGCGGTAAAGCGGCAGAGTTTCGAGCGTGCGGAGCAAAAAGCCGATCACCGGCAAATCGAACAGCGTTGATTTGGCGAGAAAAGAAACCGGACGCGGCAGCGCGACAAAAACAAGCGCCGGATCAATCAGTCCGTTCGAATGATTGAGAACAAAGATCAATGCGCCTTTTTCGGGAACGCGATTAGCGCCGCTCGTTTCGATACGCCGGAAAAACAACCGCAAAGCAATGCTGATAACGGCGTGAACAATTTGCCGCACGAGCGCGCCGCGACGGAAAATCATTTCATAAAGGCGCAAAACTTTCGTCATTCTTCCAAATCAATCTTAAATCAGCAGCCGCTTTGATGTTTAAAACGCCGCCTTTTGTTCAGATTTCTTGTCTTGTGATAATTTTCTTGATGGAATAAACGATTTTCTTTTCTCTAATGAAAACATCAGAAACTCAAACCAGACTCCGGCAATTAACCGACGAATTACAACGGCTCGAACGCAAACTTAAACTTGGCGGCGGCGCGGAAAAAATCGAAAAACAGCACGCGCAAGGAAAATTGACGGCGCGCGAGCGAATCGAACAACTTTTCGACAAAGACGAATACGTGCAGGAAATCGGCTTGCTCGTTGCTTACGACGAATACAAAGGACAAGCTCCTGCCGCCGCGGTCGTCACGGCAATCGGCAAGATTCACGGGCGCGAATGCGTCGTAATCGCCAATGACGCAACGATTAAAGCGGGCGCGTGGTATCCCGAAACGATCAAGAAAATTTTGCGCGCGCAGGAAATTGCGATGCGCAACCGCGTGCCGATTATTTATCTGGTTGATTCGGCGGGCGTCAATCTGCCGTATCAGGGCGGTGTTTTTCCCGGTCAATACGGAGCGGCGCGGATTTTTTATTACAACTCAATTATGCGCCGTTATCTGAAAGTGCCGCAAATCGCCGCCGTAATGGGAATGTGCGTGGCGGGCGGCGCTTATTTGCCCGCGCTTTCCGACGTGATTTTGATGGTCGAAAAAACCAGTTTTATGGGACTCGGCGGCGCAAATCTCGTCAAAGGCGCGACAGGTCAGACGATTGACAACGAGAGTTTAGGCGGCGCTCTGACGCACAACGCAATCAGCGGCGTCGCTCATTTCCGGCTTGAAAGCGATGAAGCCTGTCTCGAAAAAATCCGCCGGATTGTTTCCGAATTACCTAAAAAGCTCGAATCGCCGGTTTCGATCACGGAATCTGCAAATCCGGCGCGCCCCATAACGGATTTGTACCATTTGCTGCCCGCCGAACACAAAGCGCCTTACAATATGCGCGAAGTTTTAAACTGCATTTTGGACGGCGGAAAGCTCGACGAGTTCCAGGCGGATTTTGCCAAAGAAATGATTTGCGGCACGGCGCGCATCGGCGGCATTCTGGTCGGCGTCATCGCAAACTCGCGCGGGATGATTCGCGGCGCAGACCCGAAACAACCGCCGCGTTTCGGCGGAATTGTTTACACCGAATCAGCGGAAAAAACCGCGTATTTCATCGAAAACTGCAATCGTCACCAAACGCCGCTGTTGTTTGTGCAGGACGTTTCGGGTTTTATGGTCGGCGCGGAAGCCGAGCATTCCGGCATTATTCGCGCCGGAGCGCGTTTTGTCGAAGCGATGGCGACCGCCGCCGTGCCGAAAATCGTTTTAACAATAAATCACGCTTCGGGTGCGGGTTATTATGCGATGGCTGGGCAAGGTTTTGATCCCGATTTTATTTTCAGTTTGCCGACCGGAAGAATGGGCGTAATGGAAGGCGATTCGGCGGTGCAGGCGATTTTCGGAACGCAGCTCGAAAAATTAAAACGCGCCGGGCAAGAGCCGGATGAAAATCTAAAAGCCGAGATGGAGAAAGTCAGAGAAACTTACGAGCGCGAATTGGACGCCAAACACGCCGCCGCGCGCGGATTGGTTGACGCGATTGTCGCGCCCGAAAACTTACGCGACGCTTTAAATCTGGCGCTGCAAACCTGTTTGAATACCGATAAACCGCACATCGGCGCTTTTGTCTTGCCCGAAAATTTATAGAGCAAATTAAATTTGCCTCGCTTCAAATATTGCTCGAAAGTTAGAGGTTACACAAATGAAAATTAAAATATTATCCCCATTTTTATTGGTGCTTGCCTTATTCACGGCAGGCTACGCTCAAACTTTTGATAAAGCCAAGCTCGACAAATTTTTCGACGCGCTGGGCGAAAAGAATAAAGCAATGGGCAGCTTAACCGTTTCCAAAGACGGAAACGTTCTTTACAGCCGCGTAGTGGGTTACAGCCAAATCAGCGGCAATGAAAAAAAGCCTGCTTCAACGGCGACCAGATACAGAATCGGCTCGATCACGAAAATGTTTACCGCCGTGATGATTTTTCAGCTTGTCGAAGAAGGAAAGCTAAAGCTGACGGACACGCTCGACAAATTTTTCCCGCAGATTCCGAACGCGAAGAAAATCACCATCGGCAATATTCTTAATCACCGCAGCGGAATCCACAGTTTTACCGGGGACGCGGATTTCAGAACGTGGCTGATGAAACCGAAAACGCAAAGCGAAATTCTCGCCATTATCGCCAAAAGCACGCCGGATTTCGAGCCGGGCGCGAAGGAATCTTACAGCAACGCCGGTTATGTGCTGTTGGGTTACATCGTCGAGAAGGTAGCGAAAAAGTCTTACCAAGATGCGTTGAAGGAAAGAATAACCTCCAAAATCGGGCTTTCGGACACTTATCTCGGCGCTGGCAAAACCAATACGAACAATAATGAAAGCTTTTCCTACAATTACGCGGGCAATTGGAAGCCTGAGACCGAAACCGATTTGAGTATTCCGGGCGGCGCGGGCGCAATCATCTCGACGCCGACGGATCTGACGAAATTCATCTACGCCTTGTTCAATCTGAAGCTCGTCTCGCAAGAGAGCCTGAATCAGATGAAAACAAACTCAATGGGAATGTTTCCGTTTCCGCTCGACGGCAAAACGCTTTACGGTCACACGGGCGGAATTGACGGTTTTAACTCAATGCTGGTTTATTCGCCGGAAGAAAAATTGGCGGTCGCCTACACTTCAAACGGAATGGTTTATCCAATTAACGATATTCTGCTCGGCGCTTTCGCCGTTTACTATAACAAACCGTTTTCAATTCCGACCTTTGAAACCGTCGCCGTCGGTCCCGACATTTTGGAAAAATATGTCGGAGTTTATTCGAGCGCAGGATTTCCATTAAAAATAACCGTGACGCGCGATGCCGCGACGCTTTACGCGCAGGCGACCGGGCAATCCTCATTTCCGCTTGAAGCGACGGCGCAGGATAAATTCAAGTTTGATACGGCAGGCGTCGTTATCGAATTCAACGCCGGGAAAAATCAGATGACTTTAAGACAAGGCGGGCGAGAATTTATTTTTACAAAAGAAAAATAACGATCTCCAAATGCGATAAAGCTCTCGCGCGTTTTTATTACACCGCAAATTTTAACCACTATTTTCGCCGCCGGAGAAAAACAGCGGCGAATATTTTTATCGAGGCACAATGTTTGCACAATACTCATTAGAAATTCTGATGAGGGGGAAAATGTAATGAATATCAGCTTGAGATTGTCCTATTTTGTTACAACACTTTTGGTTCTCGTTCTAATCGGCATCTTTACGAGCGCGGCTAACGCTCAGGAAGATAAAAACATTCTGGAAAAAGCGAAAGACGGAACCGTTAATGTAGCGAAAAAAGTCGGCGAAGGAACTAAAGATGTTGCTGCGAAAGCCGCAGACGTAACCGTTGACGCGGCTAAAGCAACCGCCAAAGGAACTAAAAAAGTCGCGGGAGCGACCGTAGAAGGAACTAAAAAGGCTTACGATAAAGCGGACGATGTTGCCGCCAGCGCCGCCGAAGCGACTGTAGAAGGAGCGAAAAAGGCTTACGATAAAACCGACGATACGGCTCAGGATATTGTCGAAGGCACGAAAAAAGTCGCCAGCGTAACTAAAAAAGGCGCTGTCAAAGCCGGAAAAGTCACTTATAAAACCGGCAGAAAAGTAACTTCCAGATCGAAGAAAATCGGCAAAGGCACTTATCACTACTCCAAGAAAGGCGTCAAAGCTACTGCCAGCCGAACCAAAAAGGTCGTCCGAACCGCAGTCACAGGCAATAGCCGGAAAACAAGACGACCGTAATAACTAACATCTATTAAAAGCCGATTGAGAAATTCTTTTTCAATCGGCTTTTTGCTATCATTCGGGAAAATAGAATTTCAACTTGCCGGAGGAATTGTCTGATGCGCCGCAATCTCGGTTTCTTTTTGCGTTTCGTGTTTTTCGCTTTCTGTTGTTTTAATTTTTCAATTGTTTTCGGACAAACGAGCGACCGCGCCGATTTGACCGGAACATATGCGGGCAGTTTGAAATTCCCGTCGGCAAATCTAAACGGCAAAGCGACTTTGAGCATCGAAGGCAATAAATTCCTGCTCCGCAGCGCAGCAAACGGAAGCGAGAGAACCGGGCGAATTACGGCAATTAAAACCGGAGGCGATTACGTTTCAATCGCGTTGATGTTTGAAGAAACGCCGAAGGAAAACCAGCCGTTTGCCCATTCAATGATGTCCGTGCGGCTGCGGAAAAACGGCAAAAATCTGATTTTCACGAGCGCGCCCGGCGAAGAACGCGAATTTCGTTTTGAAGCGGTTTCCGAAACCGCGAACAACAAAACGGAAAAATTTACGGATGCGCGTTTGATTGAGCCGACAAAAGCGGAATGCGCCGATCCTAAATCGGCAAAATGCGGAGTCAATTTCGGCTTTGTCGCCGCCGATGAGCTGGAAAAAGCCGCTGCGCCGAAAACAATTTCGGGCAAAAAAGCCAGGTCGAAAACAAGGGCGTTGACAGCAAAAGCACAAAACAACAACTTTGCGACGAGAGCTTTAAAATTGGAAACTGCGGCTGAAAACAAATTATCCGAATCCGCAAAAGAAAATCGAGCAGCACTCAAAACGCCACAAACAGAACCGACGCCGGTTGCTGAAAAACAGGCTCAGACGCTTGAAACCGCGCCAATAACAACCGAAGCAAAACCCCAGGACGAAGCAAGCCTGAGCGTTGTCAAACAAGCCACCGACGAATTGCGCCGCGCAATGTTCGAATTAAAGCGGGCAACGGACGAAATCAAAACAACGACCGATGAGCTGCGTCGTTTTCGCGCCGAATCGCCCGCAAAAACAACCGCCGCAAATACGGGAAAAGTTGAAAAAACAAATCTGAAAAACGACGCTTCCGGTGTGCCGCTTAAATCAACTGCCGCAAGCCCGAATAAAACCACGCGCAAAAGTGCGGTTTCGACGAAATCAACCGCAAAAAAACCGTCTCCGGCGAAAACCAATTTTTCAAAAATCGCTTCTGTAAAACCAAAAGCGAGAAAATCCGGCTCCAAATCAGCTACACCAAAATCACTAACAAAAAAAGAATCGGCGAAACCAGCCGAGCAAACCGAAAGGGCAAAAGCCCCAAAAGCGGCTGAAACAAAACCGTCACCGAGTCCGTCGCCGAAGCCGTCGCCATCACCTGCGGACAATCCTAATCAGAACGCGAATAAAGCCAATGTTGGCAAAAGCCCGAAATAAACGGTAACTTATTGCTTATTCGATTCGCGTTTTTGAAAAGCAATTTATGAGAGAAAAAATTAGAATTGCCAGCGGGCAAGGCTTTTGGGGCGACTTGCTCGACGCTCCCGTGCGTCAGGTGCGCGGCGGGCAGATTGATTATTTAATGCTCGATTATCTGGCGGAAGTCACAATGAGCATTCTGCAAAAACAACGCGCTCGCAATCCGCAAATGGGTTATGCGCGCGATTTTGTTGATTTGATGCGCCAGATTTTGCCCGACATCATTGAGAAAAACATTCGGGTTACGGCAAACGCCGGCGGCGTAAACGTTGCGGGCTGCGCCGAAGCCGTTAAAAACGCCGCCGCCGAATTAGGTATGTCAGGCAAATTAAAAATCGGCGTTGTTACGGGCGATGATATTTTGGACAGGCTCGATGCTCTTTTAGAAAAAGGAATCGAGCTTAAGAATATGGACACGGGCGAGCCGCTCTCTTCCGTGCGAGACAAAGTTCAGTCGGCAAACGTTTATCTCGGCGCGGCTCCGCTCGTAGAAGCATTAAACAAAGGCGCAAACGTCGTGATTGCGGGGCGCGTGACCGATACAGGTTTGACTCTCGCGCCGATGATGCACGAATTCGGCTGGGCTGAAAACGATTGGGACAGGCTCGCCGCCGGGACGATTGCCGGACACATTATCGAATGCGGCGCGCAATGTTCGGGCGGAAATTGCCAGTACGATTGGCAATCAATTCCCGATTTGGCAAACGTCGGTTTTCCGATTGCCGAAGCCGCGCCAAACGGCGAATTTATTATCACCAAACATAAAGGCACGGGCGGAGTTGTTTCCGTTCCATCGGTTAAAGAACAGCTTTTATACGAAATGGGCGACCCGCACGAATATATTACGCCCGATGTTGTCGCCGATTTTACGACGATTCAACTTTCCGAAGACGGCGAAAATCGCGTTCGTGTTTACGGCATTAAAGGCAAGCCTTTTACCGAGTTTTACAAAGTTTCAATCGCCTATTCCGCCGGTTTTAAAGCCGTCGGGACATTGGTTTACGCTTACCCGGACGCTTATGCCAAAGCGCAAGCCGCAGACCGGATTTTGCGCGAACGCTTAGACCATCTGGGTTTGAAATTTGATTTGATTTTGACCGAATTTGTCGGCGTCAACGCCACGCACGGACATTTGGCGGGCGAGCCTTCAGCCGATATTCCCGAAGTTCAACTGCGTTTCGGAGTGCGCGGACAAGACAAAGCTGCGGTCGAGCGTTTCACGAAAGAAATTGCGCCGCTGATTTTGACCGGACCTCCGGCAGTCACAGGATTTGCGGGCGGGCGCCCGAAAGTCGAAGAAATAATGGCTTATTTCCCTGCCCTGATTCCGAAAACCGAAATCCAAACGAAAGTCGAGATTGTCGAAGCGTGAGCGAAGAATTAAGGAAATGGGAACGGATTCGTTCCGAAGAAATCGCAAACTGCCGCGTTTTCACCGTTCGCCGCGATTTGTGCGTCAGCGAAGATGCGGATTTTGAAAACTCGGAACACACTTTTTATGTTCTCGAATGTCCGGCTTGGTGCAACATAATTCCAATCACAAATGACGATAAAGTCGTTTTAATCGAGCAGTTTCGTCAGGGAATCGAAGCAGTTTCGCTCGAAATTCCCGGCGGAATTGTGGACGAAGGCGAAACGCCGGAACAAGCAGTGACGCGCGAACTGATGGAAGAAACCGGCTACGGCGCGGGCGAAGTCGTTTATCTCGGCAAATCGAATCCGAATCCGGCGATTCAAAATAATTTTGTTTATCATTTCGCGGCTTTCGGCTGCGAGAAAAAACAAGAGCCGCAATTCGATTCATCGGAGCATTGCATTGAGCGCGTTGTTTCGCTGTCGGAAATTGACGATTTGATTTCAAATGAGGAAATCACGCACTCGCTCGTTCTAGCTGGCTTTCAGCGTTTCAATATTTATCAAAACAAAAAGAATTTATGAAAATCGAATTATTAAAGCTCGCTCACGCGCGTTCCGGCGATAAAGGAGACACGGCAAATGTTGGCGTGATTGCGCTGAAAGAAGAATTTTATCCGTTGCTTGTCCGCGAAGTGACGGCGGAACGAGTCAAAGAACATTTCGGCTCGATGGTTAAAGGCGAAGTCGAGCGCTTTGAATTGCCGAATTTGGGCGCGCTTAATTTTTTGCTGCACGAATCGCTCGGCGGCGGCGGAACTCTGAGTTTAATGACCGACGCGCAGGGCAAAACGTTTTCGACAGCACTTTTGCGAATGAAAATCGAAATACCGGATGAAGAGGCGCAGGGCTTTGGCTTTTAATTATGCAAATTAGTTGATAGTTAAAAGTTGATAGTTGATAGTTTTATGAGTCACAGTTTGGTTTTGGAAAAATCGAAGGTTTTTGCGCTCAGAATTGTGCGGCTTTATCGTTATTTGTGTAATGAGAAAAGCGAGTTTGTTTTGAGTAAGCAGGTTTTGCTTTCCGGCACATATATCGGAGCGCACATTAAGGAAGCAACGCAAGCTGAATCCAGAACTGTTTTTGCCCAGGAAATGGGAGTTGCTTTGCGAAAAGCATCCGAAACCGAATATTGGCTTGAGCTTTTACACGAATCCGATTTGATTGACGATAAAGCTTTCAATTCAATCAATAACGATTGCGTTGAATTAGTAAAAATGCTTACATCAATTGTCAAAACGTCAAAAACGAGCGAATAACTGTCAACTTTAAACTATCAACTATCAACTGTCTCGCATTAAAACAATGAGTCCAAATACCGAAAATTTAAAACACGATTATGCACAAATCGGCGGCGTGCGCCTTCATTACGTTACCGCCGGCGAAGGCGAAAAGCTGGTTATCTTGCTGCACGGTTTTCCCGAATTCTGGTATTCGTGGCGAAATCAGATTCCGGTTTTGAGCGAAACTTACACCGTCGTCGCGCCGGATTTGCGCGGCTACAATTTGTCTGACAAACCCGCAAACGTCGGCGATTATGAAATCGGAAAAATTACGGATGACGTTTTAGGGTTGATTCGGCATTTCGGGCGCGAGCAGGCGGCAATTGTCGGACACGATTTTGGCGCGGCGGTCGCTTGGCGGCTGGCGCAAAAACATCCCGAATCGGTTTCCAAACTTTGTGCGATGCAAGTTCCGCCGGTTTCGGTTTGGCGGAAAAATCAGACTTTACGACAGTTTTTGGCGAGCTGGTATATGTTCTTTTTTCAGCTTCCGTTTTTGCCCGAATTATTTTTGAGCGCAAACGATTATGCTGCGCTCGAAAAATCGCTCAGGAAAACGTCCGCCAGACCCGATGTTTTTACCGAGGAAGTAATTGAAGAATACAGGAAATCATGGCGCGAAACCGAAAAAATGACTTCTCCGCTTAACTATTATCGCGCCAATATTCTCAAGCGTTTTTTCGGCAAGCAATCAACCGACGAAAAAATACAAGTTCCGACGCTTTTTATTTACGGCGAAAAAGATCACGCGATTTTGCCGGAAACCGTGCGCGGCGTGTCCGAAGCGGTTGAAGCGCCTTTCAGCGAATTTCGTTTGCCGGAAGCCTCGCATTGGGTTCAGCAGGAAGCCGCCGATGACGTGAACGAAGTCTTGCTCGATTTTCTCGCCGATTAGAAAACTCTACCGCGTTCCTCGCTGGTGCCCTGCTCGCTTGCCTTTTTGTTCGAGAGCGAAGATGGCGCATCGAGATTCGCTCCGTCGTCAACGCCGACACCCAAACGGTCAACCAGCTCGCCGCCGAGCCAGCCCGTCACCAATGAGAGCAAAAATCCGGTCAGCGCCAAAATCAGCGTAAATCCGTCCGGTTCATGAGTCGCGCGTCCCCAGCGAAAATACGCGCTCAGCGCAAAAAGGGCGGTCACCAGGAAATTTCCGCCGCCATGAAGCAGCCCGACGCGCTTGGCGCGAGTTCCTTGCGGAATCGCGAGCCAGTCAATCGTCCCGAACGGCGAAGCAATTAATCCGCCGATGATGCCGGAAACGATCATCCAAAATCCGACCTGCGCAAACGTCGGATTTCCGGTAAACCAGTAAATCAGATCGAAAATAACCGACGTTCCCAGAAGTCCGAGAGGAAAAACGATCAGCATCTGATGCGCCGGGTGTCCGAGAATTTTTGCTCTGCTTTCCATCTTATTTTACAGCAGGAAAAGGTAAAGAAATTCAAGAATTTCTTTACCTTTTCCAAAATATTTTAACGATTGCTGTTGTTTGTGTTTCCGTTTGAATTGCTGTTGCGATTTGAATTGGAGTTCCGGTTGCGATTGTTTGAATTCATATTTCCGTTCATATTACCGCCCATATTTGAATTCATACTGCCGCCGCTCATATTCATATTGCCACCACCTGTCATTCCCGCGTTCGTCATTTCCTGCGCCATTCGCAAGTGTTTTTGAACCGTCGGCAAAGTTTTCGAGGCAAAAGATTTCAAATCGGCATCGGTTCCGCCGCTGATTTCGCTCTGGAAAAGACCCTGCATTTTTTGGTGAGAATCAATTCCTGCCATTTGGATATACATCCGATCAAATTCCGCGCCCGACACTTGCTGCAATTGCGACATCATTTGCATTTGTTCGGCGTTCGGCGTCGTCGGCAAAGTCATTTGTTTTTTGGCGGCGATTTTCATCAAATTATTATTCGCCTTTGTATGATCTTTGATCATTTGTTTGGCGTATTTTTGAACATCTTTGCCGGTCGCTTTCTGCTGCGCGAGCTGCGCCATCTGAACTTCTGCAATACCGCCCTGCGCAGCCATCGTTGCAAATTCCGTATCGGAAGCCGACATCGCGGCGCCCATATTTGAATTCATTGTGTTGCCGCGATTTCCGTTACTGTTTTGATTTTGATTTGCCTGCATCGTGGCAATCGTCGCGCCGGTCATCATCACGGCGACAAGTAAGGTCATTACGACCAATGCTTTTTCCATTTTTTTCATTGCATTTACCTCTTTCGTTTTAAATGTGTTGCCTTACCGCGCCGGCTCAAAACGCCGTTTTTCTTTCTCGCGAGATAAGACAAATTGATTTCAAATAACCAAATTGTTTTCCCGAATAAAACAGCCCGCCAGATAATTCTTCAGCGGGCTAGTGTTCCTTTGCAAAAATTTATTGAGTTTGCACTCGCATACTTTGAACAGTTTCGACTGTCAGGATAATGGCAGCCAAACGGATGCAATAGAAATCGTTTCGATTTAATTTCCGAATTGAATTCGATTCTGCCCGCACCATAAAACCCCTTGTTCTATTTTGCGGAAATATAACCAAACAACGGTTATATTCACCGCTTAACCGTTTGAGAAACGACAGACACGCTTTCGATTTTGAAAACGCGCTTCCGTTACCACAACCAAATTTCAACCGTAACTGAATTATAAGCATTTTTAATCGGTTTTATATGTACGGTTGCAGACTTTAAACAGTAAATGCGGAATAAAAAACAAAACGGGGAAAGGTTTCAACTCCTTTCCCCATTTCCGGCAATTTTTAAATTAACTGTTCTCTTAATGGACGCCCTCGGCTTGTTCAATCGGCAGATTTTGCTGCTCGAAATTTCCAACCGTTTCCGGCTCGCTGATTTCGAGCTGCGCTACCAGCCAGTCGCGGAAGATTTCCGCTTCGCGACGTTTGCCGGTAAAACGAGCGCGGTCGAACATAATCAAAGCCATTTCGAGCGCGTGATGCTGTCCGGCACGGTCGCCCTGGCTGTCAAACTGACGATAAGCGTTTTCCAAAGTCTCGACGCTGCGAAGCGCGGTTTCTTCGTTTTTAAATCCGAGCTTGTTAACAAAAAACTTGGAATAAACGTTCATCGGATTCGCCGTCGTCGTGTACAAATCAAAATACCCGGTCATCAAACCGGCGTCCTGCAAAACCGAACCGACATAGCTGTTGCTCGCGCCGGTGATTTTCGCTAATTCATTTAAATTCGTCGTGCCGGACAAAAACAACGACACAATTTGATCTTTTTTCGTAATTCGCGGCGTTTTCGTTTCGACAGTTTCAGTCGCCGCCGCAGCTTTATTCTTAGTCATTTTGTCACTCTCCTTTAACGTCAAATTAGATGCAAAATGCCTCTGATTTTCTGCCTAAGTATTTGAAAAATAACAGAAAACTTTACAACAGAGATACGAAGAAATAGAGATTTTTATTTTGTTTTTTCTCTGAGTCTCCGCGTCTCTATGATAAAAATTGGGCGGTGTTTCACAATTTATGCTCGGAAATCTCTGCGGCTCTTTGTGACTTCTCTGTGAACTCTGTGGTGAGTTTTTCTCAAGCGAAATTTCACCACAGAGAACACAGAGAAGTCACAGAGAGAGAAGTCACAGAGAGAGAAAACACAGAGCATAAAATTTGAGACAACCCAAAAATTTTAAGCTCGCGCAAGGCTGAAACGCGCGACCGTCTTTTCGACGCAGCTTGCCGGCTGCGCGTCCCACTTGGCTAAAATCTCGCGCATCACTTCAAAGTTTTCGTAAAAGCAAACAATGATGTCGCCTTCGCGCATTACGGAAATTTGTCGCTTGAGAGCATCGCTTTCGTCTAAGACGATGCGGCAATCAATCTCCGGCGCTTCCGTCTTGACGGCGTTGTATAAAATCTCGGCGACTTCGCCCATGCGCCTTCCGCGTAAATCGGCATCTTCACGAACGATGACGCGATGAAAACCGCGAGCGGCGACGCGACCGAGTTCTGCAATCAATTCATCATCGCGGTTGCCGGGCGCGGTCACGATTCCGGTCACGCGGCGCTCGCCGTCGTGCCATTTCGCCGCCATCCGGCAAACGGCTTTAACGGCTTCCGGGTTGTGCGCGTAATCAATCAAAACGTAGCCGTCGTTGACGTGAAACAAATTAAATCGCCCTTCGTTATCACGCGCCGTGCGAAATTCTCCGAGCGCCGCCATAATTTGCTGGCTCGGCACGTTTTGCGCCCGGCAAGCGGCGATTGCGGCTAACACGTTAGCGATGTTGAAATCGGCTTGCCCCTTAAAAGTCGCAGGGATTTCCGCAACGTGACCGAGATGAAATTCGCCTTCGGGCGAAAGCTCGACAATCCAGCCGTTTTTCACAGTGTAAGCCGTGCCGCCCGCAGAAACGTGGCGTTTTAGCAAAATGTGATTGGGCTTAAGCGAAAAATAAACAATTTGTTTCGGAATTTTGTTGACTCGCTCATCTTCCGCCAGCCGCGCCAAAAGCTGGTCGTCGGCGTTTAAAACGAGCGTTCCGCCTTCACGGACGCGCTCAGCGACGAGCGATTTGATGTCCAGAATGTCCTCAACAGATTCAATTCCATCCTGCCCAATGTGATCGGCTTGAATGTTCGTAATTATTGCTACATCAGACCAATCGTAGCCGAGTCCGCGTTTAACGATTCCGCCGCGCGCCGTTTCGAGAACTGCGACTTCAACCACCGGGTCGTTTAAAATCACGCTCGCCGAATTTGGTCCGGTCATATCGCCTTCCGCAATACAATCGCCGCCGACATAAATGCCAGAGGTCGTCGTCATTCCGACTCGTTTTCCGACGCTCGAAAAAACGTGCGAGATCATTCTGGTGACAGTCGTTTTGCCGTTCGTTCCGGTGATTGAAATGATCGGAATCCGGCTTTCCGCATTATGGAGGAAAAGCCCTTCCACGATTGCTTCGCCCACATCTCGTGGTTTGCCTTCGGAAGGCTGCAAATGCATACGCAAACCGGGCGCGGCGTTTAATTCGATTATGCCGCCCGCGCCTTTTTTAATCGGCTGCGAAATGTCCTGCACGACCAGATCAACGCCGCAAATATCGAGTCCGACAATGCGAGCCGCCCGCTCGCACATTTTTCTGATTGAAGGATGAACCATGTCAGTCACATCTTTCGCCGTTCCGCCGGTCGAAAGATTGCAGCCGCCGCGCAAAGTCACCATTTCGCCCGCCGCCGGAACGAAATCGAGCGTCAAGCCTTTTTTAGCCAGATGCGCTACGGCGATTTCGTCAATTTTGAATTTCGTCAAAGGTTTTTCGTGACCTTCGCCGCGCAGCGGATTTTGATTTTCTTTTTCGACGAGCGCCGCGACGCTTGATTTTCCGTCGCCAACGACAAACGGCGGATTTCGTTCGCTCGCCGCAACCATTTTTCCATTGACAACGAGAACGCGATAATCACGCCCGATGAACATTTCTTCAATCAAAACGCAATCGGTAAATTCGCTCGAAATTTCAAAAGCGGTTCGGACTTCCGCTTCGGTCAGCAAATTGAGCGAAACGCCTTTTCCCTGACGCCCGTCGAGCGGTTTGACGGCGACCGGCGCGCCTATTTCACGAAAAGCGCAAACGGCTTCTTCAATTGTGCAAACGGTTTCGCCAAAGGGAACCGGAATTTCGGCTTGCCGCAAAATCTGTTTCGTTAATTCTTTGTCGCAAGCGATTTCGGTAGCAATGGCGGAAGTTTTCGAGGTCGAAGCGGCTTGGATGCGTTTCAAATTTTTTCCGTAACCGAGCTGAACCAGACTGCCTTCGCCGATTCGCTGCGCCGGAATGTTTCGCCGCCGCGCGGCTTCGACAATGCTGCGAGTGCTGGGTCCGAATTCATATCGCGCGACGAGATTTCGCGCTTCTTTTAAAATCTCGGCTTTCAGATTTTGCAGGTTTTCGATTGATTCGCCCCAGATCACTTTTTCGACAATTTCAACCGATTTTTCCAGCAAAAACCGCATCGCTCGCTCGGCTTTGTATTCAACGACGACGTTATAAATTTCGGGAGCGCGTCCGGCTTGTCGCGTTTTGCCGTGATTAACCGCAATTTCGCAATCGGCACGATGTGACAACTCGATGGCGATGTGTTCGACAATGTGACCGAAATATGTGCCTTTCGAGAGCTTTTCAACAAAACCGCCGCGATAGCCCAAACCGCACGTATGTTCTTCAAGTTCGGGAATTAAAGCCAATAAATTCGTATTAAAATCTGAAAAATCGGTGCTTTCTTTGCCCGTTAGATTTTCTAAATTGAGCCGCATCACGAGTGCCGGTTGATGCGTATAGACATTTGCGCCTGATAAGGTTCTGATTTGCTCGATTTTCATACACCACTGTTTTCGCTACTGTTCGCTTTTTTAAATAAATCGCGTTTAGCTCGTCCTTCTTACCCTTATAAATATTGATTAATATTGCTTGATTGTAACCTGCGCGTTGAGCGCGGTCTGTATTTGGCAATACTTATGCCGGAATCAATTACGAATTCCTTCATGCGTAATCCGTAATCCGTAATTCGTAATTGATTCCGGTTTCGAGTAAAATTTTTGTGTGAAACAAGAAGAACAAAATCAAGAAGTTGAACCGGAATCGGAAGGCGAAAATGTTCGCAAAAGCGGTTTGGCTTACGCGGCGGCTTTTACGCTTTTTTCGACTGTCGCGGTTTTGCTTGGAGCCGGTTATTTGTTAGACAGTTGGCTCGGCTCTTCGCCTTGGGGAATCATCGGCGGAATCGTGCTGGGTTCGATTGTCGGGTTTTATCAGTTTGTTCGGATTACTTCAAAAATTTATAAATAATGAGCGATTTGGTGGAAAACGACATTGTGCTTTCCGAACGGCGACTTCTGGCGACGATGAGTGCCGTTTTGGTTTTGCTTGTCGGAGCGAGCCTTTTTTTTGCTGATTGGGATGTCACAATCGGTTTGATTTTGGGCGGCGCGCTGTCGTTTTTAAATTATTTTTGGCTCAAAAACTCGCTCAGCAGTTTATTTGAAAAAGTCGGAACGGGGAGCGGCGGAAAATTTTCGGCTTCGTTTTACATCATTCGCTACGCGGTGATTGCGGTCGTAATCTTCGCGGCGGCGCAACTGCATTTGGCGTCGGTTGCAGCGATGCTGGTCGGCTTGTTATCATTTGCATTTGCAATTTTATTAGAAGCAGTTATCCAATTATATTTAGCTATCGTTAATCGAGAGGAAAGTTAACAAAATTTTATGATGTTTGCTGAAGGCGCCGAAGGAGGCGGTCATCACACTCCGGTTCTTGTTCAATTCGTTAATTATTATCTGGGAGAACCCGCATATCATTTTCAAATGCAGTATACCCGTCCGCTCTGGACGAGATTTCTGGCAAATTTCGGCACAACGCCGGACGCCGCTTTCGGAGCGCTAACGCCGGAAAATGCGATTCCGTGGTACACGATAATGTTCGTCGTCGCTTGTTTGCTGACTTTCGGGCTGATCTGGGTTTTAAAAGGAAAGCTTTCCGAAGACGATCCGTCAAACGGACAGCAAACGCTCGAAGCCACGGTTTTAGGAATTCGCCAGCTTTTGATTGATGTCGTCGGACCGCAGGGCGTCAAATATTTTCCGGTCGTCGCCACGTTTGCGCTGCTGATTTTGGTGTCGAACGTGATGGGTTTGTTCCCGCTGTTTATGGCGCCGACGGCGGCAACGAGCGTCACATTTGCGCTCGGTATCACTTCGTTTCTTTATTACAACTACATCGGCATTAAAGAAAACGGCTTGCTTAGCCATCTTGGACACTTAGCCGGACCGATTTGGTGGATGGCGTGGCTGATTTTCCCGATTGAATTAATCGGCAATTTCATTCGCCCGTTTTCGCTCGGCGTGCGTCTGTTTGGAAATATGTTTGCCGACGAGCAGGTCGCCGCGACAATTGCGGGTCTCGCCGGAATGCTCGGTTTGCCGCCGTATTTGACGCAATTTTTAGTGCCGATTCCGCTAATGGTTTTGGGATTATTCGTGGCGCTGGTGCAGGCGTTTGTGTTCACGCTGCTTTCGATGGTTTATCTCGGCGAAGTCTCGCACGCGCCGCACGAAGAACATCATCAAGCCGAAGCTACCGGACACAACGAACCGCATATTGAACATGACACTGTAATTGCTCCGGCGTAAAAAAATTTGAAATTTTAAACGTGCGGCGAGCGGCTCTGAGAAACGGTTCCGAGCGCGTTGCCGGGCAAGACTAAATAATCAGGCAAAAGTTTTTCTCAAAACAAGATTCGGCGTTATTTTTAATTTGGTGAGAAATCGCCTTCAAAGTCTGCACGAAACAGGAGCTTTGCGTCTCCCAAGACAGCAACGGCATACCGGAAGCACGACGAACTAATAACACGCGCGACGCTGATTTTAAGTTTTGCATAATCTTTTTGCCGCTTTTGACCACTACAAAGGAAGAACAAAATGAAAAACTTTAAATATCTATTTCTGGCAGCTTTAACAATGATCTTGATGAACGCGGCGGCATTCGCACAGCCGGGCGCTGCCGGCGGAGGTGCGGGCGCGGATAACGCTTCGACCGAAGTCAGCTACAAAGCCATTGCCGCCGGCATCGGTTTCGGAATCGCCGTTTTGGGCGGCGCACTCGGTCAAGGTAAAATCGGCGCAAGCGCGGTCGAAGGCGCGGCTCGCAATCCGAGCGCGGCGGGTCGTATTCAAACGATTATGATTCTCGGTCTCGCGCTGATCGAATCACTCGTTCTGTTTGCGCTGCTCGTCGTTTTCGTCAAACTCTAAACTGTCGAAACAAATCAAGATTTGCGGACAAAAGCCGAAAACTTTTGTCCGCATTTTCATTTTGCGGCACTTTTTCTTATCGTGCGCGTGTGTTAAAACTTAGCTTGAGGTTTGCAGTTCCCGAAAAGCCTTTATTTATTTCAGAAAAATGACTGAACAACTCGTCGGACAAACACTTGCCGGTAAATACCGAATCGAACAGCTTTTGCGCGAAGACGCCTTTGGCAAAACTTTTCGCGCGACGCACGTTTTAATGGAAAAACCCGTCGCCGTCAAAGTTTTAAATCCCGAATTGGCGACCAACGCGCCCGTCGTCGCCGATTTTCAGCAGGAAGCCAAACTGCTTTCGCGTCTTTCTCATCCGCACGTTTTGAGCGTGAACGATTACGGCGTTGACGACCAGCTCGGCGTGCCGTTTCTCGTAATGGAAAATTTCGACGGGCGGACGCTCAAAGATTTGATTCAAACCGAAGGCGCTCTTCAGCTTCAACGCGCCGTGACGATTTTATCTCAGGTGTCTGACGCGCTCTCCGCCGCGCACGAAAACGGTCTGATCCACGGCGCGCTTCGCAGCGACAGCATTTTGCTTGCGGGCAGCGGCTCGCGCGATTTTATCAAAGTCGTTGATTTCGACGCCGCTAACAAAACGTCAAACATTGATTTCTACGACCGCGAAACCGCGCGAGACGGTGCCGAATCCGTCGCGTATCTCTCGCCCGAACAATGCAACGATTCATCCGAGACGGACACGCGCTCGGACATTTACTCGCTCGGAATCATTTTGTACGAAGCGTTGACCGGACGCCTGCCGTTCGTCGGCTCAAGCACGACGGAAATAATGATGAAACACGCGCAGGAGATTCCGCCTTCGCTGCTCGCCGTGCGTCACGATTTGCAGCCGACTTTCGAACAAATCGTCCAACGCGCGCTGGCAAAAAATCCGTCGCATCGTTTCCAAACCGCCGCAGATTTTTCCGCGGCATTAACGACCGCCGCCGAAGGCGCGCCGCTCCCGCTTTTGCAGCGCGAACAGGAAAGCATTGTTCGCCCTCGCGCAGAAGCCGTCGCTGCCGAATCAAGAACCGATGCGCGCTGGCGGACAGCGTTTATGGTTTTGGCGGGAATTTCGCTGCTCAGCGTCACGCTTTTTTATTTCACTCAAAACCGCCGCACAACTCCGCTAACCGACCCGAATTCGAGTCCGGTTCAGCCGATAAATCCGGCAACCGGCACGGCTGAGCAAAATTTATCGGATTTCTCAAATTTGCAATTCAACACAAATCCCGACGCCAATCTCTCGACCGTTCCGCCCGCAGGAACTGTGACTGATATTCCTTACGGCGGTCGCATTCCGCCCGGACTTTATCCCGGCGGTCAACAAGTTTACGTCGATCCGAATTCAAACAGCCCGTTTATGCAGGATTTAAATCAGACTGCGCCGCCTTCGCCGACGCCGAAAACCTCGCCTAAAGCGAGCGTTTCGCCTACTCCGGCAGCATCGCCAGCCCTTTCGCCGACACCGCAAGCTTCGCCGAAACCGACCGGACAACCGACGCCTGCGGCAACCCAAACTCCTGCGGCAACACCAAAACCGACCGCGCCGCCTGCGCGGAACACGCCCGTTCCGAAGCCGACGCAGCCGACGACGGAAAAATCGGCGCAAAATTTATCCGATAGAATCTCCGAATATTAAAAACAAAAAGGGCAGGATTCGATTTTCCTGCCCTTTTTTTATAGTGATTTTAGGAGTTTCAAAAGCGGTTCAGCATCCTCAAAAACTGTTTCCGCTTCTGCTACAAAACACGGCAAACTGAATTTTATTTTTCCAAGCTTAACCCCATCTTTTGCCGTTGTGATGAGAATTTCGGCGCCCGCGTCTCTCGCCATTCGCTCAATTTCTTCAACGTCCGCTTGCCGGTAAGCGTAATGATCAGGGAAAGATTCGGCGGCGACAATTTTCAAATTGACTTTTTCCAAATCCCGAAAAAACGCCGCCGGATTGCCGAGCGCGCAAAATGCCGCAGCTTTGAGCGCGGAATGCGGAACGCGGATGGCGGAATCGTTTTCTAAATTTCGGGCGTTTTGCATTTTGCCGGGAAGATTTAAAAACTCCGCCAACGGTTTCAACTCTTTTATTTCATTTTGGGCGAGCGAAACCGGACAATTAGGATTGTATTTTTTTATTTCGGATTCCAGATTTGAAATTTCCCGGCTCAAATCCGCGCGCGTCAAAACAATCAAATCGGCGCGCTTTAATGCGCTTAAAGGCTCGCGCAAAATCCCCGCCGGAAGCAGTTTTCCATTACCGAAAGGATTTGTCGCATCAATCGTAACGACATCCAAATTTCTTTTAACCCGCAAATGCTGAAAACCATCGTCCAAAACAAACGCGGTCGCGCCCAAGTTTTCTTTCGCCCAAAACCCCGCTTCAACTCGATTTTTATCGGCAATAACCGCCGCAATTCCTAAAAGTTTCTGTGCTAATTCAAACGGCTCGTCACCGCTTGTTTGTGCGTCAACCAAAATTTGCTCTCCGTTTGAAACCAAAACTCTTTCATTTGGATTTGCCCGTTTATAACCGCGCGTCAGAATGCAAACCCGATGCCCGTTTTCGGCTAATCTTTCGGCGACAAGGCGGACAAGCGGCGTTTTGCCGGTTCCGCCGACGGTTAAATTGCCAATGCTGACAACCGGCGACCCTAAATCAAATGATTTTAAAATTTCCCTCGTGTAAAGCGCAGAACGCGCGCCGGATGCTGCCGCGAAAATTTTGCTGATTGGCGAAAGTAGAAATCTCAAGCTGATCTGTTAAAAAGCAGTTGTAGTTTTTCGATTGTTTTAGCACAAGCCCCACGATTTCCCTGCAAAACCGCAAAAGCATTTTCGGCGAGCGCTTTTCGTTTGACATTATCACTTAATAATTCATAAAAAATGCTCTCAAGATTTACCGGAATTTCGTTTTCTTCCAATTTCGGCAATTGAACAATTGCCTCTTTTGCCGATAAGATTTTGATAATGCCCGCAAAATTCATCGTGTAAAATCCTGTAACAATAGCTTTTTTAGCTGCTGCCGGTTCAAGTACATTTTGCCCGCCGTGCGGAATCAAGCTGCCCCCGATGAAAACGACTTCGGCAAGCTCATAAACAGCGCGTAATTCGCCGATGCTGTCGAGCAAAATCAAATCGGCATCAATGTCGGTTTCCGACATTGATGCTGAACGTCGAGCAAATCGGAAACCCGAATTTTGCATCAATTCGGCGACTTCCGCGAATCTTTCGGGATGACGCGGCGCAATCAAAAGACGCAGCGCGTTTTCTGCCCAAAATTTGTCCCGAAAAATCCGATAACTTTCGATAATCCAACGCTCTTCCGGCGCGTGCGTGCTGGCGGCGACGATTAATGGGCGCGCGTCGTCAATCGCAAATCTTTGCCGCAAAGCTTCGGTCAACTCGCTTTTGCCCGTTTCCAAATCAAATTTTATGTTTCCGGTGACAAACGTTTTTTCCGCCGCACAGCCCAATTCAATCAATCTTTCGGCGTCGTGCTCGCCGCTCATCAGCGCCAAATCGAGATTTGCCAAAGCTCGACGCACAAACTCGCGAATCAGTTTGTAATTTTTGAACGATTTTTCCGACAATCTGCCGTTAACTAAAGCTATTTTTATTTTGCGTCTTTTCGATTCGCGCAAAAAGTTGAACCACAATTCGGTTTCCATTATCAAAACAACCGACGGATTGATTTTTTCAAGCGCGCGGCGTACGACGAAGCTCCAATCGAACGGAAAGTAAAAAACCAGCGCGGCTTCGTTTTTAAAAATTTCGCGGGCGAGCGTTTGCCCGGTTTTGGTGGTGGTCGAGACGACTAATTTGTAATCGGGAAAGTTTTTTAAAATCTCTTTAACGAGCGGCTTGGCGGCGTTTGTCTCGCCGACCGAAACCGCGTGCAGCCAAATAATCGGTTTTCCTTCTCCGTCAAATTCTGGCAGGTGTCCAAATCTTTGCCAAAACCCGGCGGCGTATTTGCCTTTGCGCGCCGCGTCCCACAGAAAACGCGGCAGCAACAGCAGAAAACTGACTGTCAAAATAAAACTGTAAAAGAGATACATGGAATTGATTTCAGTTTTCGCCTGCTCTTTCGCATTTCTTGTTTAACAATTGCGAAAGTGCGTCAGGATATTGATTATAAAAATCGAACTTAAAGAAAAAGAGCCTTGCCAGATTTTAGGCAAAGCTCTCGAAAATGCAACCGCATGAGCCGAACGCTCTATTTCACGCGTTCAAGATAACGCGATTCGGTTGGGTTGACTCGGATTTTCTCGCCGGATTCGACAAACGGCGGGACTTGAATCGTGACGCCGTTTTCGAGCGTTGCGGGTTTGTTGGTGTTGGTGACGGTCGCGCCTTTTAAACCGGGTTCGGTGTATTCAACTGTAAGTTCCATTGTGTCGGGCAGTTTAACGCCGATTGGCGCGCCGTTGTAAAACTCGACTTCGATTTTTAGACCGGGCAAAAGCCACGAGGCGGCGTCGCCCAAATCTTCTGCGCTCATCGAGGTTTGCTCGTAAGATTCGGTGTTCATAAAATGGTGCATATCGCCGTCCGAGTAGAGATATTCCATTTCGTGTTGTTCGAGCGACGCTCTTTCCAAAGTGTCGTTCGAGCGGAAACGGTGTTCAAAACTGGAACCCGTAATTAAATTTCTGAGTCTCGTCTGTACCATCGCGCGCAAGTTTCCCGGCGTGTGATGGCGAAATTCCATCACTTTGCACGGCGCGCCTTCAAATAAAATAACCATTCCTTTGCGGATGTCGTTTGCCGAAAGTGCCATTGTTTTAGTAATCAATAATCAGTAATCAGTAATCAACTTTTTAACTTACCGCTTGTTACTTATTACCGAATATTCTTTTAATCTCCGTTTGTAAAATAAATTTGGCTGGAACTGTTTGCTTTCCGCCGGATGCTGCAAAATATTAAGTCTAAGAAAAGTTGAAGCAAACGTCAAAAACCGGCTCAATCAAGAATTTTCCGAATCAATGCGCCCAAGGGAAATCCAAACCGGAAAAAAGCATTTTAAAGATCAATCAAATATAAATTTCGGGCGTTTATATATCTGATTTACCAGCCTTCTTTTACCGGAAAATACTGCCATTTTTGATTCTGATGAAGAATCGATAAAAACTCCTGAAAAAAAAATATTAAAGTGATGATAGCTTTCATTCCTTTATGGTGCGTTAGTTAATAAGAGTTAAAAACGCAAAACGGCAAAAATACAATTAACTCGATTTGAGTATCAATGCGGCGTGAATAGCCCTGTGTCGGAATCAAATCATTCTCCATTGACGGAGAGCGATAAACCGGCAGCAAAATCAGGCGAGACAACTATATCAATGCTTTTTGAAAATATCAGTTCTTTTTGCCCGCTGTTTTCAGCGGCGCAGAGCAATTCTTAAGCCGAGCTTTTAAAGGAGTTACACAAATGGCTAGAAATCAGGACGACTCGTATTTGTCGGAGCTGGAGCGAGAGCTTGAGCTTGAAATGGACGATTTGGAGTTCGAAAACGAAAGCGAGCTTGATGAAGAATTAAGCGATGAAGAGTTTGAAAATGCGAGCGATTATGAAGAAGACTCGCAGCAGCAGGAGTTTGAGTTAGACGAAGGAGAGACGGGCGATTATGCCGAAAGATTTTATGAGCTGTCGCAAATGGAATTCGAGTCCGAATCGGAACTTGATCGAGAGCTTGAAGGGCTGCTCAACGGTATGGAGCGCGATTACTTTTTCGGCGGGATCAAGAAATTCATCAAAAGTAAAGGGAAAGGATTGATCAAAAAAGGGCTTAAATATGCCGCAGGAAGGGTTCCGGCGTTACAGGCTCTCAAAGGAATAACACAGCTTGCGCGCGGTAATCTGAAAGGCTCATTGCTGGCTTTAGCGAAAACGGCGCTGGCGGCACATCCGGCGGGCGCAGCCGCTTTGCCTGCGCTTAAAGCGCTCGGTTTTGAAACGAGCGAAGATTCGGAAGCGAATCGAGAAGCCTGGGACAACTACGTTGAGGTCGCCAGAGAATCATACGAGCATCTCGCGCAAAATCTTAACGAAAACGCCGATTCGCCGCTCGAAGCAAGCAGGCTGGCGACCAATGCGTTTCAAACCGCGTTAAGGCAGCAGGGCGGAAGAAAAACTTCGCAACAGCGGGCGAGACGTTTTAAACGCGGCGGCGTCACGGTCGGTTCCGGGCGCAAACGACAAATCGTTTACATTGACCGCGATGTCGAGGAAGTGGTTATCAGAAGACGTTAAGGAACGGCGCGTTTTAATGACGAATCATGCCAAAACTCTGAAAAGGCGCGTCGAAGCGCTGCAAATGCGGATAGAATCGCTTTCTTCGCTGCGCCCGTCGGTGAATTTGCCGTCAAATTACGACATCACGAAACGACAATGGACGGTTCTCGAAACTGAGATGAAAGCGGTTGAGATTAGACTTCAGAGACGGCTGAATCGAGGAGCGAGAGCTTATTTAGCGCAGAGCGACAACCGCGCGGCGGCGCGCTCGCTCAATGCTCAATTGGGCGAAATAGAGTTGGAGATGACCAAAGCGTTCGCCTTTTTCGATACGTTTATGGATGTGCTGACGCAGCGGCATACGCCTGAACTCGGACGCCTTCTCGCTGGCTGCGACGTGCTGGCGCGCGATGCTTTTAACAAACAGCATCCCGCTTTGGCGATTGTCGAGCCACCGCTGGTTTATTGCGACCGGGGTTTTGGAGCTTCAACCTTACGCGAAGGCGTGAGTCTGCCCGGTCGAGGTCGCAATCCTCTGCCGCTGATCCAAATTCCGTATTCGAGATTGAAAGAGAAATACAATCTGACCTCGGTTCTTCACGAAGCCGGGCACGAGGTGGCGGTTCGGTGCGGCTTGACGACGGCGCTGCCGATGGTTTTGCGCGACGGTTTGATGAAAGCCGACGCTCCGGCTGCGATTACGGATTTGTTTATGATGTGGAGTTCCGAGATCGGACCTGATTTCTGGACATTCTGCTCGTGCGGTCTTGCGGAAGCCGGCGCGATTAAAGAAATTCTGGCTCTTCCGGCAGCCCACGTTTTCCGGGTTTCGTGGACAGACCCGCATCCGCCGCCTTATCTGCGCGCGCTGCTGTCGTTTGAATGGTGTCGTCAGGTTTGGGGAAGCGGCGTTTGGGACGATTGGGAAAAAGAGTGGATTGATTTATATCCGCTCAAAGACGCGCCGCAGGCGACCCAAGATTTGATTCGTAAAATTATAAGTTATCTTCCCGCCGTCAGCAGTATCTTGCTCCGCACAAAGTTTCGCGTTTTAAACGGAAGAACCATTCCGGGATTATTCAATCTTTCCGCCCTGGCTCCGGCGGAACTTAAAAGAAGAATCGGTTCGAGCAAAAACGAAGCCGTCAATTTGCGGGGACTCCCGCCGTCGGCGCATCTGGCGGTTTTTCGCTTGCTCAAAGAACAGGGAAAGCTCAGCGAGGAAAGCCTCGACCGGCTGATGACAAATTGGCTGCTGCGGCTTGCCGAACAGAGTAAACAAGTGCACGGATTGCCAAAGTTTAAATAAGGAGAATTCGAGAATATGCCAGCAAAATATTCAAAGGAAAACGACCAAAATCCCTCGCTTGGCGGGGAAAACGCGCTGCAACAAAATAATGACCCCGGATCTGATACGCCGGTCAATGAAACAGTGCCGGAAAAAATCAGAAGGTTATTAAGTGATAAGCCTTCGGTTACTGTTGCGTTTCCGTCATGTTCGGAAGAGCTGCTCGCTTTAATCAAAACTAAGAACGTTCCATATGAAGAAAAGGACGACATTACCAGGTATTTCGATGAATATTTCAGGTTTGGCGGCGAGAAAGGTACGCGACACGTAATCACCAAGGGCAAACTCGGTGAAGTTATGGATGAAGACCTCTTGAAGTGTTCTGTAGGCAGCGACGTTAATTTAGCTGCGGATATTGAATGGATCAGCGATTGTTGCTTGTGTTCTCCGTGCCTGACTCTCGACGGTAACCGCAATCCCCTTAAAGAGCCGCCCGCTCGCACCAGAACTCCACTACCTAACAGCCCACGCATCAAAAGATTATTTATCGGCGATCTCTTCTGGCTTTTTTATTTTGAGAGAATGGGCGTCTTTCAAATTCTTGGAGTAATTCTCGACTCATATGCCAATAATGGGCGACTTCCCATTTCTAAAGGTTCTCTCGATACTATGGACATTAAAATTAAAGACGATGTCATTGTTCTTATTTTGGAAGTTATGACTCGACAGACCAAAATGGGAATGTCTTCGACCGTCCGCGACCGCGGATGCAGTTATCAAACCTCTCTCGGCTGGGTTACCGAAGGCGCGCGCAAGCTCAAGCTGGACACACAGGTTAACACCGGCTTTAGCACACTATTTCACAAGTTTATTTTTAATGCGCTTGAATTCTACAGAGACAAGCGCCTGGCAATAGCAATTCAAGGAAGCTCTGCGGGCGCTGCTCGTCCTTCTGTGGCGACACTAACGACTATCAGCGACACTTTGGAGATTCTGAAAAAGCGCTTTGAACCATTTGATTACGGTCGAAACTACAACAACACTTTGAGCGGCATCATCTGGGCAATCGCAGGAATGGCGATTATTCGAGATTTACGGACGACGCTCGGAATTCCGCCGGCTTATAACGACCCGCATGAATTTATTTCGGCGGCATATGATCTTCTCGTCTTGAAGCGCCCCGTGACGAGCGGAGACTCAAACCGCTACATCGTGCACAGGGAATGCGCGAAAAACGGGCGAAATATTCTTTTAGATTTGGAAGTGCTTAATCACCGGGATACCGAAAAAGACGGCGATCTGGAGAAATGGCTTGAGCATATTGAGTCGAAAATCGAAGCCTATCGGACGGCTTACCGCACTTTGACCGGAGTTGATCTCGGCGCTTCGCCAAACCCGATGATTGAACAACAAGTATAAGAAACGGTTGTTCGGGAGAAAATCGCTTGATAGAAAGAACCCGTTTTGAAAGAGAAATTGAGAATTTGCGCTCGGAGACTTTTAGCGAGGCGGAGTCATTCGCTTGGCTGCCTTCAATTGCACCCAAAGGTTTGTCTAAAAGACATTTCATCCTCGTGGCAGGTTTTGATTATGAGGATCCGGATGAGAATCAATTCACCGCTTACTGTAAAAATCGCATCGAGCGTATCTTGCAGAAAAAACCCGGCTCTAAGAAAGATCCCGGATTGATTTTCACGCTCTTTGATGTAGGCGCGGGCGTCGTTAAATCGAACGAAGTCATCAACAAAAAGCGGATATGGGTGAATAAGTCAAACTTTACTCCGGTGACGGCAGCCAATAATTACAGCGGCATACGTTTCGATAAAAACCCCGCCGGAATTATGTCTATTACGGATGTCTATGATTTCGTCCGCGCACAAAGCCGGTCTGATCCGGGATCAATTCAGGAATTGAATTTCTTTAGCCACGGTTTTTTAGAAGGTCCGATACTCGTCAACAGTAAGGACAAGCAGCGCAGAAATCCGACGCGCGATCCTGACGACAAAGACGGCAGGGCGCGCAAAGATTTCTCTCCGCCCAATATGAACGCCGCAGCGCTGAAAGAATTCGCTGACGCTTTCTCGAAAGACGGCTTTATCTGGGTTTGGGGTTGTGTATTTACCGGTTCTTCGTTTCAGGTTTTACACCGGGTGCTGAAAAGCAGAAAGTATCACTCCAAGGTCAAGGACGACGAGATGTTTGAGCTTGAATTTGAACCGCATCACGAGGCGCTTTTTTTCAGTGACGATCCAGATTTCTTTCCGGCTATGAGAGCCGACGGCACATATGCACGCAAGTTTTGGAGAAGCTTTAAAGAAATCAAGGATTTCCTTCAGAAAATGTTTGATGCGACTTACTGCAAGAGCATCGCGAAAGCGTCGCAGCGCAAATGTTTCGGCGCCCTTCCCGGCACATACAGCCTCGATGAAAAAACCAAGAATTTACCGATGATGCTCGTTCCGCAACGTAAGCCTCCGTATAAAGATGAATTTTCGTGGCAAGTCAGCTTTTATGCCAAACACCTGAATATTTCTTTAGACAAAGAAGGGCGCGGCTATGGCGTTTATCTTCCTTAACGGAGGCAATAAAGCGCCGCTACGAAGCGAGCTGGTGAAGAAATGAAAGAGCGAACTCGATTTGAAGATGAACTCCTGACTCTAACCGGAGTCAACGGCTCGGCATCGCCGAATTATGAAACGCAAAACGTTTTTTTTGAACCCGTCAGGCGTAACGAAGTAGATACAGACTTCCCCGTTTATCGTGAGAGAGAAATAGATCCGAAGCTCGGAAAATCGCTTTATTTGCCGATTCAGCTCGGCAAAACCGTGATGCCCAAAATCGGCGTTTTTATCCCAAGCGGTTTTATACCGTCGCCGGCTGTTAATATCATTGTTTATTTTCACGGAAACATTATCGCAGATTGTAAAACCGATGAAACCAAGTTTAAAAAGCAGGGCATTCAAGATTACTGGAACACGCCTCTTTTCGAGTGTTTGCGTAAAGATTTGGCTTTGAGCAATCGCAACGCTATTTTAATCGCGCCGACTTTGTCAACTTTTTTTGGCAACAGCAGTAAATATCCTTCAACCTTTATCGGCGAGTTGGATATTCACGGGAAGTTTGATTTTTTAATCGGCGAATGTCTCAAGGAATTAAAACTTGCCAATGAAATCCCAAACGACGCTCAACCGAATCACATCATTCTCGCCGGACACTCGGCGGGCGGCAGACCGATGCAGTCGATTTTAGAGGCAAAAAACGTTTTAGAACCGAAAATCAAAGAGTGCTGGGGATTTGAGTGTTTATATTTCGGCACCTGCATTTGGACGATTTGGCTGAGAAAAAATCCCGATAAAAAATTCGTTCATTATCGAAGAAAGAGCAAATTTTCAAACCCGACGGGTGAATTGAAAAAATTCGGTAATTTCATAGACGCCAGCAGCGGCAAATCGCATTGCGGTTTATTGGCGCAAAAATGGCGAGAGGCGATTGATAATTGCCAATGGCTTCAAAACTCGCCTCAAAACGTAACTCCGGTTCAATCAAATCGTAATTACGAAACGGGTTCTCCGGATTCTCCCGGAACATTTGTTGAAATAGATTTGCTAAAGGACAAGCCGCTCTCAGCCAGCCGCGTTTTGCTTGGCGCGAAGCGGCAAGGCAAGAAATATGTCAAGATTGTCGAATCGCCTTCGATTTATGTGCCGGAAATTCTCCGCATGGCGGCGGAAAAAGCCCGCGAAGAAAAAAAGGACGATATTGCCGCTAAGCTAGACCCGACGAAATATTTTCAGCAATTTACCGAGAAAGTGTATCTACCGAACGGTGAAACGAGACCACTGGCTTTTTTGGGAAGAGAGCTGACTTCAGACCAGCCCATCCACGTCGAAATGGCAACACTTCTACAGAAAACAGAAGATAAATTTGTCAAAGATTTAAATAAAACTCCTGCCGAAGCCGGCGACATTTTGCTGCTCAAGAGCAAAGAAACCATTCGCGGATGGCGGGCAATATCTTCAACCGCCGATTATTCGTATCACCTATTCGGCTTGGCGGCAGACATTAATTATAAAGGAAACCCGTTTATCGAATCCAAAGAGGACGTAAAGGCTTTAAACAAAGTATTAAATAATGCCGCTTCGCTAATGAAGAGGGCAGCTTTGACATACAAAAAAGATATGAAAGCCAAAATTAAAGACAGATTCGATTTTCTGCGGGAATTGGACAGCCTACTGGAACAATATTTCGCTTTATTGGATGATGAAACCAAACTCGAACAATTTCGCGCCGATTCGAACGAATGGAAATTGCGTTCCCTCGCAGAAGCAAAAACGAGAATTCAAAATGATTTAAATTGGCTGTCGGGAATGCTGGAACGCGGCGACACAAAAAAATACAAAAGGAAAGATTATTTTAAGAAAAACGCGATTCTGAATTTCGATAAAACGTTTGTAGTCGCAATGGAGCAAAACGGTTTTTTCTGGGGCGGGCGCTACGGCGATATGATGCACTTCGATATGAGATATACCGGAGTCGGAAACTACATCACACAAGCGATAGCTAAATACAAGATAAATATAAATAATCTGATAAAAAGTTTATTGGACAAAAAAACTTACGGCACTTATACCGCTGACGGTCGGTTGATTTAGAGCAGTTTCCGCGCGGCTGATGCCTTAATTTTTGACGCGATACAAAACATAAACGCAGCCGTTTTTAAATTGCCTGCATTCGATTAATTCCAAATCAATCTGCCGTTTCATTTCATAGAAAAGCGGAATTCCGCTGCCAAGCAGAACCGGATGAATGTTAAAGCCGATCTCATCAATCAGATCAGCCTCGAAAAGCGATTTCGCCAATTCCCCGCCGCCCATTACGCAGATGTCTTTGCCTTCTTCGGCTTTTAATTTGCGAACAAATTCGGCAGCGTCTTCGGAAATGATTTCAGCGCCTTGACCGGATATTTTTTTGAGCGTGCGCGAAAAAACATAAGTTTTCATACTGCCGAAAGAAGCGCCGCCGCTTCCGGCTGCGACTTCGTAAGTTTTGCGTCCCATCACAATCGTGTCAATCGTTTTCCAATAATCCTTCATAATTTCGGACGCTTCATCGCTCCACATCAACCAATCAACCGCGTGATCTTTTCTGGCAATATAATTATCCAGACTGTTTGCGCCGCCGAATGTTACTTTTCGCATTTTGTTTCTCCTTTTCGATCCATATTTTAAGATAAACTTCGAGGCGCGTCTTGG
>DASVQU010000040.1:0-56758 GCA_036388995.1 Pyrinomonadaceae bacterium | reverse complement strand
CAGGCGGATTTGTCAGGCGCGATTCGGCTTCATCATTGTCTGGCAAACGCCCGGCGATGTTTTTGTATTTTTATGAAACTGCTTGTAAAAACGGCTTAAATCGTTATAACCGACATCTTGCGAGACGTTGATAATTTCCTCGCCGTTTGCCAATTTAAGCGGCGCATCGGCAAGACGCAATTGATGCAGATACGCGCTCGGACTCAGACCGTAATCGCGTTTGAATTGACGGGAAAGATGTTCGTGCGTGACGCCGATTTTGTCGGCGATGCACGCGATTGAAGGATAAACGAGATAATTTTCGTCAATCAAACGCTTCGCTCTAAGCGACGGCAAAGACGGTTTCGGATTTATTTCAATTGATTGCAGGCTTTCGGCGGAATCCAGAATTTCCGCTACCTGCTTAACGCTCGCAGGCGATTTCGTCAAAGCAGTTTCAAACATTATTGGAGCCGAAAGAAATTTTTCGGGCAATGATCTGATGGCGGCAATTCCCCGCAAACGCCCCTTGGGATTTTTGAAACCGGCTTGCGAAATGGAAAAAGGCGGATAAAAAATACCGAAATGTTTTGTGTTTGGGCGAATCCGTTTTTCGCCCTGAAGAAAATAAATTTCGCCCGCTTTCAAATCATAAAACTCAATCAGCCACGCCGTGCAGGTAATAACTTTCGCAGTCGCGTCACCGGCAAAATCCAGATCCTCCTCAAAAAAATACGCGCCGTCGGGTAAGAAATCCCTTTTACGGCGCGTTACTTTTCCATTTTCAACTTCAATTTGAAAATCGGATTCGTTCGAGTTGAGCCTTTTGTTTTTCATCAAGCAATTAACTTTGCTTCTTAAACGGGAGCGGCGCGGGTTCTTCGCCTTCTTTCGGCGGCTCTCTGTTTAGAGATTTAAAAATGTCCACGATTTGATCGTGCATTGATTTGGCTTCCTTGTTCGCCGGATTTAATTTCAACGACTTGCGAAAATCACCGAGCGCGGCGCGATACTGCGCGGCTTCGGTCAAAGCGAAAGCGCGTTTGGCGTAAGCCTCTGCCAGAGCCGTTTTCGCCGCTTCGTCTTTGGATTTAGCTTTAAAATTCTTTTCGGCTTTGGCAATTTCGGCGTCATATTCGGTGGTGTCAATCGCGGCTGCATTGCCTGTCATCATCGGCGCATTCGGAGCGGCTGAGTTTGAACTGCTTGTCTTTGCCGGAGGCGTCGAATTTTGCTTAGCGCTGTGGCTCGAAGCAATCAACGGCGAATTTTCGTTCGCTCTTGTAACTACGGCTGCCGTATTTGCGTTTGAAATCTGCGCTTGTTGCGGCGCGCTTGAACACGAAATCAGAAAACTTATGGAAAAAACCAATAATAAACAAAAGATAATTTTCATAGAACCGATTTTAATACAAAAGTGTTTACAAAGAGCAGAGCTTGAGTCTGAGGAATCAAATTCTTTGCGTCCTTTGCGTTTTCTCTTTGCGCTCTTTGCGGTTTAATTCTAAAGAAAACTTAACCGTAAAGAGCGCAAAGAGAAAACGCAAAGGACGAAGAATTTCTAATCTTGATTCGTATAAACCGAACAAGAAAATAACTCGCTTTAATTTTGAACGAATGGGCGCGATTGAAAAATGAAGATTTGATTTTTCGCATAGCCCCATTCGATGTCCTGTTCGCGCGTGTTGCCGAAAACTCTTTTAATCCGGGCGGCTGTGCGCGCCAGATTGCGGACGACTTCATCGGTTAATACCGCTCGCTCGCCGGAAATCGGAATTTCCTTGATGCCCCCGTTTTCGTCGAAAACGAGCAGGCTGTCTTCGTCCGAGCGCGTTAAAACCGAAACGGAATTTGATTTGGGCGTATACAAAATTTGTTCGGCGACGCGCTTGCCTTCGACGACTTTGATTCCAAGACCGCGTTTGGCGCTGATGTAAATCGAGTTTTTACCGTCAGGGTTAAACGGATCGCTCGTAATCATCACGCCGCTCGCTTCCGAGTTGACGCCTTCCTGCACGAGAACGCCCATAAATGTCTGCGTATGGTCAACAAAATTGCGCTCTCTGGCTTCGTATGCTTCAAATTTCCAGATCGAAGCCCAGACGGTTTTGACGGCTTCAATCAATTTGTCTGCTTCTTTGACGTTCGGCACGGTATCGTAAAGTCCGGCGCCGGAAAAATTCGGTAAATCTTCGGCGTTTGAGCTGCTGCGAACGAAAACGCCTTTGCCGCTCAAATCTTTTTGCCATTTTTCGATGATTTCGGCTCGCAATTTTTCGTCAAATTTTCCGTTTTGAATTGCTGCGCGAAATTCTTCGAGCTTTTTCCGTCGAACCGGCGGATTATGAACAAAATCATTGTCGTCCATCAATTCAACCGCTTTGTCGAAAAAGCCGTTTGACTCCATAAAATTTTTATACGCGACAAACGGAATTCCAAAACCTTGCGGAACAACGATGTTCGGCAACTTTGCGTTAAAAATTTCGCCCAAATTTGCCGATTTCGCCCCGTAAATCACACTGTCTTTCCGGCGCTGTTCATTGAGCAAAGCAAGTTTTGTGACGTTTAAATTTGAAGGCGGCGCTTTGGTGATTTTGCCGCGCGCTTCTTCGGCTTTCTGCCATTCGTCGAGCGTTTTTTTGTCGGCGCGTTTGATCGAATAGCGGTCGAGCTTGGTTTCAAATTCAACCCAAAAGCCGTTTAAATCCTTAAAAAGCTCGTCGGCGTTTTTGATGTAAGCGTTCGGAACGCCCCAGCCGCGAACCAGCAAGTTGATGTGCGAAAGCGGTGTCGAAGATTGGGAAACGATAATTCCGGCGACCGGCGGCAAGCTGATAGGAACTTCTTTTAAAACCAGAATCTCGTTGTAACCGATTTCGACCGAATCGTCGAGCTTATCAATGACGTGAATCCGCCCGACTCCGCGCGCCGTGTTCATCGCAATATATTCCTGATTTTTGTTGATGTCGGCGGGCAGGATTCGTTTGATTTCCGTTTGTTTCGCCGACAATTCGTCCTGCCGATTCGAGTTCGGTTTGAAAGCGACGGGCTGAAAGAAAGTTTTGTTGATTCGGTCGTAAGTCAGCTTAATCAAATCGGCGGGAATCGTGTCGCCTTCCCAATACTCGAAAGTCCACGCTTTGACGGGCGTTTGCCAGGCGAGTGTGCCGACGATAAAACGGCGGTTATCATTGATATAAATGTCTTTGAAAAATTCTTCGCCGCGTTTCAGCGAAAGATAATTTCCGTTGATAAAATCTTTGTGAAATCGGTATTTCTTTGAATTAACGTAATAAATTTTGTTTTTATCTTTGCGGTCAATGACGAACATCAAATGCGGCAAAGAATAAGGCGTTCCCTGATGATAAATGCGCGCCAGCTTGTCGAATTCGGCTTGCGTTTTGATCTGCGGCAAAGCATTCGCAGTGGTCGTAGATTTCTGCCGCAAATCCGCGCGCGATGCCCTCGCCGGCGAAGGTTTTCGTCCGGGCTGCGCAGACGCGGAAGTCAAACTGCAAATTAAAGTGAGCAAAAGCAGAATGTTTTTCATTTTCATTGTTAATTTAGTGAAACTCAGTATTTTGCCGCAGTGCGAGCATATCTTCTTTGTTTTTGATGGCAATTCCAAGCTCGCGCACCATTCCGTCGTTCAAACCGTAAATCCAGCCGTGAACGACTAAATGCTGCCCGCGGTCCCACGCATCCTGAATAATCGTCGTTTCGCAAACGTTAAGAAGCTGTCCAACGACGTTTAGCTCGCACAAACGATTCCAACGTTCGTTTTCGTCTTCAACCGCCGCCAGAGCCGCCGAATGCTTTCTCGCCACATCCTGAATATGTCTCAGCCAGTTGTCAATCAATCCCAATCGGCTTTCGTCCAAAGCGGCTTTGACGCCGCCGCAGCCGTAATGTCCGCAAACAATGATGTGTTCGACTTTTAGCACTTCCACAGCAAATTGAATCACCGATAGACAGTTTAAATCGGTGTGAACGACGACGTTCGCCACATTGCGATGAACGAAAATCTCGCCGGGCTGCAAGCCGAGCAAAAGATTTGCCGAAATCCGGCTGTCCGAACACCCGATCCAGAGATATTTCGGCGTTTGAAGCGTGGAAAGTCTTTCAAAAAAATCGGGATTTTCGCGCCTGACCTGCTCCGACCAGCGCCGGTTGTTTTCCAACAAATATTCTAAAGATTCCAAAAAGACCTCCTCAATTTAAAACGTTTTCAACGCCATCACACGCTGATTTTACACCGTTTTCCGCATCAACGACACTTTTGATTTCCGAAGCGCGGTTTTTATAATTTGAATCCGTCAGCAGATCGTTCAATTCTCCGGCGGCGCGTTTCGCGCTGTAAGATTCGCGCGCAATTGTTCGAGCAACTCCGAGCCGGACGCAGCGCGCGGCATTATCGAATTGGTCGTGCGAAAAAGGCATAAACAAATGCGGAGCGCCCGCGCGCAAAACCTGCGATGTCGTGCCGACCCCGCCTTGATGCACGACAGCCGCAGCAAACGGAAAAACTTCGGAAAACGGCGCGTAATCATAAGCCGCGATTGTTTCGTCCAGATTTTTTGGCGGCGCGTTTTGACCGATCAGCAAAACGGCTCGGCGGTTGAGAATTTTTGCGGCTCGCGCCGATTCTTCGTAAAAATTTCCCGCTGCCCAAACTGCCGCCGAACCGAGCGTGAAAATAATCGGCGGCTCGCCCGCCGACAAAAATTCTTTTAAACCGGCAGGCATTTTTCCCATGTCGCGCTTGCCGTCGTAAAATGGAAATCCGGTTTGAACGGTCGGCTGATGCCAATCGGGCTGCCGCGCTCCCAAAACGGACGAAAAGAGCGCGAGATGCAAAAACGGCGAAAATTTGTCTTTAAAAATCGGGTCAATCGAAAGTTTTAAATTTTCACGGCGGCGCAATTCTCGAACCGGCTGCCACCAGGAATTGAGCGAGAGTTTTAAACCGGAGTAAAGAATTTTGTGAAACGTCGGACCTAAGAAACGTAATTTGCCGAGCCATTGCGCGGTCGGCGGAACCATCGGATCATAAGCGGAAAGAAACGATGACGGCGCGAGGCTGGTCGAAACCCAGCGTTTGCCGAGTTTTTCGGCAACGAGCGGAGCGGCGAAAACGACTTCGCCCGTGACAATTAAATCGGCGTCTTTAGCTGCGGCAAGCAAATCCGCGTAGCTTTCCGGCAAAGCAGGCAGCAAAAATTCGCGCAAAAGCAGCTCGGTTCCTTTTTTCGCGTCCATTAAATCGGCTGCTAAATCAGCGTCATCGGGCGAAACGTCTGGGCGCGTCGGGTGAAACGCAAAACCTAGCGTTTCCAGTTTTTCGCGGTAATATTCGAGCGTGGCAAAAGAAACCTGATGCCCGCGCTCTCTGAGTTCGAGCGCGAGCGCGATAAATGGATGAAGGTCGCCGAGCGAGCCAAAAGCCGCCATTACAATTCGACTCATACACCAATTGTTTTATCACAGCCGCGCGGTAAACGATATTAACAAAAAAGCGCGAGCCTAAATTAAACTCGCGCTTTTAAATTTTAAAATGTTTTGGCGGCGGAAAAGCCGCTTCAACTTTAACTTGCGGCTTTATTCTTTTTAGTTTTATTGTTTTCGCGTTTTAGATGAACCGAAAAACCGTGAACGTCGCTGCGATAAAGCGTGTGACCGAATTCGACGGGCTTGCCGTTGTCGGCGAAAACCGTGCGCTCGATTGACAGCAGCGGCGAGCCGACGCGAACGCCGAGCTGTCCGGCGGCATACGGATCGGCAAGCTCGGCTTTGATTTGCTGTTTGGCTTCGTTCAAATGAACGCCGAATTTGGTTTCAATCATTTGTAAAATTGCGCCCGACGACAACTCTTCCTGAGTTAGCTGCGAGCCGATTTCCGCCGGTAAATAATTGACGATCAAGCTATACGGCTTGTCTTCGTAGAGCCGCAGACGCTTTAAGCGATAAACCGGCGTGCCGACTTTAACTTGAAAAATTTCGGCTTCGTTTTTGTCGGCTTCGACCAGATTAAATTCAAGAACTTTGATATGAACGTCGTTTCCCATCTCGATCAATTCGTCGAGCGAGCCGGTCAGATGAGTTATGCCGTTGAATTTACGCTTGCGCGTGCGGCGCTGCGCGATGAAAGTACCGCGTCCCTGATGGCGTTCGATCAATCCGTCTTCGGCGAGCGTGCCGAGCGCTTGCCGAACCGTGATGCGGCTGACGCCGTATTGTTTGATCAATTCGCTCTCGGTCGGCAGACGATCACCCGGCGCGAACGCGCCCGACGCGATTTTTTCGCGTAAAACGTTTTCCAATTGGTAATAGAGCGGTATTCCCGCATTCGCAAATCCATTTTGTTTTTTTTGCATAACTAATAACAGTCGAAAAATAAGCGGCTTAAGTTTGCCCGCTGATTATAACAATCAAATAAATTTAAACTTTTCTCCAAAAATAAATCAAATTAAGCTCTCGACAAAATTATTAAGAAGATGAAACCGTCCCGCTTCGCGTTGACGCGGATAAGCTCTGATATTTTTTCTTATCTTGTGTTTATCCGCGATTATCTGTGGTTTCATTTTCCTTTAAATCTATTCCGTGCAATTTTTTATTTGCGTTCGGGAACAGAGCCGGAGATTTTCTTGCGCGTCGTTTCGCCGGTCTTGACAACTGGAATTCCGGTTTCGACTTCCTGGTGCGGGCGCGGAATAATGTGCGTGGCGACAACTTTTCCGACTCGATTTGCCGCAGCCGCGCCCGCATCAACCGCTGCTTTGACCGCTCCGACTTCGCCCCGCACGATTGCCGTCACAAGTCCTGCGTCAATTTTTTCGTAACCCACCAGCTCGACGTTGGCGGTTTTGACCATCGTGTCGGCAGCCTCAATCATTGCGACCAGCCCCATACATTCGACCATTCCGAGTGCTTCCATAAATTATAAAACTACAACGTTTGCCCGTAGTTTCGCAATCGAAGTGGTAGCGATTGTATTCCTGAAAAGGCAAAATTTCGATTTCAGCTCGTAAAATTTTGCAGGAAGACAGCCGGATGACGGTTCCGGTTTTGTTGAAAATTTGCGGCGAATGCAATTGTTGAAAGAGAGAGGTTTTTGCGCGAAAATGCTTCGCAGGCTTGCTTGAGCATTTTAGAGCAGTTAAAATTTATTTCGCGCGACCTCCCTTTTGATTTAAATTAAAGATGCGGTTTGATTTGAAACAGCCATCGGCGGCGTATTGAATTTCGGAGCGGAGACAGCCGCCGAATGAAGACTCTTTCCGACGAGACGAAACGCGAGATAAAACGATGAAAGAATGTCCCGCCTGTAAACTTTGCTTTCCCGACGACGTTTTGCGTTGCCCGAACGACGGCGACCCGACGAATCACACCATCGCGGGCGAACCGGTTCTGGATGGTCGTTATCAACTGATTAAACGGCTCGGACAAGGCGGAATGGGCGTCGTCTATAAAGCGCGGCACAGCTATTTGAAAACCGCTCACGCGATTAAAATTATTTTGCCTGATCTGGTCGGCAATGATCCGAATCTAGTCACGCGCTTTCGCCAGGAAGCTCTCGCGGCGGCGGCAATCCGGCATCGCAACATTGTCAGCGTCACGGATTTCGGCGTGGTTGCCGGAAAAATGCCGTTTCTCGTGATGGAACACGTCGAAGGCGAAGCGCTCCACGATTTGCTCGTCCGCGAGAAACGCTTAACTCCGCAATACGCGCTCGAAATTTTGTCGGCAATTTGTTCGGGTCTCTCGGCGGCGCATAAACAAGACATCGTTCACCGCGATTTGAAACCGCTCAACATTATGATTGTGCGCGATCTTCCGATAGAAGAAGCCGTGAAAATCCTCGATTTCGGTTTGGCGAAAATCAAATCGGGCGAGCTGCTCGGTTCTTTTATTCAAGCGCAAACGACGGGTTTAATGGGTTCGCCGTATTATATGGCGCCGGAACAATGGTCGGACGATGAACCGGACGCGCGCGCCGACGTTTACTCTCTGGGCGTGATTCTGTATCAAATGCTGGCGGGCGACGTGCCGTTTAAAGGCACTTCGATTCCTTCGATTATGCGGAAGCATTTGTCGGAACCGCCGCCGCCGCTGGCTGATTTCGGGTTGAATCTGCCGCCGAGCATCGAAAAAGTAGTGCGCCACGCGCTCGAAAAAGACCCGGCAGAGCGGACGTCTTCAGTCGAAGAATTAACACAGGAGTTCCGCGAAGCTCTGGCAAATCCGCTTGCGGCTGTTCCGGCGCAGCCGAAAACGCCGCGGCAGCCAATCAAAGAAACAAAACCCGAACCCCAGCCGAAAGCCGCCGCCCACGCTTCAAAAACATTCGCAGCGGCGGGCGAGCCTTCGGCGACTCTGCGCGTTTTGACAAATCCGCCGGAATCGCTGGTTTTCTTAAACGGCGAAAAACTCGGCGCGTCGGAACCAAACGGCTGGCTCGTCGCGGAAAACATCCGGCGCGGCAAACACAAATTGCGGGTCGTCAAAAATAATCACACGGCTTTTGAATCGGAAATAGCCTGCGACGGCGAGGTCTGTCAAACCGTCGCGCAACTGCAAAATCTGGCGGCGACAAGTTTGCCTTCGCAGCTCAAGCCTGATTCGTTGCCGAAAAACGCAATTCCGCAGGAAACTTTTGTTCCGCCCGCGCAGACAAAAACGGAGAAAACGGTCGGAAAAACAAATGTTCCGGCAGCGGCGCCGGAACTTGATTTATCAATGCCGCTTTCCCCGCCCGAATCAGTTCAAAAGCCTGAACAACGTGCGGCACAGCCGTTTGCGATTAAAAGCTACCCGGACGCGCGGGAGCCGCAAACGAAGCCCGAAACGAAACGCGAGCCGGAAGTCGCTCCGCTCAATACTTTAAAATCGCTCAACAATTCGTCGAAAATCAACGTCCCGATTCCGACAACCGAAATCGAATCCGAACCGGGTTCGGGGATCAACATTCCGGTTTTGGCGGCGGCGTTCATCATCGGGCTGCTTCTGGTGGCGGGCGGCGGTTTTGCCGTTTATCGCTTGATGTTTCCCGCAGTAGTGCCGCAAAAAACCGAAATTCCGCAGCCGTCGAATTCTCCGGTTCAAAATCCGCCTGAGAATCCGCCGACGGCGAATTTGTCCAAAATTGAAGTGATTTCGATTCCGGGCGGTACGTTTATGATGGGCGTTGACCAGGGTCAAGACGCAGCCGAACCTGCCCACAGAGTGACAGTGGCAGATTTCCAGATGAGCAAGTATGAAATAACCAACACCCAATACGAACAATTTATTAAAGAAACCGGGCATCAGCCGCCGGGCAATTGGGAAAACGGAAGATATTTAAACGGCGAAGAAAATTTTCCGGTAACTACAGTGACATTTGATGATGCTTTAGCGTATGCCAAATGGCTTTCGCAAAAGGATGGAGTTGAATATTCTTTGCCGAGCGAAAACCAATGGGAATATGCGGCGAGAAACGGCGCTGCCGGAAATTTGTTTCCGTGGGGCGACAAATGGGAAGACGGACGCGCTGTGATGAACGGTTTTAGAGCAAAATCGGTCGGGTCCGCGCCCAATGGAGCCAACAAGTGGGGCGTTCAGGATTTAATCGGAAATGTTTGGGAATGGACTGATACAACTATTGCGGCTTATCCGGGCAGGGAGATGGAAACAGGCGGCAAAGACCCCGGAAAAGTCATTCGGGGCGGAAGCTATTTTGAAAAAAGCGACCGGAAGCCTGATCCGGTTAATTCCGTCTTCCGAAACATGTCCGCGCCGTCGGCTCGCTCAAATTTGATCGGCATTAGACTCGTGATTAATTAAGTTCGTGAAAAGAAACGGGAATTATGAGTTTAGAATAGAGAGAGTATTCAATTCTCCTTTTACGATTCTAAATTCGAGAAAATGTTCGAGAAAAACAGCAAATTTGTTTTATTTTTGGCGACCGGATTTCTATTGATTAATTCTGCCGTCTCCAACGCCCAGGAAGTCGGCGGAAATTTAGGCAGCAGCTCCGGCGTTTTCCGTTCGCAAAAACCTGCGCGCGAAACAAAGAAACCCGCACGCAAACAGTCTCCGCCACCGAAACCTAAAACGTCTTCAGCAAGCGCCGCAAAAAACAAACCGGCTCCGGTTAAATCAGTCAAAATCGAAAAATCAACGACCGCGAAACGCGATTTGACCAAATCCGGCGGCAAAAATTCAGCACCGACCGAAAAAGCAGCCGCGACCGCCGATGAATTATTTGAAGCTGCGATAGACGAAGGAAACTCGGCGCGCGACGAGCGCAAATTTGCCGACGCACAGCGAGCCTATGAGCGCGCTCTGCGTCTGAAGCCGCGCGATGTTCGGAGCGCTTACGGTTTGGCAAACGTTTATGCCGACCAGCAGCGCTGGGATGAAGCCGAAAAATATTATCGCCAAGCCGTAATGATCGAACCGATCAACGTCGAAGCTAATATTGCCTTGAGCTACGTTCTCGTCCAGCCGAATCGCGGCGGAAACGTCGCCAGCCGGTTTGTTGATGCTGAAGCTGCGGCGCGGCGCGCTATTGCGCTAGACAACGACAACCCGACGGCGTTTGACCAGCTCGGCGTCGCGCTCGAAGCGCGCGGAATCGTCAACGATGAGACGGAAAAAGCTTATCGCCGCGCAATCGAGCTAAAACCGGATTACCCGGTCGCTTACGCGCATTTAGCCCGTTTGCTCAGAAAAAGAGGACATAACAAAGACGCCAACAAGGCTTACAAAAAAGCGGTCGAACTGGCAAACGATGTCACGAATTTGACGCTTGTCGCAGAAGTGCTGCAAAGCGAGCAGCGTTATGAAGAATCGGAAAATTTATTGCGGCGAATTTTGACCGTTGACGAATCTAATCCGGCGGCGCTTTATCTGCTCGGACGCGCGCTTCTCGTCAAACAAAATTACGCCGAAGCCGAAGATTTTCTAAGCAAGAGCGTTGCCGTCAGCCCGAAAACGTTTTCGGTTTATACGGCTTTGGCTTCGCTTTATCTTCGCACCGTACGTTTCGAAAAGGCTGAAAATACGCTCTTGAAAGCTCTGCCGCTCGCCAATGAAAGCGAGCGCAAACAGCTTGCCGGAGCTTTGGGATTGGTCGGAGACGGTTATTTGCGCGAGAAAAAAACGATTAACGCGGTTCGGGCGTTCAAAAAAGCGTTTGAGCTTGACATCGCAAACCCGCAGTTGCAGGCAAAATTAACCGCCGCTCAATCAGCAAATCAGCAATAACGGATTTTTATTTTTGGAGTTATATAATGCTGCGTTGTCCCAAATGTAGCCGCATTTATCAAAGCGGCGCGAACAGATTTTGCACCCACGACGGCGGTCGTTTGGCTTCAGTCGCCGAAGCCGACCGTGCCGAAGATAATGCCTTTTTAACGGCGGATTTCGGCGTTTCGCAAAACGATGCGAACACCGAATGGCAGCCGCGCAGGCAAACCGGGCGACTCGTACTTCCGCCCCAAATCGAACTCGCGCCTAACGGTTTCAGCGCGTCTCGATTAGCGGTAAACGACCCCGCGCCGTTAAAAACGGAAAATGGCAACGGTTTTCAGTCCGCCGCTCAATCTGCGATTCCGATTTCGGAGCGGCGACCGACCGGCAGACTGGTTTTGCCTGCTGAAATACCGGATTCTTTCGCACCCGTCGGCGACCGAAGCATTAACCCGACCGGGCGACTTGCAGTCAGAGCGGAAAACACAGCGGCGCTCGTCGGGCAAAACGTCAAAGGACGCTACACGGTTGACAAAGTTTTGCAGCAGGACGCTTTAACGGTCACTTATATCGCTCACGACCGTTTGGGCGAACACCGGCAGGTTTTAATCAAAATCCGGCTTGACGAATTTCCGCCCGAATCCGAAGAAACCAGGCGTTTTTACGAAGAACGCGGCGCGCTCTCGCATCTCAATCATCCGAATATCGCCCGAATTCTGGACGCCGGAGACTTGACCGAAGGCAAACCGTTTATCATCACAGAATTTCCCGAAGGCTTGACACTGCGCGAAGCGATGCAGATTTCCGGGCAGTTTTCCGCCGGTCGAACCGCTCGCGTCGTTCGTCAAATCGCGCAGGCTTTAACCGAAGCGCATAACAATCGCCTGACACACCGGAATTTAAAACCGGAAAACATCGTGCTGAAAAACGACGGCACGATTGAACAAGTCAAAGTTATCAACTTCGGCGTCGCGGGCGAGGAAGCGGACAAGAGCAATTCGCTCGCTTACACTGCGCCGGAATGCCTGATCGGTCAGCTTTGGCACGCCGAAGGCGACATTTTCGCGCTCGGCGTTATCGCTTATGAAATGTTGACCGGACGAAAACCGTTTGCGGGCTCGACGGAAGACGATTTGCTCGACGCCGAAGAACTAGGTTTGGCTCTCAAACCGACCAATCTGCGGCTTGATTTAAGCCCGGTGGTTGACGCCGTTTTAGAGCGCTCTCTGGCTTTTAGCCGCGCCGAACGCTTTCATCACGCCCGCGAATTCGGCGAATCGCTTTTCAATGCGTTGACCGAAAGCGCCGTTTATAAACCGACCGGCAAACTGCCCGTCCAAACGGAAATTGCGGCGAAATCCAACGATGAGCCTGTTGCTCCGAACGAATTTAGTCCCGAAGCGCCGATTCTTGTTCAGGAAACAAAACCGGAAACCGCCACAATTGAAAAAGTAGAATTTGAGCAAATCGCTCCGGCATCAAAAACAACTTTCGGAGCAGAAAAAGGATCATCCAATAAAGCGAAATGGCTGATTGCAGCAGCTTGCGTTGTCGCGGCAATCGCTCTGGGGACGGCGTTTTTGTACAACAGAAATTTGCCCGAACAAGCCCAAAGCGAACAGCCTTACGTATTTCAACCTTCCGCGCCGAAAACCGAATTGCCAAACGCTCCGGCTGAACAACCAGCGCAGGTTGTCAGCGAAACTACGAACGCCGAGCCGGTTCAAACAGCGGCGGTCCCGCCGAATTTCGTTCGTTTTGAAAACTCGAAAACCGAATTAGACGGAAAACTTGCTGAAAACTTCATACCGTTTTCGCTCGGCTACCCGGAGAATTGGGAGCTAAACGAAAACGCCGGAAAACCGGGCGCAGCTAATTTTCTGGACGTGTCAAACCGAATCGCAAACGGTTTGCCGATTGAACAGCTTCTCGTTAGTTGGTACGAAAGCAAAGGAAATTTTGAAGCCGACCGCGCGGCTTTTCCGAGTCTGGTCAAAAAATTAACCGCCGCTTATGCCAAAGAAATTCCGGCTTTCCGCAAAATCTCCGAAGGCGAAACAACTTTGAATGGACGCGCCGCTTACGAAGTCAAATTTTCCGGCGAAAGCAAAGACGCGGACGGCAAAAAAATCAAAATCTTCGGACGCACGGTTTTCGTCCCGACCGGAAAACAAGACGCACAAAGCGGTTTGCTTTTAACGATGCTCGCCACCAATCTTTCGCAGGCAATCTCAAGCCCAAAGGATGTGGGCGAAAAGGGCGAATTAAAAGAAATTTTAAATACCTTTGAAATCGCTTCTTCGGCGTTAGACGCGAAACAATAATAGAAAACTAAAACTCGATTAATAGTTCAGCGTGCGGCGGTCTTTTGACCGCCTTTCGCGTTAGTGGTAATTTTAGCGGCGGAAAATACATTTCGTCTTTTTATCCGAATTGCAAAAATGAAAATCGTCTTAAGCGAAGAACGCGGCGGCAGCCAGTTAAACGAAAAAACTTTCTCGCAGGAAACAATCCGAGTCGGGCGCGATCCGTCAACTTGCGAAATCGTTTTCGAGCAAACCGCCTATCCGATGGTTTCCCGCAAACATGCCGAACTGCGGTTTAAAGACGGGCGCTGTTTGCTGATTGATTCAAATTCGAGTTACGGAACATTTTTAAACGGGCAGCGAGTCAGCGGACCGGCGGAAGTTACGGCGGGAGCGATGATTCAATTCGGCTTAAACGGTCCGGTTCTGCGCGTTAAAAATTTAGAAATGCCCGCGCTCGACGATTCGATTGATTTCGCAGCCACATTTCAAGACGCGCCTGCAAGCAATCAGCCGCCAAAATCGCCCCAAAAACCTGCGCCGCAAATTTTGTCAGCCGTTTTGCAGCCACTCGAAAACGCGGGCGCTACGCCGCTTGAAATCAAAAAAGAAATCATCACGCTCGGTCGCTCGCCGGAAAACGATTTTTCGGTCGATGCGGCGTCGGCGGTCGTTTCACGCCGCCACGCCGAGATTCGCCGTCAAAACGGGCAATTCGTGATTGTTGATAACGCCAGTTTTAACGGAACTTTTGTCAACGAACGCCGTGTCGTCGCCAACGAGCCGACGCCGCTGGCAAGCGGCGATGAAATTCGCCTCGGTTTGGGCGGTCCGGTTTTGCGTTTTCTCGCCACGCAAGCGAACGCGCCGCAAGCCGTCTCCACAGTTTCTCAAACCGCCGGAAATGAAGAAGTGCCGCGCACGCTGGTCGGCTCGCAGATTTCTCTCAGAGATTTACAGCAGGCGCAAAACGCCCCGCCGCAGCAACATGCGCAACTGCTTTTGCGGCTCGATTTCAGCCGCAAATCCGAATTAATCGTCGGGCGAGCCGAAACTTCGGACATTCGGCTGGACGGTCTGCAAATCTCAAATCGCCACGCGCGGCTGCTCAAAACCGCCAACGGCGTCGTGATCGAAGATGCAGGCTCAACGAACGGCGTTTACATTGCCGGCAAAAGGATTTCCGGGCGAGCGGCTTTAGCTTCCGCGGATACGGCGCAAATCGGACCGTTTCAGCTTCGCGTTGACCAAAACGCCAATGTTTTTGTCTTCGACACGCGGTCAAAAACCCGGATTGACGGGCTTCACATCACAAAAACCGTCAAAAACCGTGCGGGCGGCGGGCTTTTAAAATTGCTCGACGATGTTTCGCTCGCCATTCAGCCGAATGAGTTTGTCGGGCTTCTCGGACCTTCGGGCGCGGGAAAATCAACTCTGATGGACGCGCTCAACGGAATGCGACCGCCGACGGCGGGCAGCGTTTTAATCAACAATCTCGATTTTTATTCAAATCTCGATTCGCTCAAACAAGGCATCGGTTATGTGCCGCAGGACGACATTATTCACCGGCAATTGACGGTTTACCGCACGCTTTATTACGTCGCCAAATTGCGGCTTTCCGGCGACGTTTCGGGCGCGGAAATTGACCAGATTATCAACGAAGTTCTGGACGTGACAGGGCTTGCCGAACGCCGCGACGTTCTTGTTTCCGAGCTTTCCGGCGGTCAGCGCAAGCGCGTTTCGATTGCGGTCGAATTGATTACCAAGCCTTCAGTGATTTTCTTGGACGAGCCGACTTCGGGGCTTGATCCGGCGACCGAAGACAAAATTATGAAGCTCTTCCGCCGAATCGCCGAATCGGGGAGAACCGTGATTTTAACGACTCACGCGATGGAAAACATCCGGCTGTTCGACAAAATCGTGATTTTGATGCGCGGCAAGCTCGTCTTTTACGGCGCGCCGAACGAAGCTCTGAAATACCTGGGCGCGAGCAGTTTTAAAGAGCTTTACGACAAGCTCGAAGAGCCAATCGAAAAACGCCTGCACCAGGCGACCGAAACCAATCAAGCGGAATTCAAACGCCGCCGCGAACAAATCACCGAAGAAATAGCCGAAAACTGGAAACAAAATTTCTTAAAAACCCCCGAATTTCGCCGCAACGTTTCCGAACCGCTCAGCCAAATCGCGCAAACTGGCGATGCGCCGCGACCTCCGAAACGCCGGAGACTCGGAATTTTCGGCTCGATGCGGCAAACTTTGACTTTGACGAAACGTTATTTTCAGGTTCTCTTCCGCGACAAATTGAATCTCCTGATTTTGCTTCTCCAAGCGCCGATTATCGCCGCGATGCTCGCGTTCGTAGTGCCGGCGGACGCGCCGCGCGATTTTATTTATTTCGTTTTGACTCTGGTGGCGATTTGGTTCGGCACATCGGTCGCAGCTCGTGAAATCGTCCGCGAAAAGCCCGTTTACCGGCGCGAGCGAATGGTTAATTTGAGTCTGCTGCCTTATTTGCTTTCAAAACTGCTCGTTTTGAGCTTCGTCGTCGGATTGCAGATTTTGCTGCTGTTTCTGCCGCTCAAGTTTTTTGCTTTGATCAATCTAACGCAAATGCCCGGTGTTTCCGCGGGTTTGCCGCAGCTTGTTGTTTTGTTTTTAACCGCTGCAACCGGAATCGCGCTCGGACTTTTTATTTCCGCTCTGGTGAAAACTTCCGAGATGGCGACGAGTCTCGTGCCGCTGATTTTGATTCCGCAGATTTTATTTTCCGGTCTGGTCGGCGTTCCGGCAGGCGCGTCGCGCGTTGCCGGTCTGGCGATGCCCGCTTCTTGGTCTTTCGACGCGATGAAGCGTTTTTCCGGTCTCGACACGCTCGAAGCCGAAGGCTCGAATTTGCGGGGCGCAAACGAAGGAAAAGGTTTATATAAATGGATTGAAGACCGCAACGCGGAAATCGAAAGCGAGACGCGCGAAGAATTAGAAGATTACAAACGGCGGATGAAAAATTATCTGGGCGATTTAAAAAACGGAATCCAAGCTACCGAACCGCCCGCGCCCGACATCAAATCAGCCGAGAAACTGCCCGCGAGCCTTCACGATTACGTCACATTTTTGCATCCGTGGATGAATGTCGCGCTGAATCAGGCAGTTCTGTTAACGATGTTTTTCGCTCTCGTTTTAGCAACGCTCATCGCCTTGCGGCGGCAAGACATTCGCTGAAGTTGTTGCTAAAATCACATTTGGAGTTTTGATTTATGATTTTTTCCTTTCGCCAAGCTAATCGCGCGTTACTTTTTTTAGCCGCTTTCACCCTGCTCATTTTGCCAGCCTGCAATAATTCGACGGCAACGGGCAAAAAAGACGCAGGCAGCAGCGCAGCAACCTCCGGTCAAAAAACTGCCGCCGGAAAATATGATCCGACGGCAATTCCTGCGGAAATGGCTGACGCCGAACTGACGGCGCTCGACGGCAAAACTTTTAAGATTTCGGATTACAAAGGCAAAGTCGTGCTGATCAATTTATGGACGACGTGGTGCGGGTTCTGCAAAAAACAGATGCCCGATTTGGTCGCGCTCAGCCAGGAATTTAAAGACCGGGACGTTGAGTTTCTAGGCTTAAACGCCGAAAACGAAAAGCTGCCGATGGTTGAAGAATATGTCAGCAAATACGACATTCCATATCGCGTCGGGTGGACAAACGACGACGTTTTTTCGGCTTTAAGCCCGAGCGGTTTTCCGTCAACCTACATAGTCACTCGCGATGGACATTTCCACTGGGCGGTCAACGGCGCAGTCCCGCCGGAACGCATCCGAACCAAAATCCAGGAAGCACTTGAATTGAATTGAAAACGTAGAATTGAGAATTAAAATCAAAAAACATTTTTAATTCTCAATTCTTTATTCTCTCTCCGCTTTCTTTCGGCTCGACTAAAATCGTCCGAAAGCTCGATAAACGAACTAATCCGGGCGCGGCGTTTTTCGGTTTTGAAACGAATTTGCGCTGCGTGTAATTGACGGCGACTTTTGTGTCTTCGCGGGCTTGGCTGAATTTGGCGGTTAATTCTGCGGCTTCAATTAAAGTTTTCTGCGGCAGCTCGCCTTTGCCCGGATTTCTGACGACGACGTGCGAGCCTGGATAATCAGCCGCGTGCATCCACCAATCGAGCGATTTTGCGATGCGAAACGTCAAACGATCATTGTCTTTTGCCGCGCGCCCGACCAGAATTTCCAGTCCGTCCGAAGAACGATAACGCCGCACGCCCGAACCGATCTCCGGTTCTTTTTTCGATTTCGGTTTTTCGCTTTTCGGAGTTTGCTTAAAGCCTGAGAGCTTATTCTTTTCGACAAATTCAGTTAGAGCCGTTTCATCGCGCCGCTCTATGATTTTCTCTAAATCTGAGATTACAGATTTCAAATGTTCGATTTCAGATTCGAGATTAGAAATCCGAGTTGTTAATTCCTGCGCCGCATTGCGCGCCTTTGAATAACGCGCGAAATATTTTTCGGCGGCTTCCTGCAAACTCAAATTTTCATCGGCTTCAATCTCGATTTCCGGCGTGTTTTCATCGAAATAATCAATGACAAAAACCCGATTTCCTTCGCGCCGAGCCGCATATAAATTTGCCAGCAGCAAATCGCCGCGCCGTTTCATCGCTTCCGGCTCGCCGTGCGCCCGAAAATCCTCTTTGAGCCGCTGTAATAATTTTTCTTTTTTCGCGAGTTCCTGCCGCAAACGCGCGGTTGCTGCGCGCGCCGTAGAATCAAATTCGCGCTCGGCTTCGATGTTTGAAAAATACGTATCGAGCTTTTCCGAAAACGGCGAAGCCGGGGACAATGGGAAATCCGACGGTTTTAATTCGATTTCCGAGATAGTTTCGAGCAGCGAAGTTTTTTTCGGCGGTTGAAACTGAATTTCAAATTGCGGCGGCTGATAAATTTGCCCCGCTTCCTGCCCCTCTCCATGCGTTTCGCGCAGGCTTTCGAGAATTCGATTTTCCGCGTCGAGCAGAAACAAATTTGCGGCTTTTCCGGTTAATTGCGCGACTAATTTAAACTTTTGGACTGCTTGCGCGCTTTCCTCCTCAACCAGAAATTCAAAACGCACAATGCGGTCTTCGGCGTCTTTTGTAATCTTCGTAAGCTGCCCGTCGGAAAGCCGTTTTCGCGCGAAAAGCAGAAAATTGCCCGATTGATCCGATTGTTTTTCAAGGTCACGCACGCGCCGCCTAATCAAATAAAGGCGCGGGACAAGCGAAGGCTCAAAATTCAAAAAAAGATAACGCCCATCGCCCGGACGAAAATCAATCGCCAATTGATTCGGCGCGAGCTGAAAAATTTTGCCGATTCTTTTCCCCGCAAGAATCGGCAAAATCTCATCAACAACAGTTTGTAAAGCCTCTCCGTCCAAAGTTCAAAGTTCAAAGTTCAAAGTTCAAGGCTAAAGAAAAAACTTTAAACCTTGAACTTTGAACTTTGAACCTAATTCTCACGAATCACGACCGTGCCGGAGAGCCAATCGTGGACGGCTCGGCGCTCAGTGCTGAGTAAAATCGCAATCAACCCAACGCCGGCAAGTGCGAGCGTCAACAAATATGCAAGCGTGTTAAGCATTGCTTCCAAAATGGTCGCCGCAGAACCGTCCTCGGCGTGAACCGTGCGAAGCGAGAAAAGGCGACCGGCAAAAGTTGTTTCCGCCAGCACAATTCCGCCCGTTAAATAAATGAATTTGATTGCGGCAAAAACGCCGAGACAAGTCAGAGCGCTCTCCAAGCCGAATTTCTCAGCGGTGAAAAATCCGGCGGGCGCAAACAGCGTGACCAATCCAAACGCTGCACCCGCGCAAAGAGCGATGTCGAGCAATGCGGCAATGAATCTGAAGCTGAGCGGCGCGTAATCTTCGGCGATTTCCGGCTGGTCGGATTCGGCATCACGCACGCGCGGGGCGATTTCCTGTTCGACCGCAACGCCGCTGCGCGGAGAAGGCTTTTTCTGCGGCACGGCAGCCGAAATGCGCATTTGCGATTCGATGAATTTATCCGCATCGGCTTCCGAAATCATCGGCAATTTGCGCGGCTCTTTTTTCGGCGCGGCGGGAGCGACTGTAACAAACGGCGCAGTAACGCCAATGCCGACTTCGGATGTTTCGAGCGGCTTGACCGTCGTTTCAACTTTTAAAGCCGGAGCATTTTCGGTTTTCGAGAAAGAATCGAACTTCGCATTTTCAATGGCGGCGGCTTCAAATTTAAGCGGCGCTGGGGATTTCGGTTTCGCCTCGATTTCAGCGGGCTGCGGCACGGCGGCGAACGGAGCGGCGAAAGGTTTCGGCGCCTGCTGCAATCTCGGCGCAGGCGCGGATTGCGGCTCAAAAACCGGCGCGAGCGCGACAGCCGTCGCCGCCGATTGATGAACCTGACGTGACCGCTCGACGCGCTCAAGCGCGCGAGCAATAATATTATTAGCCGGACGATTTTCGACACTCGGTTTTAGATTGATCACCGTTCCGGAAGATGCGACAGCCACTTCGGTTTTTTGTTTTGCGGCTTCAATTTTAGTTTCGCGCGGTTTTTCGATTTCTTCGCCGCCGTCACGACGCTCGCGCGCAGCCCGTACGCGCTCGCGCAATGCGTCGCGCCATTCGGATTCGTCGTTTTTGCGCTTTGGAAACTCAATCAGAGTCGAAGTAAACTCGCGCTTTGCGGCGACCGGCGCTTCTTCGGCAACGGCGGTCGGCGTTTCGAGCCGACCTGTCTCCAAATTCGGTTCAGCCGCCTCAGCGACTAAATCAGCGGTCGTTACCTTTTCCATTCTCTTTTCCGCTGGCGGGTAATAATGCCGTGTCGGCATTTCCGAGCAATTTGGACAAACTGATAACGGTGCGGCGAAGGTCTTCGAGCAGGAAGCACATTGCATATTTTTTAAAACTCAATTGATTTGTTCCGGCGCGTGACTGCTTAAAACTATTTGCGCCAATTTACTTTTTGGAGTTGAAGTTTGCTTAAAACACGCAACATATTGCGCATTTCTAACCTATTTGAGCGGATGCTATCAAACTTTAAGCGCTTAAGTCAACGCAAAATTTCAACTTTTTTCTCAATTTTCAATATTTTGTCAAATTTTGTTAATTTTGAAGTGATATTTTTGCCATTTTTCTTAATAATTTTTCTTGAGGAGAAGAAATGCCAGCAATTTCTATTATCATCGGCGTAATGCTGATCTTAATCGGCGTCGGCGGCTACGGCTACGCAGCTTCGACCGGACACGCCAGCCCGACCGCGCTGATTCCATCGGCAATCGGTTTAATTATCGCCATTCTCGGCGGCGTTGCGACTAAGAAGAATTTGCGAAAACACGCAATGCACGCGGCGCTGCTTATCGCTCTGCTCGGTTTTCTCGGAACTGTGATGGGAATTCCAAAAGCGGTTTCCCTGCTGCAAGGCGCGCAGATAGAACGCCCGGCGGCAGCCGTCGCGCAAACTTTAACCGCGATTTTGTGCTTAATCCTGCTCATCTTCGGAATCAAGTCATTCATTGACGCGCGCCGAAACAGAACGGAAACAATTTGATTTTGTTTTCCGACTCTTAAGCTTACTTTTCTTGAATGAAATTTACAGTTGCAGAATTAGCGGAAAAAATCGGGGCGGAATTTTCCGGCGGCGGAGAAACAAAAATTGAAAGCGTCAATTCGCTTGAAGCGGCACGAACGGGCGAAATCGCTTTTGTCGAAAACGACAAGTTTTTTGCCCAAGCCGCGAAAAGCGAAGCGTCCTGCTTAATCATTCCCGAAAAAGCGGAAATCGAATTTTCGGGCGCAAAGATTTTAGCTAAAAATCCCAAACTGGCTTTTGCCCGCATCGCCGCGCTGCTGCATCCGCCGAAAAAGCGCAAAGCTGAAATTCACCCGTCAGCCGTTATCGCCGAATCCGCCGCGATTGGCGAAAAGGTATTCATCGGCGCGTTTTGCTGCGTCGGCGAAAACTCGTCGCTCGGCGCGGGCACGCAGCTTCGCGCCGGAGCGAAAATCGGCGACCGCGTGAGAGTAGGCGAAAATTGCGTTTTTCATCCGAATGTTTTTGTTGACGACAACGTGACGATTGGAAACCGAGTTGTTTTACACGCGGGAGTCGTCATTGGCGCAGATGGTTTCGGTTACGTGCGCGACGCGGATGAATACGTTAAATTTCCGCAGCTTGGAACGGTCGTGATTGAAGACGACGTGGAAATCGGTGCAAATAGCTGCGTTGACCGCGCTGCATTGCGCGGCGAAACGAGAATCGGGCGCGGAACGAAAATTGACAATCTCGTCCAAATCGCGCACAACGTTTCAATCGGCGAGCGAGTTGTCGTCGCTTCGCAAACCGGAATTTCCGGCTCGACCGTGATTGAATCAGATGTGGTAATCGGCGGACAAGTCGGTTTCGGCGACCACGCGCGCGTGCTTTCGGGCGCTGTGATCGGTTCAAAAGCCGGAGTCTTGCCGGGGAAAATCGTCCGCGCGGGCGTTTGGTGGGGCGTTCCCGTTCAGCCGCTCGACGAATACAAACGCCAAAACGCGATGGTCAAAGGCTTGCCGCGTCTTCGGGAAGAAGTCAAAGAGATGCACCGCGAGCTTGAGGACTTAAAATCCAATCGCGGAAGCGGTTAAAATAACCTACTTATAGCGGTTTTCAGATTTGTGCGGACTGACGCGCACTGAAAAGGCATGCGGGCGCACAAATTTGAAACCGCTATAGTTTTTTAAAGATATTTCTAACGGCGCCGTCCTCTAGGTCTGCTTGACGAACGAGATGTTCTAGCGTGATGTTCAAAAAACTTCCTATTAGGATGATTTGGTGGAACATAGCTCAAAAATTCACGCGCCAATTTTATAGCTTTTTCGATCCCGCCGGTTTTTGATAAAACTGAAATTAAATTGTAGCAAGTTAAAATTGTATGAGGATGTCTCTCGGTGAGAAATGCTCGACGTATTTCTAAAGCAAAATTTAAATGTTTTAATGCTTCTTTATGATTTCCTAAGTTGTCGTATGTTGTGCCGAGATTATTTAAAGAACTGGCAACATTAGGATGTTTCTCTCCAAATAATTCTTGATTCATTTCTAAAGCTTTCTGTTTGAGTTTCAAAGCTTCTTGATGATTTCCTAAGTTGCCGTATGTTGAACCGAGATTATTTAAAAATTTCGCCGAGTCTGCCAGATTCCCATTTGGTAAGTCTTGATTTATCTTTAAAGCGTTTTGTTTATATTCAAATGCTTTTTGATGATTTCCTAAATTGCTGGAAATAACGCCTAAATCGTTGTATAAATTTGATAATAATTCGCCATCATCAATTTGTTTTTCGTTATATAAACTCAAAGCATCTTCGAGAAGTATTTTAGATTCCTGATAATTCCCGCGATGCCAGAGTGGGTAGGCTCTGAGCGCGAGAAGATCTGTTGTTTCAGACGGAGCAATTTTAGACGATTGTTTTTGCCACTCTTTCAAATGTTCAATCTCAGCTTCAAATTTTAAAAGTTTATTAAAATCATTTTTTCGCTTATAAAACCATTCTTTTAACCTTTTAATTTTTTCCAAATGCCATTCTTTTCTATTTTCGAGCGGGTTTTCATGGCGGCGGACTTTGGCTAATAAACGGTGTATAGCATAACGTTCTCCATCCTCTTTTCTTATCAAACGCAGATTGATTGCATCACCAAGAGCAGTCAATAAAGTAAAATCGTCTTTCGTTCCGACCAGATCGCGCAATAATGAAATGCCCATCGAAGACGTTCCGCTCCAAGCGAATACATCCAAAATATCGCTTAATATCGGTTTGGCAGCGAGAAGCTTTTCGCTGATTTTGAGCGTGCGAATAATGCTTTTATCGTGCCCGGTAAAATTATCTTCTGGGAACTCGGCTTCCAGTCGGTCAAGCGGAACATCCTGCAAAATTCAAAGTACTTGGCAAAAGAAACGTTTGGATATTCTTTGAGATAACCGCCAACGAGTTCGAGAGCCAAAGGCAATCCTTCAAGTTGTTTTAATATTCCTTCCAAGCCCTTTTCGTCCAGATCGTTTTCCGGTTCCCGCTCCGCGACTTTCAACAAAAGGTCGCTTGCATCGAGTAAATTCAAAACATCAAGATCAATTTGTCGAAAACCCGACTGCTTTTCGCGCGAAGTTATCAAAATATGCGTTGTTTCGCGGTCTTTGGGGAGATAATTTTTGATTGATTCCGGCGTTTCTACGTTATGGAAAACAATCACGCAATCGGAAAGCTCGCGAAAACGGTTTCGTGCAACTTCTGCCTGGTCAAAATCTTTATCGGTTTCGCTCAACCATTTCTTTCGTAAAGCGATTTGAATTAACTGATTGTTGAGGTCTTGATCTGCCGTCAGCCAATACACTTCTTTATTCGTTTTGTTGCGGTAATAATGCGCGTATTCGACAGCAAGCTGGGTTTTGCCTAAACCGCCGATTCCTTTAATGCTGACTGCCTGACCAATCGCTGCGCGTCCACCTTGATTGAGCGCGTTCCAAATCTCCTCAAGCTTACCCTCACGCCCGACAAACTCCGTCCCTTTTGACGGAAATGGAATATTTGAAAAACTGTCGTTCGAATCAGGCGTTAGGGGGATTGGAGGTTTAGATTCATCCGGCGTCAAATCATCTTTTTCCGAATTATCATCGCCTTTAGCAAGGTTGCGCATTTCACGCATGATTTCTAACAAAGGCTCGCCGAAATCGTCATAATGAACTTCTTTAACAAAATCCAGATGCGAGAGTTTTCCCATTTCAGATTTTCTCAACAGAACGTAAAAACGACTCGCTGCGCCGCCATAAATTTCGTGAATATATTTTAATTGTTCAACAAAATAAGGGTCTTCAAGACTAAAACCGATAAATAAAAATGGCTTTCGAGAAATAAAAGAAACTAAGCTTGCCAACTTAGCTTTATTACGTTGTTGGTCATAGAATTCTTCATATTGCTTACGGGTAAAAACAATATTCCTTTTATTAGTAACTCGTCCGTGTAGATAAAACAGAGTCGGTGATTTAATTTCGTTTCTTTGAAGCTCGGCGAATTCATCCGTTTGCGTGTCGAGAATATTTATTCTTTCATCTTTAACGGATTTCCACTCAAGCACCTCATCAATATTGGTAGTAAAAACTAGATTGCTTCCCAATTGCCAAATCAATTGTGCTAATTCCAAGGTCTTTTCATCCGCTTCCTTTTCATCTCGTTTAAAGGTTCGCATCAATAAATCATTCCAATCAGGAACACCAAGAGACTCTAAAGAACGTTGTGCAATATCTAAGTAATCAAGAGGAGTATCTTCCAAAAGGCTCTTGATTACTTGAGCCTTTTTTGTTTTACCGTCATATTCCAATTTGTTGGCAGCTAATGAAAGAAATTCCCACCAACTTGGAAAAAGTGGAGTTTTTTCATCCTTTTTCATAACGGCGCGAGATACGCCAGCGCCAACGAAAGGAATAACCTCTTTGATTTTAAGTGCGTCTCGAAGTGATCCAGAAGAAATTTTTGACATGAGAATTAACAAGCGTCTTGCTATCAAACAATTTAAAGCTCAATGAACCGCCGCTATTATTAGCCAAATCAGTAAAATTATCTAGTCTGGAAAGTGGATAAAACCTTCAACAAATGGCTGAAAATGATTTGAAAGCTTTCAGCTATAAACCTCAGTCGGATTGCGCTCAGCATTTAATAATTATTCAATCCGAACGCGAAAAAAGCCTGCCGCAATAAAGCTTTGCCGCCATTGCTTCCAGGCATTATCCAGTTTCTGCGCGTCGAAGCCGTAATTATTTAGAAAATATTCTTTCGCTTCTGCAATGGAATCTCCTTTTACGAGTCTTTCGAGAAAATGATATTGGGCAGGGTTTATTTCCAGAAGGCTTAAACGATAGTTGTTTCGGGTAACGACGCAATAGCTGTCTTCTTCAAAAGGGAGTTCGGGCGCTTTTTTTCGCGTTACGTCCAGATAATAACGGCAGACCGGATAGCCGGAATAAAAAAGCTGGAATAGAGGGACGAGCTTTAATTTTTCGTCGGGCGTAGATTCGATTGCCAATTCGATTTTTTCGTCCGAGTATTCGTCAAAAATCACCGACAAGGAATATTCAAACCGCGCCAATTCGATTAAAAAATCTATCCAGGATTCCTTTTCCTCCTGTTCCCTATCGGGTCTTGTTTCTTCCAGAAAATCGGGGAATTTTTTGCCGAGGTCTTTGAGCGTGTAGCTGTCGGAAGGATAAGCGTCCAGATATTGGTCGGCAAACATTTGAAACAACTCTTCGCCCAAACCGTGAGCCAATGCGCTGAACTGGTTTTTCATACATTCGCGCAGGCGGGCGATATAACTTTGGCGGTAAATGCCGAGATGACGCGCGGCGGTCAAGCGGCTCGATTCGTTGATCAGATTTTCGGGACTTATTGCCGGTATTCGACCGTTTTGCTGAATGAGCGCCGACTGCATCCAGTTTTGCATTTGCAGGAGAGTAAACTGCGGAGATTCGCTCATAAAAAATTCAAATTAATTGCGGATTTCATACTGCATATCGGCGACCAGGAAATCAACCGGATTCGAGACAAATGCTCCGTGATATTCGCTTAGTTCCGGCGTTTCCCGGCGAACTGCAAAGGCATTCATAAAATCTTTCGCTTTCAATAATTCGGCGTGATAGTCCTCGAAATCCGGGATGTGGTTGTCCCATTCCAGCAGAATTGCCGACGCTCCGCCGGTTAGCTGCCATGCGAGCGTGAAAAGCTGCCAGACGCCGTCGGTTACGTGCCGGTCGTGAGTGTCAATGATGTAATCGCCGCAATGCTGGTGTCCGGCGAGATGCATCTGAACAACACGGTCGTGCGGAATCTGCCGGATGTAATGCGCCGGATCGAAATCGTTGTTAAAGCCTGACACATAGACGTTATTTACGTCCAGCAGCAAGCGGCATCCGGTTTCTTCGGTCATATAGCGAAGAAAATCATATTCAGGGATTGATGATTGTTTGAAAGTCAGATAAGTGCTCGGATTTTCAAAGACAAACTCTCGCTCCAGAAAATCCTGCACCTCGCGAACGCGGCGGCAGATGTGTTTGAGAGATTCTTCGGTCAGCGGAACGGGAAGCAAATCGTGCGTGTTGAGACCGTTAATCCCCGTCCAGCATAAATGATCACTAATCCACAAAGGCTTGATTTCCTCCGCCAGATTTTTCAGTTTTTTCAGGTATTCAAAATTTAAGGGATCTGTGCTGCCGATAGAAAGCGAAACCCCGTGCATAACCACGGGGTAGCGTTCGGCAATTTGGCGCAGAACCTGAAGCGGTCTGCCGCCGGAATCCATAAAATTTTCCGAAATCACTTCAAACCAATCTACCGGAGGATTATTTTCCAGAATGTAATTAAAGTGCTTGCTTCTTAATCCGAGTCCAAGACCGGGATTGCACTGTTGAGAGGTTTCTTTGCTACTCATCGTCTAACTTTCTTTCGGAGTATTACAGCCGTTCGTCTCGCCGCCTTCCTTTACGGAACTGCAATGATTCGTCTCGCTGCTTTTTTCGGGCGCGCTGCAATGATTCGTCTCGCTGTTTTCAGGAGCGCCGCAATGATTTTGCTCACCGCTACAGCCATTTGACTCGGCTTGCGGGGAAGCGCCGCACAGAACCGGATTCAGGCTTTTCTGGCAAAGCTCCTGCGCGTCTTTCGCCGGGTCGTTAAATCCGAAAGTGCAGGATTTATTGCCCGCGCTGCCGCACGAGTCATAGCTTCCGAGAGATTGAATCAACCACGCCTGCGGCGGTCCGCATTTATAAGGCGACGGACCGAAACTGCGCCTGGCTTTCTGCATTCTTTCTTCAAACAATTTACGCGCCAGCACCCAGACGCTTTTGCCTTTATTTTCGCCCTGCGTGCTAAAGCGTTCCGCCTGAATCGGGACGGCGCATGCGCCCTGCCACGCGCAATCGTTTGCACCGGGCGTCGCGTCGTCCTCCGCCGTGCCGAATAAACCGCATCCGCCCTGCCCGCGACAATTGTTGAGCGTGCGGCAATGATGTATTTCCGCCGTCGAGCAATAACCCATTCCCGCGCATTCATTCGTGCCGAAACGGTCATGACCTTTGCAGGCGTTCAAGCCCATGCAGACGTGCAGTTCCAAAGGTACTGTCGGCGCGGCGGTCGAGGTCTGCGGCGCAGGCGCGGGCGTCGGCGTCGGCGGAGGCGGATTGGAACACATGCCGCCGAGTTTTTCACCGCTCCCGCCGCAACCATTTTCCGTTGATAAAAATTCTGTATTGTCCATAATTCTTCCTGTTTTTTGTGTTGAATAAATTAATTTAACGGAACGTCCGGCAAATCGTTGATTCTCGGTCCGAGATAGGAAATTGTCGGATACAACGCTGCCGCCGTGTTGTAAAGCTGTATTAATTGCGATTTCGGACTCGACATCAGACCGAACGGGTAATTTTCGAAAGTCGGAGCGGCATTGTAATACTGCCCGTTTAAAAAGTAAGTCAAACCCTGTATGTCGCCGCAGATCGCGTCGAGGATAAAGATCATTGACTTGTGGATGCCGAACATAAATATCTCATACTGCGTGTTGTTGCCCGCCTCTTTTTTATAACAGCCTTCGGTCATCACGAAGAGATATGTGTAAACGGCATTGAGCAGCGTCGAAACCGCCTGAATCGTTCCGGCGGGATAGCCCATTGCTTGTGGATAATTCGCCGTCGAAGGATTGGTGGGCGCGTTTTTGACAAAATATTTGCTGATGTTGCCGTCCAGACCATAACTCGTAAATTTCGCAGACAGATCGTTGTATTCGCAATACAACTGGGCAAATTTTTCAAAATGCGAAAGCTCTTCTCTGTCCGGATCGTCATAATCCGCATTTACAATCTGCCCGCAGTTTACCGAACCATCAGGGTTTAATCCGGGAGCGTCCGGATTTCCTTCGCCCTGTTCGACAATCTGGCTAATCGCCTGATCGGCGGAAGCCCGGTCAACGACGTGAATCAAATCGCCCGAATCGTCGGCGTCAACATATTGCGGTTTATGCTGTTTATCGTAATAAACCGTATCAATCATATTCGGCGAATAATAGCGTTGCCCTGGAATCAACTGCGGTGCCTCGGTGTTGTAAGTCAGATCGTTTTCGTCAATGCAGCTTTTTATCATCCCGTAAAACTCGCCAATAGTCGTATAAGGAATGGCGGTCAAAGCCTCGGCAGACGGAGGCAACGGTTTCGGGCTTTCGATTTTGAGAAAAGTCATCAACTGGTTTAACGAAAATGGAGCCAAATCAATCTGAAATTCCGGCACGTGACCGGGAAGCTCGGTCGGATAGGTTGCCGGTGACCTGCCCGTCAAAAGCGGCTGCCCCACAAGCGCCTGTTTAAGATTGGACGAAAGCGCCATATGCAGCATCTCTTCCATCACCACGCTCATAATGGTCGCCCCGACTTTATTGGCGTAAACCATAATGTCTGCGGAAAGGTTTAAAGCGACGTTGTTGGCTTGGGTCAAAGGCATTCCATTCGCGGTTAACTGCTGCACCAATCCGCCGCTGATCGCGTTTTGATTGGGCACGCGGTTGACTGAATAATAGGTGTAGAGATAAACGGGAATTGTGGCAATTTCAATTTCAATCGCCTGCTGGATAGCTTCACCGAGATTCTCCGGCGTTACTTTCGTTTCATCCGTAAAAAATTTGGTTAGTTGCATATATTTTGGTTTTCCTTAGAAATCGTTTTTAAAAGCTAAATTAATTCAATTGAGAGAATCGATTTGTTAATTTATTTTGGCTCTGCTGTCCCGATTAATGCAGTGGAAGCTGTCTCCGTCAGAATTTTCGTAGAGATGTTTTACTATTAGTTCGCCAAAACTATCACAGCTTAAATTTAGTTGTCAACGAGTTTTTTTAAAATTTGTAATAACTTTTTAATGGGTGAAACGAAGTCAGTTTTTAATTGAAACCGCTTTATTTACAGCATTTTCTTCGAGAATAAAAATCCTCTTAACGGTTAAGAACGAAATGAATATGACATTCTACCCTGATTTCTTCAAACTTCTCATTAAGAATACTTCTGTTTATCTTCCTGAGACGCAGAAATTGGTAACGGGATAGAATGAACAACCCGTCCGACTTCGAACGAAAACCTTGACACCCGCGGAATCCAGTCAATATAGATGTTCGGTGTATTAGGAAAAGCAGAATCGTTTATAATCGGTTTGATCTTTTCAATAAATGCCTCACCGCTAGGAGTGGCAAATTTTGTCTTTTGCAGGTTTTCGAGAGCTTTTGTAATGTTGTAACCATTCTCCGCTTGTTTTAAAAGTTCGTGAAAAAGCACGACACTCTCAGTTGGAGCGCTGATTAGCATTGCCAGTAAAAGCATCGGGATTTGAAACTCGCCAGGGACTTCGGCGGTTCCTTCAAACTGTGGAATATCACTGCGTCGAACCCTCGCTTTCAATATCCGGTAGATATTTGAAAAACGTTTAGCAGCGCGAGGAGTGGGAATAAGCGCGAATAATCTTTTGGCAAATCTTGCCTCCCATTCCTTAATGGCTAGAGACTCTTCCTGAACCACGAAGGCTGGTTTTTCTTTATCAAGTTTTGTTGTATTTTCAAAGCTTGTCTTAGTTGATTCATCGGTTTCTGCTATCTCAAAATCCGATGTTTTTCTTTTAGTCTCCTGTGAAGTGGTCGGCGCTATCGGCTGAGAAGCGGGTGTCGGCGTTGGGGAAATCTCTGGAACTTTTGTGGTCGAAGAAATCTCTCCAGCTTCCTCGGCGGGAGAAACGGAGAGGAGTCTATCAATCAGATTACCGTATCCGGGAGAAGTCATCGGATTTAGATTAAATGGTATCTGGAAAATTTTTTCGAGATAGTTTTGAGGAGTAGTTCGCCAGACATTCATCCCCGGTTTCGTCTGCGCCTCGCTGTTTTGAAACGCTGAATACGTTGTTCCGAGTGAATGAAGCAACCAGCGCGGGTCAACGCCGACGACCACTACAAAAAGTGGATAAGCCAATAATAGGTGGACGGCTTGAAGAACATCCATAACTTTGTCAGATGGGCAGCGATCCAAGTCATCAATATAAAGAATAATGCGATCAACCGGGCGAAAACCTTCTTCAGGCTTCTCGCGCGCGTTTTCCATTCTTGTTGCTAAGGATTCAAAATCCTGACGAATGGTAGAAATTATGCCAAGATGTTTGCGGTAGTCTTCGGAACTAGTCCGCTCAGCCAAAAAGCGAGCCAGACTTCTTCCTTCATTAATAGCGCGGATGCGCTCCTCTAATTCGACCACTCGCGCGGCGGCAGTTGAAACGCGAGCGGCGGCTTCCTGCTCTTTTGCTTTCAGCGCGGCAATTTCATTTTGCAAATTAACTTCTTCTGGCGTTGGATTCTGTCGTTTTTCAGTGATAATTTCATCAACTTTTTCTTTCATACTTTCCAGATTATCGAGGCTTGTCTTTGCCGCGCCCCAAGCTTTATTAAGAATCACCGCCACTCCGCCAATAAATCCACCTACCTGTACAATGATAGCGGATGCCTGAACCATCAAATTATCCATCGGCAAATATCTATACGCAAGGTAGGTCAGCGCGGGTATGACGAGAAGCATCAAGATAAGTATCGTCAAAAGCAGACGATTATTGATTAATGCCAGAAATAAAGTGGTAATGCGACCGCGAACCATGTAAGCCTCAGAGACGACGCGCGATAAATCCGAGAAGTTTCGTAAAGCTGCCGGAACTCCGATTTCCCTCAGGGAATTTTCCATTTTTTGCTCAAGTTCCCTGTCGCTTGACAAAATATTTTTGAGATCAGTCATACGCAGGTCAGTTAGTTTCACCTCTTTTTGCTGGCGTTCCGTTTGGAGTTTTTGCAGTTCGGTTTGCTGCTCGGTGATTATGTCTTGTTCGCTCTGTCTTTGTGCCTCTGCCTCGGCGACAATCGCTTTCGCACTTCCTAATTCCGACAAAAGCGCGGCTTGCTGTTCTTCATCCGTTGGCTTCGGCGTTACATAAGTTGCTAGTTGCGTGAGAATATGACTGACAAGGCTCGCCCAGAGATTGGTATCAACGTAGTGCCACGCATTAAATTCAATTTGAGCAATGTTCGAACAAAATTTGGAATTGGAATCTTTCGACCGTCCTGCCAAATTATCCACGGCAGCTTTCATTGACTTCATAAAATAACTCTTGCCGGTGCCCCAATCGCCAAATAGACCGATAGCCAATGGAGGTTTTACTTCTTTCGCCAACATCACGGCACAAAGCGTCTGCACATCTTCTTGGATACCCAGCGGGTCGCGGTTCACATCAATTGTATCTGAGGTGTATCCGGCGACGAGGACTTCATTCATCTCATTTCCGGGACGATTTCTTTGACGATAATCGTTTAGGTAATAGCGCAATCGCTGAATGATGTCGCGATTATTTGGTTTGCGTTCGGCTTCGTTCAAAGCTCGATCTACCTCTGAATCCTCAAATGCTGCGAGCAAAACCGTAAAGTTTCTGCCAGCGTTTTGATTTGAACTTCGTGCTGCGGCAATCACATGTTCCAAAACTCTTTGAATTCCGGGGTTTTCCCGAAGTCTTTTGACTGCTTCACGCGCCATAGGCGTGTTAGACAATGCGTAAAGGGCATCATAGGCTGGATTTGAACCGGGTTTTGATTGCGCCAGCAAATCGCTGACATCAATTACCAGTTCAATAATCGGAACTATCCGAAGGGTGCGTAAAACTATCCAGATTATCTCGAAGTTTGGAGACCGCAATTGTTCTCTGAAACGTTCGATTACGGTTGGATTATCAGGCGACGCGATTGCCTCCGCAAGTGCCGATACCGCAGGCTGGCTGTCATGCAACCCAACTTTGATTGCTTCGCTCAAAAATGACACCTGACGGAAATAAAGTCCCGCAAGGGTCCAATAGCGAACGTTAACATCAGGCTCGGACGACTCATTTATATGACGCAAAATAAGTGCGCGGCTGTCATCGGCTTCTGCGTCAGCCTGAATCAGCGAGCTGAGCATCCAGGAACGAATTGAAGAAATTTCTTTTGGAGGTCGGACAGCGGATGGGAAGTTGATTTCATTGTCGGGACTGAAGCGATTTTGAATCTCGTTTCTAAGCTGAGCGGCAAGCGCGGAGCGGTCTAGCGATTTTGAAATCCGAATTTGCGTCAAGGTATTGGAACGGGCTGTTTCATCCCCGTCAACCAAAACACTTATTATGTAATCAAATCTTTCCTCCGAAGATGTTTCAAGCGTACGAATTTCTTCTACGAGCTTTTTGAAGGACGCAGCGTCGTGCTCGCGCAGGTCTAAATAACGGCGGTCGCGGAATAAACCATTCGCCTTTTCGAACTCTTCCTCTTGGGGAGTTCCTATTAGGATAGGAATAATTCGTTTATTGAGTTTTTGGGCTTCCTTAGTAATTCGGAGATGATTTGGTCCCCAACCTGAATCGCCTAGAAAAACAAGCACATTTCGGGCAATGGTAAGTCGCTGCTGTTCGAATTCATTCCATGGCTCGCCAAGAGGTATATCTCGTTTCCAAAAATGCATTGAAATTCCATTAGACTCTAACTCTTGGGCAATTTTATCAACTGCTTTTTCCTTTTCATTATAAAGAATGAACGCATCAATGCTTGGATTTTCCATATCTGCCTATTTAAAATTTGATGTGGTGCTAAGGGGAAAATTCATTATCAATACAAGACTTCTTAAACCGAAGACTGATAAATATTTAAATTGTAAAAATTACAACCTGAACTTTTACTTTCCACCCCGTAAACTTGGTCTCAGCCTATTTTTATACTAGAAATATTCTTTAATTTTCCTGGTTAGAATAATTCCGTAGAAATCGTTTTTGAAAGCTAAATGAAACAATCCGGGAGAATAAGCTTATTGATTTATTCTGATTCTTTCAGTTCCCGTTTAGTGCAGTTAAAGGTTGCCTTAGTTGAAGATACTCCTGTTTCTCCCGACAAAGAGCGTTTTCGAAAAGCTGTTATTTATTAATGGCGGGCTAAAGCTAACACAGGCAAAATTCAATGTCAATTATTTTTGCGGATCAGCGTCTAATGTTCTCCAAAGTAAAATAGAAAGACAATTTCGATAGCTTCAAGGAAAGATTGGGGTATCTCGAATATAGAAGTGGAGAGTTCGGCTTCTCCGGCAGGCATTACGGGATTTCAAAGAAAAAGCTCGGAAGTGTTTCCGCTTCCGAGCTTTTTCTTAAAAGATTATTCCTGATTACTCTTGGACGGCAGTTGCAGCTATCGGTTCGCTTGCGTTGGCTTGCTGCTTTACTCGGGCGCGGCGGCGCCAAATGAAATAAACCGGAATTCCCGTTAATGCCAACAAATATCCGATTCCGGCTGTGCCGGGCGCGAGATAAACGAGCGTTAAAGTGACGAACATCGAAAGCGAGAGAAACACAATCGGCGTTAATGGATAGCCCCAAGTGCGATACGGTCTTTCCATCGCAGGTTGGCGGCGGCGCAAAACAATCACGGCTAAGACGGAAAGCGCGGCGGAAATCAAATCAACCGAAACGATGTATTCGAGAAGCTGCGTGTAAACGTTGCCGAAAACCGCAGCTCCTCCGCCAGCCGGATAAGTGACGGTGCGCGGCAAAATCAACAGCGAAGCCCAGACGCATTGCGCCAAAAGCGCCATTGCCGGAACGTGTTTGTTGTTGGTGCGCGCGAGCGGGGCGAACAAATAACCGTCTTTTGCCATTGCGTAAGAGACGCGCGAGCCGGATAAAATCAAGCCGTTGTTGCAGCCGAAAGTCGAAATCATCAGGGCGACTGCAATCAGAATAACGCCGGGTGCGCCTAAAATTTGTTCCATCACGGCTGCCGCGACGCGACCGTTGGGAGCGTTTTGAATCGCCGGAAGTGAAAGCGTGACGACGTAGGCGACATTTGCCAGAAGATATAAACCCACAACGGTTCCGCAGCCGATAAGCAGAGCGCGCGGCAAGTTTTTGCCCGGATTTTCGACTTCTCCGGCGGTAAATGTGACGTTATCCCAAGCCGATTGCGAAAAGAGCGGTCCGGTCATCGCTTTGCCCAAAACTACGACGAAAGCGAGCGTTCCAAGAGCAGCAGCGGCAGGCTGCGCTTTGTCCAGCGTCCAGCCGTTTGCCGTGCTGTTCCATAAATCGGCGGTAAAAAGCGCCGCGCCCGAATTCCAGCCGAAAAAGATGCCGATAATCACCAAACCGAGCAGCGCCGCCGTTTTCGTAAATGTAAAAGTGTTTTGAATCAATTTGCCGACGCTTAAACCTCGCGTGTTGACAAACGTCAGGAGCGCAATGCTGACGATTGCAAAAAGCTGCTGGACGGAAAGACTAATGGCGTAAGAGCCGAAAACAAGTGGCTCGACGATGTAATTTGTGCCCGAAATCTGCGGAAATAAAATGCCCGTAAAATTGGCGAAAGCGACCGCGACGGCAGCAATCGTACCGCTTTGAACAATCAGAAACTGCGACCATCCGTAGAGAAAACCGATTGGCTTGCCGTAAGCCTCGCTCATAAAAACGTAAGGACCTCCGGCGCGGGGCATCATTGCGGCAAGCTCGGCTACGCAAAGCGCGCCCGTGATCGTCATTACGCCCGCCAGCAGCCAGGCGACCAGCAGCCAGCCGGGCGCGCCGAGCAGCCGTGCGGATTCCGACGACACAATAAAAATGCCGCTTCCAATCATCGAGCCGACGACAATCATCGTCGCATCGAGCAGGCTCAGCTCGCGCACGAGCTTTTTATTTGTTTCGTTTGTTTCGTTGTTCATACTCTTCTCCCGTCGTTTAATCCCCGGAAATTTAACGCAGAAAAATCGAGCGAAAAGGCTCACAAAAAGCAGAGGCGGCAAGTTTAGCAAATAATTTTAAAAAGCGTGAGCCGTTTTTGATAAATTTCCGGCGTTTGATGTGGGCGAAGATTTTCAACAAAAAAGAAGACCTAAAAACAAAGAACCCGTTTGATTCGTTTGACCGAAACGAATCAATGCCTGTATAAAATCGCAGACGGAATCGTCAATATTTTTACGAAGACGGCTTCGGCGAATGGAAAGCCCGCTACAGCAGCAGTTAAATTCAAAAGGAAGCAAAGCAAAATGCCGCAACGAAAATTCAATCTCTTTTTTCCGGCTGTGATGAGCCTGTTGGCGCTCGTCGTTTCGATTTCTTCGGCGCAGGCGCAATACTGCCCATCGAGCCAGCTAAATTACATCGTGCGAGACGCAAGCGGAAAGATAATCAACCCGGCAAAGCTCGACGCGCCCGATTTTATCGAAGAAGACGTGATGGAAGTTTCTTACGCCGAAGCCGAGAAAAACCGCGAAGGGCGCTGGGCGCTCGGCGATGCGGTAAAAGCTGCGCGAGAGCTTAAGCAAGGCGGTCTTGACCGGGAAACGGGCAGCCTTTTTGTGCTGCACGAATCGAGCGGCGGATGCAATTTTACCAAGCCCGTTACGTTCCGCTTCACTCTCGGCAAAAAAACGATGAATCTCGTTTTCCGTTTTGCCGCGCCGAAAAGAGATTACGACAGCGCGGTTTTCCTGGTTGATTCGCTGCCGTTTGAGCAGGGTACGTTTGAGATTGATTTACCGCAAAAATCCGATTATTACTCGCCCGCGCTCTGGCGCAAAACGAGCGATGCGGCTGAGACTCCCGCAAAAATCGCCGTTCATCACGTTCGCGGTCGCGTTCTCGATGCGGTCACGAAAAAGCCGGTCGCCGGTGCGGTCGTGCAATTCCAAACTTCGCCGCCGTATTACGGTAAATATTCGAGAGAAAGACAAGCCAGAAGCGAAACGAAAACCGATGCCGACGGGCGTTTTGTTTTTGAAAGATTGCGCGGCGATATGCTCGACCGGTCGAGCATTGCCGCCGTTTTTGTGGAACACCCGGATTTCGCCGCCGGAAAATACGCCGAAGTTTTCGCGCAAACTCAAGAACAATGGCGAAAAGCGATTGCCGGAACTCCGGTTGTCAATTTCCAATCGCGCGACGATTTAGCCGTTGAACTGACGCCGCTTGTGACAGTTTCAGGACGAATTGTTGATGCCAAAACCGGCGGCAGCTTCGCCGGAGCGGAGAATCTCACAGTCACTGCGGAATACGGCAAAGGCGGCTATGTCGGCGGTAATCTCAACATTCCGCGCGGCGAAACGAAAGCGATTCCGCAGCCAAACGGCGCTTTCACGTTTCGCACCGCACCGGGCGAAAACAGAATTCACGGCTACGGAAAAATCGGCGGTAAAGGCTACGTTATCGTCAGCCCGAATCCGACGACGAACATTGGCGCGGACGGATTAAAAGATTTAGTTTTAAAAGTCGAGCGCGATTCGTTTGAAGTCGGAAGAGAAGTTGAAGCGCTCGCCAAACAAGGCAATGAGCATTTCGCTGCCGGACGATTTGAAGATGCGCTCAAATCTTTTAAAGAAGCCGCGCTTCTTAAACCCGACGAATTGAAAGCGGCGCAAGCAATTGTGCTAACTTATGCGGCGCTCAAACGCCCGAACGACGCGGTTTTGTTTTATCGCCAAACAACCTTCGCAAATCCAGCAAATGCAACGTCTCATTACGGTTTAGGGCTTGCGCTCGAACGCGCCGGAAATTCCGAAGAAGCGGGCGCGGCTTTCCGCGAAGCGATTCGTCTGAAACCGAATTTCGCCGAAGCGCACGGCGAGCTGGCGGAAGTTTATATCCAATTGAAAAAGAACGACGAGGCTCTCCGCTCGGCGAGCGAAGCGGTTAAATTGAATCCCAACAATGCAAAAATTCAAAATTCGCTCGGAAGAGCTTACAATATGCTCGGTCAAAAAACCGAAGCCGTCAAACATTTCAAAGAAGCCGTCCGTCTTGCACCGCGCGTTGCGCTCTACCGCTACAATTTGGGCGGCATTTACGGCGAGCTTGGACAAAACGAAACCGCGATTTCCGAACTGAAGGAAGCAATTCGGCTCAACCCGAACTATATTGACGCGCACGCGGCGCTCGGATTTGAATATCAAAATCTGGGGCGTTACGAAGAAGCAATCAGGCATTTGTCCGATGCGCTGCGGCTCGATCCAACAAACGAATACGCTTTGCAAAGCCGCGCTGCAACATTTGTGAGTCTGAATCGCGGCGCGGAAGCCGCAGCCGACGCCGAAAGATTTATCGCCGCCTACGGCTGGAAACACGAGCAGTCAATTTATCTCGCGCTTTTCGGCGCGCTCGGTTACAAAATGGACGGCAAAGAAGCCGAAGCGCGAAAACTGCTCGAAACGGCGGCGAAAAATACCGACGAAAAACGCTGGGCTGCGCCCGCAATCCAATATCTGCTCGGCAAAATGACAGCCGACAATTTAATCAAGCTCGCTGTTGACAACGACAAAATGACCGAAGCGCGGGCTTATATCGGTATGAATCTGCTGCTTTCGGGGAAAACGGAAACGGCGCTCCCGCATTTGCGATGGGTTGTCGAAAACGGAAATAAAAATTTCCACGAATATCGCTTCGCCAAATCTGCGCTCGAACACGCCGGAAAATAATAACTAAGGAAATCTCAAAAATGAAAAAGCGCAAACTATAAACTGTAAACTATTCACTATAAACTGTTTTGCAGAAAACTTTTGTTTCTTTCCAAAACAGTTAATAGTTTACAGTTACGGTGAATTCTCTCCTTTTTGAAAGCGTTCCGAGCAAATTTGTTCAGGAAATTTCGATTGACAAAACAATGTCAACGGTTTGCGGGCGATAACAAACTTCCTCGTCGCACGGCTGAAAACGCAATTTGCCGTTCACGGTTTGCTCGCCTTTAGCGGCTTTCGCGTCAGCTTTGACTGGCAGTTTGATTTCGATTTCGCCTTCATAAATCAAGAGCGGCTTTTCACTGAACTGAAACTTTTTCAATTCGCCCGCCGGATAATTCGGCTTTTCAAACGTCAAACCGTTTTTCGATTCAAATTCAATTGTTGTCGGAATTAAATTATCTTCGCTCGGCGGATTTGAGTTTACGTGAAAAGGCTGCTGAATTTTGAGTTTTAAGACGGCTTCGCCCGAATTACCTGCTTTGATCTGCGTTTTCTCAGTTGAAAATCGCACCGCTTCCGCAGGTTTCGGCTGCGATGTTTTTTGCGCGTCGGCAGTTTGATTTGAAGAATTGCCGCGCGGAGTTTCGCTTCCGGCACAAGCCGACAAAATCAAACAAAATAAAATCAATAAACTTTGCTTCATAAAATTGCGTTTAGCTTTTTTCTTCCTGCGCGATTTGCTGAGCTATTTGGGCGCGCCGCCATTTTTTGCGAAAATGTCGAACAATAAGCCAAATCGGAATTCCGAATAAAATCAAAAGCGGCAGCAATGCCAAAAAGATGCGAATCAAACCCAAAACGACAAACAAAGCCGCATCAACGCCATCGCCGAACGCTCGCCAAAGCTGCGTGCCGAATCCGGTTGAAGCGGCGGCAAAAACGGTCGGCGTGTTGAGGGTGACGGTGATTGTCGAAAAGCTCGTTTGATTTTCCAAAAACTTGCGCCTGCCTTCGACTTTTTCGATCTCGCCGCGAACCTCCGCCAACTGCTTCTGAACTTCGAGCGCGTCAGCAACCGAGCGCGCGCCTTTCATTATTTCGAGAAACTGCGCTTCGAGCGCCTTTTGCGTGCGGATTCTGGCTTCCAGGTCAATAAATTCTTCGGTTACGTCCTGACCGGAAACCTTTTCCTGCGAGACTCGCTCGGCAGCTTGCCGAATTTCCGCGAGAGCCGAATCGAACTGCGCCGCAGGAACGCGCACAGTGACGTTAACCGATGTGCGAGTTGTTTCATTAGCACCGGATGCTTTGGTTTCGGAATTGACGACAAAACCGCCTTTGGCTTCGACAATTGCCGCAATTTTTCGCCCGGCTTCCTCAGGCGCGTTTGTTTCGAGCGCCAGATTCGCATTGCGAATTACTTTTCTTTCCGTTACAGCCGGAATGTTTTGCGCATTTGCGGTTTGTTCGAGCGAGATTTGCTGCCCGCCGGCGGTTTTCTCGGCGACTACGTTATTAGTCTCTAATGCTACAGGCTGTGCCGAAGTCGCACCGGAACTTCTGGAATCGAATTGTTGCGAACATCCGACAAAACACAATGTGAATAAACAAACGGCGATTAAATTTATTTTCAGCATAGCGAGTTCCTGTCCGAACATCTTTTACCACTGAACGAATAAATTATCGAATCTCGCGCGCTACGGAATCAAAACCTTTTTTACCGTTTCCGAAAAAAGCGGCGACGGCGCGAAACATTCTACGCATTGTCCGCACGACGCGCGGCAAAATCATAAAGAAAATCACGAGAAAAACCAGAACGATAATTCCGATTAAAATCGGCGCAAAAATCGCCAGAATCGCGCCGACAAAAGCGATGATGTCTTCGACAATCGAAAGAAACCAGTTGGAAACCGGCTCGGGCGAAAGATTGACAAAAGCGCGAGCGGTCGCTTTTGTGCCGTGAGAGGAAAGGGCAACTCCGCCGCCGAACAGAAACGCCAAAACCTGAGTCGTCTGATCTAAATCGCCGACCGCCGCATAAGCCAAAAGCGCGCCTGCCGGAATTCTGATGAATGTGTGGACGACATCCCAAACGCTGTCAATATAAGGGACTTTATCGGCAACAAATTCAATCGAATAAAGAAACGCAGCGATGCCGATAACCCACCAGTTTTCGAGAACGTCCAAACCGCCGGGCAGTTTCGCCAGACCGATTTTCTGGAAAAGTCCGAGAACGAAAACCGTCGCATAAAGATTTATCCCGGAAGTCCAAGCCGAACCGAGCGCCAAACTCAAAGTCGAAAGCCAATCCATCGCTTTTCTTTCCTTTCATCGAAGCCGAAATTATTCTTCCGTTTCGTCTGAATCGCCGGGTTCGCGCTTAATACCGAATTTTTCCAGCCGGTATTGCAAAGTACGAAACGTCAGACCCAGCAGTTTCGCCGCTTTTGTGATGTTATTGTCCGTTCGTTCCATCGCCTGCAAAATCAAGCTGCGCTCGACCTCTTCCCAGTTGAGTCCCTGCGCCGGGAGCTTGAAGCCGTCGGCTAAAACGGCTGTCGGGCGCTCGCCGGAGGCAAGTTCCGGCGGTAAATCGTTGAGCGTGATAAGTTCGTCTTCAGCGAGCAAAACCGAGCGTTCGATTGCCGATTCAAGCTGACGGACGTTTCCCGGATAATGATAATCGAGCAGAGCTTTGCGCGCGTCCGGCGCAAAGCCTTTGATTTTTTGACCGCTTCCGCGCGTGTGTTTTTTAAGGAAATAATCCATCAAAACCGGAATATCCGGGCGGCGTTCGCGCAGCGGCTGCAAATCAATCGCCAGAACGTTCAGGCGATAATACAAATCTTCGCGGAAACGCCCGTCGTCCGCCATTTTACGCAAATCGCGGTTCGTCGCGGCGACAACGCGCACATCGGTTTTCATCTCGCGCGTTCCGCCGACGCGCCGAATCGTTTTTTCCTGCAAAGCGCGCAGCAGTTTCGCTTGCAATGAAATATCCATTTCGCCGATTTCATCAAGAAAAAGCGTGCCGCCGTCGGCGACTTCAAACAAACCTTTTTTCTCGTTGACCGCGCCCGTAAAAGAGCCTTTTTCGTGTCCGAAAAGCTCGGACTCGAGCAGGTTCTCGTTAATCGCGGCGCAGTTGACCGCTTGAAAAACCTGGCTTGCGCGCGGGCTGTTTTGATGAATCGCGCGCGCAATCAATTCTTTTCCGGTGCCGCTTTCGCCGCGAATTAAAACCGTCGAGCTTGATTTCGCAACTTTTAAAATCAACTTTTTAACGCGCTCCATTTCCTGCGATGCGGAAACGATTTCGGTGTCGAGCCTTTCCAAATTTTGTAACGCTCGCCCGACCGTTTCGAGCAATTTTTCGCGGTCGTAAGGCTTTTGCAGATAAGCGAATGCGCCCAATTCTTTCGCCTCGAAAGCCGAATCAACCGTGCCGTGCGCCGTCAACAGAATCACGATAATTGATTTATCGAACGAGACCAATTCTTCGAGCAAATCAATCCCGCTCATTCCGGTCATTTTCAGATCGGTCAGAACGAGGTCGAAATGCCGTTCGCGGACAAATTTCAAAGCCGCTTCGCCCGAAACAGCGGTCGTTACGTCATAGCCTTCGCCCGACAAAATCATTTCCAAAATCTCGCGCTGGCTGCGTTCGTCGTCAACGACTAAAATTGATTTGCGTGTCATAAAATTAATCTTCTATCGGATAATGCTCGCTCTCGTAATCTTCAATCAGCTTGACTACAAGCTCCAGCAATCTGTTTTCTTCCAAACTTAAACCGTTTTCTTTAATACCTTTTGTTGCCAAACGATTAGCCACTTCGGTCAATCTATCGAGTTCGGTATCATCTCTAATCACAGCCGGAAGCGTTTCCGCCAGCAATGCACCGTATTTTTGGATGTCAACATTCGCAGTCATCTGTCCACTCTCCTTTATCATATTCGGCATGAGTCATCACAAACCACGTCAGAACAAGCTGACTGTCATAATAAATTTTCGTAACCAACCGATATGAATTTCCTTTGATGTTAAAAATCGTGCAAACTCCGACTAAATCGGCGTGAGGAAAATCATTACGATTATCCGCCAAACTTTGCCATTTTGCATTTTTCGCAATTTTATACCAACGGCGCAGCGGATTCTCTGCATCTGGGTGTCGTCGCCAAAATTCTTTCAATTTCCTTAAGCTGATAATGTGCATCAATAAATATCCGACAAAATCATTTCCAAAATCTCGCGCCGGCTGCGTTTGTCGTCAACAACAAGAATGCTTTTTCTCTGCATAAATTATTTTTTTACTGTCGGCAATATTACCGTAAAAACTGTTCCTTCGTTTACTTTTGATGCAACTTCGATTGTGCCATTGTGGTCTTCGACGATTTTTTTGACAATGGCGAGACCTAAACCCGTGCCGGTTTCTTTCGTGGAAAAATACGGTTCAAAAATTTTGTCCAAATTTTCCGGCGGAATTCCGCCGCCCGTATCCGCAACTTCGGTTTGCGCGGCATCATCAGCGTTTGAAATTGTGACTTTAAGCTGACCGCCGTCGCACATCGCCTGCACGGCGTTGAGGAATAGATTGTTGAAAACAGAACGCAGAATCTCGGAATCGCCGAAAATTTCCGGCGCGTTTTCTCGCTCGACAATGGAAATTGTCACGTTTTGTTCTTCGGCTTGAGCTTGAACGATTCGCATCGAATCTTCGATTACGCGGCGAATATTGACCGGCTGCAAATTTAATTTGACCGGGCGCGAATAACGCAGAAAATCTGTGATTTGCCCGTTGATTCGTCCGACTTCTTTTTTAAGCTGTGAGGTTAGACGCTCGAAAGTCTCGCGTTCCGGTTCTTCGGCAGGCGCAAATTTGGCTCGCAAATGGTCGAGCGTGAGATTGATGTAATTCAAAGGATTGCGGATTTCGTGCGCGATTGCCGAACCGAGGCGACCGACGACCGCCGATTTTTCGGCTTGCTGCAATTGCTGTTCGAGCTGGCGCGTTTTTTCCAGATTGGCGGTCATTTCGTTAAAACGCGCCGCGAGTCTGCCGATTTCGTCGGTTCGTTCGGCATCCGTTAAGCGCACCGACAAATCGCCGTGGGCGACGCGACGCGCCGCGTCAGACAAATTTTTAATCGGCTGCGTAAATCGCCAGACCAGGAAAACGGCGACTAATGTCGAAGCGAGTAAAACGATAAGCGTGTAAAGGAGAGGCAAAGCGGCGCGTTGAATCACTCCGCCGCGTTCCGATCTTAAAACCACCAGCACTATATAACGTCCCTCGTCCGTTTGCACCGGAACCGGGTGCGTTTCTCCATGGACATCTCCGGGCGCATTTTCCGCTGAGACCGGGAATTTGGCTCGTTCTTCGGCGGTCAATTCCACATCGTCCGGCAGCGGCGGCAGATTGGGCAGCTCGCCTAATTTGAGATATTTGGTTGTTCCGTCAGGGAATTCTTTCGGATTGTATTGATCGTTTAAGCTGTCATAAACCTGCCATTGGTAGTCAATCACGAAAATATCCGCTATTCGATTGGAATGCTCTTGAAATTTCGGGCTTTTTTCTTTCAGTTGAATTAAACGATCATTAGACGAAATGCTGACAATACCGAGCGTGATGCCCGTTACTAAAGCCTTTTCAACTCTTTCGCGACGCTCGCCGTTTTCCCGTTCGTTCTGAATATTTAAATAATACTGGACGGCGAGCGTGGCAATCAGCAAAACCGCGAAAACCAGCAGAAGTCTGCCGCGAAATGTGTTTAAAAAATTCATTTCAAATAGTTAAAGTTAGTTGTTAAATGATTATTTGTAAACGCTTAACAAATGACAATTAACAATCAACAAAATATTTTATAGTATTCATAGCAAAAACTACTTGCACATTGCCGTTTCAGATGTTATATTCAGCCCAAGTTTTGGGGCGACCCGGTCAAAAAAAAATAATTACGCCTCAAATCCTTTCCAAAAAGGAAAACAATAAAATTCGGCTGCTGTCGGGCATTTAAATTTCAATATTTTACTTTTGCCCATCGTTTATTGACTTGTCCAAACAAGACAAGCTCTTCCCGCAGCCGGAATTGCAGTTTAAACAAAATTTCAAAATCACGAGGTCTGCAAATGTATCGAAGTTTCTCTTTGCTCTCGCTCGTCTGCGCGGTTTTTATCGCTCTAGGGCTGTTGATAACCGAGACAAACGCGCAAAAATCGAAGTCGTCCCCGAAATCCCCCGCAAAAACAGCGGATAAGCGTTCGGATGCGAAATCCGATAAAAAATCTGCCAAAGGCAAAAACGACAAACAAACCGCCGACGCCAAAGATCGCAACAATTCAAAAGACAAAAAACAGGCAGACGCTCGCTCGAAAAACAAAAAAGACGAACGCGAAGCGCGCGGCAAATCTGACGATAAAAAATCGAAAGATAAGAAACGCGACGACCGCACGGCTGACAAAAAATCTGATAAAAAAGCAGATAAAAAGTCGGACGATAAAAAATCTGACGACAAACGCGCCGATAAAAAGTCGGACGATAAACGCGGCAACAAAAAAGAATCCGTCGCCGAACGCCGCGAGCGCGAGCGCAAAGAACGCGAGCGCGAAATCAGAGAAGCCGAGGCGCGCCGCGAAGCCGAGCGTCGCGAAGCCGAACGTCGCGCCGCAATCGAAGCCGAACAGCGCCGCCGCGAACAAGCCCGCCGCGAAGCGATTGCCCGCGCTCGCGCTTTTGAAAAAGGTCTTCGTGATGAAACCGTAGCCAATATTTTGAAAGACGATTTGACCGGCGAAGATATGGAAGTGCGCCGAGCCGCGATTAACGCTCTTGGCGAACGCGCCGGATCGGTCGTTGTAATGGACGCGCAAAACGGTCGCGTCGTTTCGATGGTCAATCAGGAATGGGCTGCGCGCAAAGGTTTCAAGCCTTGCTCGACGATTAAACTCGTCACGGGAGTCGCCGGAGTCAACGAAAAAGTCATCAACGAATTCGGCGAAGTCACGACCGCGCCGTCCCGGCTCGATTTGACGGACGCGCTGGCTTATTCAAACAACGGTTATTTTCAAAAAGTCGGCGGTTCGGTCGGTTATAACAAAATGATGAGTTATGCGCGCGAGCTGGGACTCGGCGCTCCGACGGGAATCAATCTGCCCGGCGAATCAGCCGGAAAGCTGCCCGAACCGAAAAGCGGTTTCCCTCTGAATCGTATGTCCTCGCACGGCGATGATTTTGAAGTCACGCCGCTCCAGCTTGCGGTCAAAGTTTCGGCAATAACCAACGGCGGCAAAGTTTTAAAACCGCACATCGTCAGAAATCAGCAGGAACAAATATCTTTCCGCCCGACAATGCGCCGCCAACTAAATCTGCCGCAGACGACTCTGCGCGGAGTGCTGCCGGGAATGATGGGTGCGGTTGATTACGGAACTGCGCGTCGTGCGAAAGATGATTCTTTAAACATCGCCGGAAAAACCGGCTCGTGCATCGGACAAGGCTCGTGGCTCGGACTTTTCGCTTCGGTAGCTCCGATTCAAAACCCGAAATATGCAGTCGTCGTTGTAACGCGCGGACAAGCCGAGCGCGGCAAATGGGCGTCGCAAGTCGCCGGAAAAGTTTATCAGGCGCTCGCTTCGAGAATTCGCGCCAATGCGCCTCCGCAGCCGATGATTGCGACACAGCAGCCGGTGATCCAGCCGCCGCGTCCGAAAATTGACGCGCAAACCGCCGCACGGCTCAGCGCCGAAGAAGGCGCTGACGAAGAAGCGCAAGCCGACGCCGAAGGCGGCGATTTTACCAATGGCAAATCAGCCGGGAAATCCGGTAAATTCGATTCGCGCGGTGTTGTTGCAATTCCGAATATAACGGCGCCTCCGGTTTTGCCTGCGGTTACCAACAGCAACAGAGTTAAATCCATCAATAAGGTTTACCCGCGCGGAAATCCGCCCGCCAATCAACTCGCCGCGCCGTCGGCAAATAACACAAACAATTCGCCCGCGAAAGCGCAGCCGTCAAGCCCGGAACAGCGCCGACCGCGAATTGTTGTCAATCCGAAACCATAAGCCGAATTTACATTCGAAAAAACGAAGGGAAAAGGAAATCGAAGCCTTTTCCCTTTTTTCTGTTTAAATGGCTTGACAGAGTTGTGATATTTACGTGATATTTCATTGTTTATATTTAACGGCGCGGAAGGCTTTTGTTGTGCGGCTAAACAGCCGCCCGACGTTGCGGCGCAAAAAGTTAGCAACCAAGTTTGCTGATTTTTTCATCTGATTGCAGCATACGACGGAAGCCGTCAGTTGCCGGAAATAATTGATAATAAATCAATAAAAACGAACGCTAATTTGTGCAGGAAGGATAATGCAAGCCATGAAAAAAATGTTGAATATTTTGTTGCCCGGCGCGCTCGCGCTCGCCTTTGTTGCGGCTCCGGCGGTTGTTCCGACGGTTATGGCGCAAGACACCACAGCGGCGGCTCCTGCCGCCAATCAAGCCGAAAGAGATGCGCTTGATGCAAAGTTCCGTGCAAATCGCACGACCAATAGAGAGGTAGCTTATCAGGCTGCGAAAGATTATTTGGCTAAATTCGGTAATGACGAAGATAACAAAGACTTTGTTAAATATCTAAATGACTGGGTTGCCAAACAGGATGTAATAATCAAACAGACAGCAGATGCAGAAAAAGCACAAAGAATTGCCAAACTTTGTGCTGATCCGATCCAGGCAGCAGGAAAAGCGCAAACCCCCGCCGACAAAGCAAAATTTGGTTCGGATATTTTTTCCGGATGCCAGCAATTTGCTTCGCAGATGCCGAATAATGCCTATCCGGTCCTTGTTCCGATTGACTATGGCTTCGTTATGGCAACCTCAAATCCGCCGGTTAATACTTACAACGAACCAACAATTGCTTTAGCAAAACAGGCAATTCAAAAAATCGAAAGCAACAGCCTCGGCGATGTTAAATGGGCTGATTATCAGTATAAAAGCAAAGACGATGCGCTGGCTTGGATGAACTACATTATCGGAACTATTACGTTCTATAATTTGACCGGAAAAGAAGCCGACGCAGTGCCTTATTTTTATAAATCGCTGCAATACGATTCACCGGACATGAAGAAAAAATTCCAGCCGTACTACGCGCTCGGATTTAACTATCGCACGCAGTACAACAAAGCCGTGCAGGATTTCCAAACCAAATATGCTAACGTGACTGATCCAACCGAGGAATTTAAAAGAGATTTAGGAATTCAGAAGGCTTTGATGGATCGCGCGATTGACGCATTTGCCCGCGCTTACAAAGCGGCAGCCGATGCCAAAGTGCCCGCCTCCGTTCTGGATGCTCGCAAAAAAGATTTGGAGCAAATGTATAAAATTCGCTTTAAAGACCAGCCGTTAAATATTAACGAAGTTGTCGCCAGCACGGCGTCAAAACCCTTGCCTGATCCGATGTCTCCGGTAACTCCGGTAATTGAAGAAACGCCGACCACGACAACCGGCGGAACAACCGGCTCGACTGCGGCTGTAACACCGGCAACCGAAACCAAATCTGCGGCAGCAGCCGGGAACGGCAACGGAACCCGTGAACGAACAGCCGGCAGCACGACGACTACGACAACCGCAAAACCGGATGCCGCAAAACCGGCTCCTAAACCGGCAACGCCTAAAAAACCTTCTCGCTAAATTGCGGCGAGCGCCTTTCTGACGCAAATTATCGCGTCGTGAGTTAAAATAAAAAGCCGAACGTCTTTCACGTTCGGCTTTTTATTTTGGAAATGCAGAAGCCATCTTACGTTTTGTTGTGCGAGGAGCGAATCGGTTATGATTTCGCCGACCGCTCGCTTATCGAACGCGCTCTGACGCATCGCTCGTGGGCGCACGAGCGCGCTCAATCCGGGCGCGAATCGGAAGTGCGTAATCTGCACAATGAAGCCTTTGAGTTTGTCGGCGATTCAATCTTAGGTTTAATTATCGCGGAGCTTTTGTTTGAAAGATTTCCAAACGCGACCGAAGGCGAGCTGACGCTGATGAAACATCGTCTGGTGAGCGCGACAACGCTCACGGAAATCGCCGAAGGTTTGCGTTTAAACGAGATGATTCGCTTAGGGCGCGGCGAAGAGCGAACCGGCGGACGAAAAAAAGCCGCAATTTTAGCCGACACGCTCGAAGCCGTTTTCGCCGCCGTTTTTTTCGACGGCGGTTACGCGGCGGCGCAAAAGATCGTCCGGCAGCTTTTTACCGAATACATCGAAAATATCGATCCGACCGCTTCGCTCGATTACAAAACGATGCTCCAGGAACGCCTGCAAGCCGAAAAACGCTCTGCCCCTGTTTACGCCGTCGTTCGCACTGAGGGTCCGCCGCATCGCCGGACATTTTTTGTCGAAGCTGTCTGGGAGGGCGGGAGAGAAGAAGGAATCGGGACGACGATTAAAACCGCCGAAATGATGGCGGCAAAAGCGGCGCTCGATAAATTAGAGTCGCCGGAAGCCGAATAATCAGAAAAACAACGAGCAAACTTGCTTGAAGAGTCTAACTTTTTTACGATTGCTTTATGAGCCAAAGCTCCGAAATAACCAACGTCGCCGAACCGACCGGAGGAGGCGAACCGGCAAATGCCGAAACAACTCAACCGAATCCGAACGCTCCGAAAAAAAGCGTTGCCAGAGAATATCTGGAATCTTTTATCGTGACGCTGATTATGGCGTTTTTCGGAATGACTTTTATCGTGCAGGCGGTGACGGTTCCGACCGGCTCGATGCAGAATACGATTTACATCGGCGATCATTTTCTCGTCAATAAATTTATTTACGGACCGGGGACACCATTGCCGTTTTTGCCGATGCGCGAAGTTCGCCGGGGCGACATCGTGGTATTTAAATATCCGGGAAACCGAGTTAATCCCGCCGCCGACCGCTCGCGCGATCTCAAACCCTATGAAATCAACTACATCAAGCGCGTAATCGGTCTGCCAGGCGACACTGTGGAATTTCGCAACAATCAGGTTTACATCAACGGGCAGCTTTTGCCCGAACGCCGCGTAATCGGCGATGCCGTTCCGGCGCGAGGCAGCAACCCGGAAAAAGTGTCTCTGACAATCAAAGAATTTGAACCCGCTCCGCCCGATGCGGCTTATACGGTTTATTACGACTCGGAAAAAGTCGAAGAGGCAAAAAGAGGGATTTCGGTCGTTGACGGAAGAGGTATGAATTTCGGCGTCGCCGGGAAGCCTTCGGTTGTTCCGGCGGACAGCTATTTTATGATGGGCGACGCCCGCGACAACAGCGAGGACAGCCGCTATTGGGGCTTTGTCCACCGTGATTTAATCATCGGCAGGGCGATGTTCGTTTATTGGTCTTGCGATCAAAGCCAGAGCGACACTTTCATCGGTTGTTTGACAAGTCCCCGCTTTAATCGCATCGGCACGCTGATTAAATAATTTTTGATGAACCTTTCGGATTTATTCTTTTTTTCCCCCGAAGTCGCTTTTGCGCTGTCGCAAAACAATCCCATCGTCGCGCTCGAATCAACCGTTATCGCTCACGGCTTGCCTTATCCGAACAATCTGGAAACGGCTCTCGCGCTCGAAGAAATCGTCCGTGAAAACGGCGCTGTTCCGGCGACAATCGCGGTTTTGGAAGGCGTTCCGCAAATCGGTCTGTCGCGTGAAAAAATCAATTTTCTGGCACAATCGAAAACCGTTCGCAAGCTTAGCCGAAGAGATTTGCCCGCCGCAATCGGGCGCAAATGGAACGGCGCGACGACCGTCGCCTCGACCGCCTTTTTCGCGCACCGAGCCGGAATCAGAGTTTTCGCCACCGGCGGAATCGGCGGCGTTCATCGCGGCACGCCGCCGGACGTTTCAGCGGATTTACCCGAGCTTGCGAAAACGCCGATTGCCGTCGTCTGCGCCGGAGCAAAGGCGATTCTGGATTTACCCGCGACGCGCGAATGGCTCGAAACCAACGGCGTCTGCATTGTCGGCTGGCAAACCGATGAGATGCCTGCTTTTTATTCGAGAATGAGCAATCTGAAAACAGACGCCAGAGTCGAAACCGCCAAAGAAGCCGCCGAGATCATCCGCGCGCGCGACACTCTCGGGCTTGAAAACGCCGTTTTAATTACGGCTCCGGTTCCCGCAGAATTTGAAATTGCGGCTGAAAAAATCGAAATGATTCTGCAGGACTCGATGCGCGAAGCCGGAAACAGAAAAATTCGCGGCAAAGAGCTAACGCCGTTTCTGCTCGCCGAAATGTCGCGGCGAAGCGGCGGCGAAACGATGTCCGCCAATCTCGCGCTTTTAGAAAACAACGCTCGCATCGCCGCGCAAATCGCCGCCCAGCTTTATTAACTTTTTATTTCATTTTTTCTGCTAGCGCGTCCAAACGTTTTTGCGCCTCTGCGCTTTCATAGCTTTGCTTATGTTTTTGCACAATTTCGCGCCAAGCCGCGCCGTCGTAATGAAATTGTTTTGATTTTTGGTTAAAAACAAAACCGATTCCGAGCCGGCGGTAACGGTCCAAACCGTTGTAATTGAGATAAAAACTTTGAATCGGGGCTGCGTTGGCGCGCATCTCGTCTTCATCGAAACGCCTCGCCGCATCGCGCGAAAGTCTTTGCGAGATGTTTTCAACCAAATCTCCCAACATCAGCAAAACCGCCGGACGAAAAGTCGAATTCGGAAAATTTTCGAGAAAAATTACGGCGCGTTCAATCTGTTCAAAACCGTCGCTCGCGCGAATAAGGCGTAAAAGTCTGGCATCTTCATCGCGCCTGTCGGTTCTGACAACTGCTTCCGCCAGCACCCAACCGCTTTTTTCCGGCGGCAACAGGACGCGATAAAATGTTAGTCCGTCGTCACTTTGGCGGCTTCCGGTTATTTGCATAGTGCGCCCGGCGCTCATTCTTTGCAGCGGAATCGCCGCCAAGCTCGGCTCGAAACGCAAAACTGACAAACGCTCATCAATCACGACCGCGATTGCGGGCGCAGAAGCGCGTTTTGCGGCGACGGTTTTTGTCGGATTTTTATTAACTACCGGGCGACGCCTTTGACCGTTTGCGGTGTCAACGCAAATGAATAAAAGAAAAGCGGCAAGAAACGCGAGACCGGCAGCCCCCACGCGGCTGCATTTCGGCGAATGCTTCATTGAAATCTCCTTTTGAGAGAAAAAAGGATTAATTACAACTTGTAATTTCGCCGCTACGTTACACCCAAAATGATGCGGAGTCAAACAAAATTTTAACGCGGAATTTTAATTTTGGCTTGAGCGGCAAGCAGACGCTGCTTCGATTCGGCGTGATGAAAATGACAAATCGCCGCCGCGAGCGCGTCAGCCGCATCGTGCGGTTCGGGAACATGCGGCAATTTCAGCAAAATCCGAATCATTTCCTGAACCTGATGTTTTTCGGCGTTGCCGTAACCGACGACCGTTTGTTTGATTAGGCGGGGCGCATATTCGCCGATGTCGAGCTTGTTTTTGGCGGCGAGATAAAGCACGACGCCGCGCACCTGTCCGAGCTTTAAAGCGACTTTTACGTTCGCCGCGTAAAACGCTTCTTCGATAGACAGCGCGTCCGGCTCGAAACGCTCGATGATTTCTTCGACACCTTCGGCAATTTTCAAAAGACGGTCGGCGAAAGCGTCGCGCGGGCTTGACTTGACAGTCCCGTATTGCAGAAGGCGATAAATTCTGCCGTCGGATTTAATAACGCCCCAACCGAGCGTTTCGCTGCCTGGGTCTATGCCGAGAACTCTCATTTTATTTTGATTTCCGGTTTGAACGACCGCGATAAGTTAGCAAAGCGGCAATAACAACTAAGACGACGACGATTCCCGTCCAATTGATCGAGCCATTGATAAAACCGAGCACGGTAATCGCTATAATGCCTCCGATGAAGAGCAAAATCATGTTATTAATGAATTTAGCCGTATTTTCGCCGTTATTTTGCGTTGACATAAATTTACTCCATCGAGCCTCTTGCCTTTAAAAACAATTACTCCATTTCCGATTCGTCAATATCAAAATTCGCGTAAACCTTTTGCACGTCGTCGTGATCGTCAAGCGCGTCGTAGAGCTTGAGCATTTGTTTGGCGTCCGCGCCTTCGAGCTTGATGTAATTTTGCGGAACCATCGAAATTTCCGCTGCTTGCGGTTCGATTCCGGCGTTTTTAACGGCATCGGTGACGGCATCAAAGTTTTCCGGCGCTGTGTAGATTTCAAAAACCTCGCCTTCGTCCTGCAAATCGTCGGCTCCGGCTTCGATTGCCAATTCAAACAATTCGTCTTCGGATTTCGCTTCCTTTTCAACGACAATATAGCCTTTTTTGTCGAACATCCACGCGACCGAGCCGGCTTCTCCCAAATTACCGTTATTTTTCGAGAAAAGATGCCGAAGCTCGGCGACCGTTCGATTGCGGTTGTCGGTCATTGTTTCGACCAGCACGGCTACGCCGCCCACGCCGTAGCCTTCGTATGTAATTTCTTCGTAAGTAACGCCTTCCAGCTCGCCCGTGCCGCGTTTGATTGCTTTGTCAATCGTGTCGTTCGGCATATTCGCGCCTTTGGCTTCGTTGACGACTTTCCGCAGGCGCGCGTTATCTTCGACTTTTCCGCCGCCCATTCGCGCGGCGACCGTGATTTCTTTGATCAGACGGGTAAAAAGCTTGCCGCGCTTGGCGTCGAGCGCGCCTTTTTTGTGTTTAATAGTGTGCCATTTACTATGACCGGACATAAATAAAGGATGAAGGCTAAAGGCGAAAGGCGAAAATTTCGACTTTTGCAGTTTGCCTCTTTTTAAATAAACTGATTGTTAATAAATTTGTGAAAATCGCATTTTCGGCTTTTGGAATATAGCATTTTGAAATTTGAAATTTCAAATTTGCCTTAATTTTTCGGCGTTTGCGCCCGCAATTCTGATTTGTTTTGTTTTCGAGGTTGCGCCGCTGGCGATTTCAACTGCGCTTTTGTTCACATCAAAATATTTTGCCAGAGCTTTGATTAACTCATCGTTCGCCGCGCCCTCAACCGGAGGCGCGGCTAATCTGATTTTTAATGCGCCGTCGTGCGCGCCGACAATTTCGCTTTTCGAAGCGCGCGGCACAACTCTAACCGTGAAAACAATTGAGCCGTTTTGTTCCGAAAATCGAATCATCGAAAACCGGCGGGCGAAGCAATTAGAACTCCGGCGACTGCCGTTTGCAGAAAACCGAGCAAAAACAAAACGATAATCGGCGAAATATCAAACATTCCGAGCGGCGGAATAATCCGGCGAAAAGGTCCTAAAATTGGTTCAGTGACGCGAATCAAAAATCGCAAAACCGGATTTGTATAGCTCATCACCCACGAAAACACGATTCTGACAACGATTAAAAGCGAATAAATTGCCAGAAGTCCGTATAACAAATAACCGATTAGCGCGATGAGTCTTCCGGTTTTTAAACTCTCCGTCACGCCGTCGAGCATAAACAAAACGTTCCAAATCAGTTGGAGCGAGAAATAAGCGACGACGCAAACTCCCAGAATCGAAATCAGCGGTGCGATCCGCGCGTCGATCCGAAAAGCGCCCAACATTTCAGCCGCCGGGCGCACGATTGAATCGGTTTTCTTTTTTAACCAATAAGAAAATTTGCCGAGCGAGCCGAACGGATTCGGGTCTGTGTAATTAAAAATGAGGCGCACAATCATCGCCAAAATTACAACCATAACAATTGCGACGATTGCGTAACGAAGTAAAATGTAAAGCTGTTCAAACATAAATTAAAACTTTTCTCTAGCACCGAAAATCGCCGTGCCGACGCGAACAATCGTCGCGCCTTCTTCAACGGCGATTTCAAAATCGTGGCTCATTCCCATTGAAAGCTCCGCCGGTTCTGCGCCGAAAATCTCATCGCGGATTTCGCGCAAGCGACGAAAAAACGGGCGCGCTTGTTCCGCATCTTCAAAAAACGGCGGCAGCGTCATCAAACCTTTCAAATTTAGATGCGAACATTGCCGCAGGTATTCGACCAGCGCGGGCAAATCTTTTTCCGGCGCGCCGGATTTTGTCGTTTCCCCAGCCAGATCAACTTGAATCAAAACGTCCAAATTTTCGCGGTTTTCTTCGGCGCAAATTCGTTCGAGCCTTTCCGCCAAATCAATCGAATCGAGCGAATGAATCAAATCAAACAACCGCGCGGCTTTTCTCGCTTTGTTTGCCTGTAGATTGCCGATTAAATGCCAAACCGTCTTTTCCCGCCCGATTTCAACAATTTTCGCTTCGGCTTCCTGCACGCGGTTTTCGCCGAAATCGGTTGCGCCCGCTTCGATGGCGGCTTTTAAAATGTCCGCAGGATGCGTTTTGCTAACGGCGACAAGCCGGATTTCATCGGGCTGCCGCTCGTTATTCAGCGCCGCGCGCTGGATTATGCCGCGAACTGCCGCGAGTCTGTCGCGCAAACCTGCAATCGTTTTTTCGTTTTCTTCCGGCATTTTCGGCTAGAAAAAATATAGCAAATCGGTGGAAAACTTGACTATGTTTGCGGCTTTTTGCGAAAAATTTAATATCAAGTTTTTGAGGGGAAATGAAATTTTAATGTTAAAAGCATTGGCGAGCGGGCTTTTCGGAGCAGTTGTTTTAAATCTGGTTCACGAAACCGTGCGGCAGTTTTCCGATCAAGCGCCGCACGTGGATTTGCTCGGACAGCAGGCAATTGCTGAAACCTACGAGTATTTCGGCACGGAACCGCCCGCCAAAAACGAGCTTTACGCGATGGCTCTGACGGGCGATTTGACGAGCAACGCCGCTTATTATTCGCTGGCTGCGGCGGGCGGCGCGAAAAACGCCGTTTTAACCGGAACAATTTTAGGCGCGGCTGCCGGAATCGGAGCGGTTTACCTGCCCGATAAAATCGGTTTGAGAAGCAGATACGCGGCGAAGACTCCGCAGCGCGCGGCAATGACCGTAGCTTATTACACTCTCGGCGGTGTGGCGGCTGGCGTCGCTTACAGCTTAATCGCGGAAAAGGACGATTAAAACAAGCGATTTTTGACAATTTTTGGTGAGAAACTTACAATCATCATTCGGTTTTGCGGACGTGGCGGAACTGGTAGACGCGCGGGTCTCAGAAGCCCGTGATGGTGACATCGTGGAAGTTCGATTCTTCTCGTCCGCATTTTTCATTTATGGAAGAACCTGATTTTTACTGGCTTTGCGGATTGCTGGAAGGTGAGGGTTCTTTTATGAAAGGTCCTCCATCGCGCCCTCAATTTCCAATTATTTCAATCAATCTCACCGACTTGGATGTAATCCAGAAAGTCAGTCAATTGCTTGGCGTCGGATACTGTCCCGTAGTTAAACGAAAACCACATTGGAAACAATCATACATTCTTAGATTTCACGGCAGGAAAGCCGTGGAATTGATGTTGAAAATGCGTCCCTTTATGAGCAAACGCAGACAAGAGCAAATAGATGTTGCAGTTGATTCCTATGAAAAGCGTCCGATTCGCGGCTCTAGTAAACTAACAATTGAACAAGTTCGCGAAATTAAAAGGCTAATTATTGAAAATCAGAGTTTTCGTATTATAGCTAAAAAAGTACATTGTTCTGTTTGGAGCGTAAATAGAATAAAAAATCACGGTGCATTTCCCGACGTAGTAATTTGAATAGATACCTCAGATTCAATGTATTTTCAACAAAAATTCGTCAACACCTTACAAACCAATCAAAATGCCTTCGGAGTTTTATTAAACAAAGAAAGAATTTCGATTTTAAATGATTATTACGAACTGGTCGAAAAATGGAATCCGCGCCTGCATCTGGTCGCGCCTTGCAGCGCTGAAGAATTTGCCGTCCGCCACGTTTTGGAATCTTTAACGATTCTCGAATTTCTGCCGGAAAATGCCGAATTGATTGATGTCGGTACAGGCGCGGGGCTGCCTTCGATTCCCTGCCTTCTTGCACGCGCAGATTTGCGCGGAACGCTGATCGAATCAAACACCAAAAAAGCCGTCTTTTTGCGCGAAGCTTTATCAAAGCTCAATTTACAAACGCGCGCCGAAGTCTTGAATTCGCGTTTTGAACAAACTGGCGCGCCAGCGGGTTTTGTGACGAGCCGCGCGCTCGATAAATTTGTCGAAAAACTGCCGGAAATTGCCCATTGGGCGCGGCGGTGCGAAAAGCTCCTGCTGTTTGGCGGGGAAAAAGTGCGTGACAAATTAACCGAGCTTGGTTTAGACTTTGCGACAAAATTAATTCCCGATTCCGAACGGCGCTTCGTTTTTGTTGTCGAACCGAAAACTTAATTTATTAGAACAATCCGGCTTTATTATTTTCTGAAAAGTTAAGGAGCGGCAAAATGCAGGTTTCCCGGAGTTCGGATTTTTCAAACATCGCGTATATGACCGGGAGAAACTTTCTGGTTTCTCTGCCGATTTTATTAGTTTGGCTGGGCGGATTGGCGCTATGCGTCATCAAGCGGCGCAAAGCTCCGCGAGCGAGTCTTTTTGCGTTGATCGGGCTGATTATTTTCTTTTTTGAACGTTTTTTTAATTTCGCGGCGCAGGCGCTGATAGTGTCGAATTACAGCGAGATGTCGTCGAACGGAATCGGCTGGACTTATTTTTTTCTCGGTTTCTTTAGCTCGCTGCTCTCAGCCGCGGGTTTTGCCTTGCTGATTTTGGCGATTTGGATTCAGAGACCGGCGGCGACTAAAACCTAAAATCGTAAATTTCAAATG
>DASVQU010000039.1:0-34623 GCA_036388995.1 Pyrinomonadaceae bacterium | reverse complement strand
AGCTCGCTGGTTTCGGCAGATTTAAGAGCTGTATAAACAATGTCGTTGTGATTTTCAAAAGAAAAGGCGAGTCAAATGACTCGCCTTTTCTTTTGAAGCAGTTAAAGAAACTTTATTTAAAAACGCCCGCGCCAAGAAAATTTTCGCGCAAATATTTCACTGTATCATTCAAAGTTTCAGCCGGATCGCGCGGGGCGAAATTCAATTCCCTTTCGGCTTTTGATGAATCGAAATACCAGAAATATTCCGCCATTTCAACTGCTTTCGATTCAATCGGCGATGTCCAATTCCGGCTTTTGAAAAACGAATCAACCACAGCCGCGCCGGAAATCGCCAGCTTTTTCGGTAATCTCACAAGGGGCGCGGAAACTCCGGTTAATCTTTCGAGGCGGCGGAAAAATTCGACAAACGTCCAATTCGCCGCGCCGAGCAGATATTTTTCCTGATGTCTGCCTTTTTCCAGCGAGTTGATAAACGCGGTTGCCGCATCGCGCGCATCAACAAAATTCAATCCTCCGGCGGGCGTTATCGGAATTCGCTTCGCCATAAAATCCAGCACGACGCTCGAAGAGCTTAAACGCTCATCGCCGCTGCCGAGAAGTAAACTAGGATTTAAAACGATCAGCTTTAATCCGTCACCGTCGAAATTTTCGAACGCGGTTCGCTCCTGATAAAATTTCGAGGCGTAATAAGCCCAGCGTGAAATGATTTCAAGCGGCGGTTGATTTGTTTCATCAAGAATCTCTTCGCGCTCGGAAACGGCGGTTGTGCCGCTTGAACTAGCCAAAACAAATGTTTTGACGCCCGCTTCTTTCGCCGCCTGCGTTAAAATCCGCGTCCCGTCAATGTGAATTTTATTCATCTCGCGCGCATCCGCGTTATCGCGCGAAACTTTTCCGGCGAGATGAAAAACCGCAGAAACATTTTTTACAGCTTCGGCGACATCCGCAGGATTTGTCACTGAACCTTCCGCCGCCTCAATTCCAGCGTCTTTCATCCACGCGGGGACGCGTGAAGCCATTACGCGCAGATTCTTTTCGCCCGCATCCAAAAATTGACTGACAATGTGCGTCCCAAGAAATCCCGTCCCGCCGGTGATTAAGATTTTACGTTCGGTTTTCGCCAACGCTTTTGGCTTTTTGGTTGTTTTAGTCGTTTTCGATGCCATTTTAGTATTTAAATATTCCGACAAAATTAACAACAGTATGAAACCACAGATTTACACAGATAAACACAGATTTTCTTTTTAATTTATCTGAGTTTATCTGTGTCATCTGTGGTTTTATTTTCTTTCAGCTAAATTTGCCCAATTATTTAATTACCGACTTTATTAATTAAAACAGGATCGCCAAATCCGAGTTCTTTCAAACGCGGCAACTGGGTTTTGGCGTCGCCCACGACGAGCCAGATCATTTTATCGGCATCGAGATATTTTTGCGACAAAGCTTTTATTTGCTCGACCGTCATACCTTTGACGGTTTGTTCACGCTCTTTCACGTAATCATACTTCCAGCCGTATTTACTGATGTTTTCAAGCATATTCAGTTTTGCCCCGGCAGTTTCAAACGCTCTTGCGCTGCTTTTAATCAAGAAGCTTTTGGTCGTTTCCAAATCTTTTTCCGAGTAGTTTTTCGGATAATCCTGCAAAATGCTTTTAATTAATTGAGCCGATTCCAGAGTTACGTTGCTTCTGACGCCGCTTGAAATTGTAAACGGACCGGGGCTTGTTGTGCCGGAGAAGCCTGAGCCGATGCCGTATGTGTAACCTTTGCCTTCGCGCAATTGCTGTGTTAGCTGCGATGCGAAACCGCCGCCGCCGAGGATGTAGTTCATAACGGTTGCCGGATAAAAGTCTTTATCGGTTTGGGCTAAAGCCGGATAACCGAATCGTATTACCGACTGTTTCGCATCAGGAACGTCATAGAAATAGACTTGCGATTTTGTCGGAAGCTGCGCCGTTTTATATTCGGGAATCTCAAGTTTTTTACTTTTCCAGTTTTTATTGATACCGTTCAAAGGCTTTGTAATTGATGCTTTATCCAAAGCTCCGACAACGTGCATACGGGCGACCGAAGGCGAGATGCTTTTATTGTAAAAAGCCTTCAAATCGTCGAGCGTAATTAAATTTACCGATTCGATTGTTCCCAAAATATTGCGCGAACGGATGTTGTCTTTCCCGTAAATCAACAAATTGAAATTATTCTGCGCGATGGAATTAGGATTGGCTTCCTGCTGGCGGATTTGACTGATCGTGCTTTGTTTTATCAAATCAAATTCTTTTGCATCCCAGCGCGGTTCCAATAAGATTTCTTCAACTAAAGCTACTGTCTGCTGGTAATTTCTTGCCAGCGTGTTAACAATGATTCGGACATCTTCGGTTCCGGCAACGACGTTAATCGTAGCTCCCAATTGCTGAATCGCTTCTTCGAGTTCCTGCGGAGTTTTCTTTAGCGTTCCCTGCGTCATCATCCGCGCCATCAGATTTGAAACGCCGACTTTATTGATGTCTTCCAAAAGCTGTCCGCCGTCAATGACAATCTCAAACTGGACGAGCGGAACTTCCCTGTTTTCAATGCCGTAAACGCGCAAGCCATTTGAAAACTTATTTTCCCAAATTGCGGGAATTTTAACTTCAGGCGCGGGACCGTACGGCGGTTCGACGCTTCTGTCAAAGCTTGAAGGCGTCCGTTCATAAGTTGCGGTGACATTGGGATCAACCGTTTCTTCCGCGCCCTGAACTATTTTTTCTTCGACAACTTCGGCTTTTTTTGAACCTTCCAGCGCGAGCGCCAATTTGCCTTTCGGCACAAAACTGGTCGCTACATAATTCTTATTCTTGATGTATTTATCATAAACGCGCATCACGTCCGCAGGCGTCACGGCGAGAATATTTTTAATATCTTTTTCGATAAAACCGGGATCGTCGGCAAAAATATTGTATTGAGCGAGTTGAGCGCCCTTGCCGAGAACGCTTGAGAGAGAGTTATAAAACTGCGTTTCCTGCCCCGCTTTAATGCGATTCAAGTCTTTTTCCGATATACCTTCTTTTTCAAATTTGGCGAAAGCCTCATCAATCGCCTTTGCGATTTCGTCGAGGTCTTTATCGGCAAAGGCGCGTACGGATAAATGCATTTGTCCCGCAAGTTCCGATTCACGATTAAAGATGCCGACATTGGAAGTGAGTTTTTGGTCTTCGACCAGAACCTGGTAAAAAGGCGCTTTTTTACCTCGCGACAAATATTGTGCTAAAACCGTGAGCGGGTAAGAATCGGGATGATATTGCTCGACAGTCAACCAAGCCATATTCAAATCGGGCAATCTGGCAAAATTATCTTCGTGATAGAGCTTGACCGTTTCTTTAACCATTCCCGGTCTTTTCGGGAGCGGTTTAATATCTTCACCTCTTTTTATCTCGCTGAAATATTTTTCAACCCATTTTTTGGCTTGCACCGTATCAAAATCGCCTGCTACTACGAGCGTTACATTATTGGGAACATACCAGCGCCGGAAAAACTCCTTAACGTCCGGGAGCGTCGCATTCTGCAAATCGTCAAGCGAGCCGATTACCTGCCAGTTATAAGGATGGTCTGCCGGGTAGAGATTTTTATCAATGACATACGAAGTATGACCATACGGATTATTGTCGTAGCTTTGACGCTTCTCATTTTTTACAACCTGCTTTTCTTTCGCAAGGACAGGATCAGTGACGGTATTGATAAACCAGCCGAGTTTATCAGCTTCAGCCCAGAGCATTTTTTCAAGCGCGTCTTTCGGCACGGTTTGAAGGTAATTAGTGCGGTCTCTCGATGTCGAACCGTTTGCGCCGGAACCGCCGATTCTGGCAGTCATCTTATCAAGTCCGCCCTTGCCCAGGTTTTCCGATTCGAGAAACAACAAATGCTCAAAAAGATGCGCAAATCCGGTGCGCCCGGCTTTCTCGCGCGCAGAACCAACGTGTGCGGTCAAATTAACGGCGACAACCGGATCGCTTCGGTCAACATGGAAAATGACTTCCAAACCGTTCGGCAAAGTAAATTTTTCGTAATCAACCTTAAACGTTGCTTTTTCAGCACCCTTTTGGGCGAAAGCGGGTATTGAAGTAAATAACAGACAAACAATGAGAAAATAAAATTTTACGATTTTCATATTTTTTTAGAGAAGCGAACTAAAAGCAGTGCTATTTCAAGAATAAGATGCAAATTCTCGCAACTGATGTTATTACGGATATTCTTTAATCTTTAATTTCAAAACTTTCGTTTTTACGTTCCGGCGAAACCTGAGCCGAATTTGCCGCCATTTTAAAATCCATCACGATATTTGCAAAGGCTTTGATGCCGACATCAAGACGGCTGTCGTCCAGGTAAAAATCCGGGGTGTGATGCGGAAAAGCTTCTTTCGGATTTTTGCCTTTGGGCATTCCGCCGACATTAAAGAAAAACGCCGGGGCTTTCAAACGGAAAAACGAAAAATCCTCCGCGCCCGTCACCCATTCGGTTTCCAAAACATTTTCTTTTCCAACCGCCTTTTCCAGCGAGGGCAGAGTTTGCCGAACGAGTTCAGGCGTGTTGTAAGTTACCAAAGTTTTGGTATCAATCGAAACTTCGGCAGTCGCGCCCATACTTTCAGCTATTTTCTCGGCGGTTTGCTTAATTCGCGCGTGAATGTCCTTTTGCATCGCATCGTCGAGCGTGCGAATCGTTCCAGCCATCGTCAATTCTTCGGGAATAATGTTTTCGCGAACGCCTGCATTTATCTTGCCGATAGTGATTACAACCGGCGCTTTTGTAAGTTCTGACTGTCGCGAAACGATCATTTGCAGACCGTTCACAATTTGCGAAGCGACGGCAATCGGATCAACTCCGTTCCAGGGATAAGCCCCGTGCGTCTGTTTGCCCCGTACTTTAATCTGAAACCAGTCGGACGAAGCCATCACCGCACCGGATTTATACTTAATTTTGCCGATTTCGGTTTGCGAATTGATGTGAATCCCAAAAATCGCGTCAATTTTCGGATTATCCATCACGCCTTCTTTAACCATCAAAGGCGCTCCGCCTTCTTCTCCGGCGGGCGGACCTTCTTCGGCGGGCTGAAAAATAAAAACAACCGTCCCGCGCAGCTTCGATTTCATTTTCGCCAAAACCTCCGCCGCGCCAAGCAGCATCGCAACGTGCGTATCGTGACCGCAAGCGTGCATCACGCCGACCTGCGCGCCGTTATATTCGGCTTTTTCCTTCGAAGCAAACGGCAAATTAACTCTTTCCGTCACTGGCAACCCGTCCATATCGGCGCGCAAACCGATCACATTTCCCGGCAAATCGCCTTTCAAAATCCCGACGACGCCGGTTTTGGCAATCTTCGTCCGCACTTCCAAACCGATGCGTCGCAGTTCCTTTTCGACAAACTCCGCCGTTTTAAACTCGCGGTTGGAAAGCTCCGGGAATTGATGCAAATGCCTGCGCCAGTTGATAACCTGCGGCAAAACGCGCTCGGCTTCTTTGTTGATTTCCGCGCTCGTATTTTGTGCGAAAATCGGCGCTGTAAAAGTCGAAATGACAAGAAATACAATTAATAACTTATTCATATGTTTGTTGTCTCTTATTCACTACTCGCAACAGTTGAAGCAGCTTTTCGCGCCCTTCGACGTTCGGCTCGCCATTGTTTACGCAATGCATCGGCGTCGAACTGGCGGCGCGCGTCGTCGCGCAAATTTTCGACTTCGTGCTGAACGCGGGCGGCGATAAGCCGATAAGCCTCGTTGCGCGGGATACCTTTGGTCATTTCCGCCAGTTCGTCGTATTCGATAAATCTACCGACTTTTGCGCCGACGTTCGCGCCGATGCTTTCGACTTTTGGGACGACCATTCCTTTCGGGAAGGCTTCGTAAGTTCCCCAGAGATAAACGGGCAGAATCCCGACTTTGTTGTTTAGGGCGAGATAGCCGATGACGGGTTTGAATTCTGCGATGTTCCCTGAAGGTTGACGCCCGCCTTCGGGGAAAATCAGCGCGTTGTAGCCTTCGTTTAAAATCTGCGAAACGTGGCGCAGAGATTGGCGCAGGCTGCCGGAACGCTCTATTGGAACAAGCGTCGTGAAATTGTTCATATAGGCGCGTTTGTATTTCGTGTCGAACCAGTAATCGGCGGCGGCGACTGCGACTGTGTTTTTTGCCGCGCCTTCGCCGAGAGCATATTTGACCAAACCCATATCGAGATGCGAGGTGTGGTTTGACGACACGATGAAATTCGTGTGCGGCGGCACGTTGTCTTCGCCCTCGATTTCGGTTTTGAGAACGTTGCCGTAAAGCGTTTTCTGCGCGAAGCCGACGACTTTGTTGCCCACGACGCGAACGACCGAAGGAATGAAAAGCTCGTCGGCTTCGGGTTGTTTGATTTTGTTTTCAGCGGGTTCGTCAAGAATTTTCTTTGAACTGTCAACGCGCTCGATTGCGCCTAGCAATTCACGAATGCTTTGCACTTCGTTCAAAGTGTCGGGCGACAGAACTTTCCCGCCGCCGTCTTCGATTGCCGCCGCCAACTCGACGAACATCAAGCTGTCAAAGCCCAAATCGGCGAGTTTAGTATCGAGCGCGATTTCGTTCGTATTGCGGCTCGAAACGTTTGCTACGATTTGCCGAATCCACGCGGCGCTGCCGCCCGCGCCGTTTTCCGCTCCGGCTTCGAGGCGGATTGATTTTGCCGAATTAGCTTCGAGCCGTTGCAGCATTTCGACGATTTCCGGGCGTTTGACTTTGCGTGTTGCCGTGCGCGGCAGTTCAAAATTGGTAAAATGCACGACTTTGACACGCTTGTAAAACGGCAGACCTGACGAAACTTCGCGGAAATGCTGTTCGATTTTTTTGTTGACTTCGGCGCGGATGAGCGCGATGTCGTATTCGTAATCTGCGCGGACGAGACAGGCGATTTTCTCGCCGCCTCCGTCTTCCGGCAATCCGACGACCGAAAGCTCTTTGATAAACGGCGATTTGCCGTAAAGCTCTTCGATTTCGTCGGGGTAAATGTTTTTGCCGTTGCTGTCAATGATTACATCTTTCGAGCGTCCGACGATGAAGAGATTTCCGTCTTCGTCAATTTTCCCCAAATCGCCGGTTCTCAGCCAGCGGTCAACAATCGCTTCTTTGGTCGCTTCCTCGTTGTTGTAATAACCGAGCATCACGTTTTGCCCGCGCGCCCAGACTTCTCCGACTCCGTTTTCGTCCGGCTCGTTGATTTTGACTTCGACGCCCGGAATCGGCTTGCCAACGCTGCCTTTGAGCATTTTGTTTTGCGGGCGCGTAACTGTCAGAACCGGCGAAGATTCGGTCAAACCGTAGCCTTCCAAAATCGTAAATCCAAGACCGTGCAAATCGCGCTGGACTTTTTCTGAAAGCGCTGAACCGCCGGAAATCAGATAACGGATTCGTCCGCCCATTCCCTGATGAATCGGGAAAAAGATAATCGGACCGAGATTAAAAGGCGTTTTGTCTCTGAGCCAGGCGTTAAATTCGATGATGTTGTCAGCCAAATCCGCAAACCAATCGCCCTGCTCGCGGAAACGGGTTTTAATGCGCCGGTGCAGCATTTCCCAGAGCGCCGGAACGCCGACCATTCCCGTGACGTGACCGTTTTGAATCGCGCGGGCGAGTTCTTCGCCGCTCAATTCGTCGAGATACGTGATTTGCGTGCCGTTTGAAAAAGGCGTCAAAAATCCGGTCGAAAATTCAAAAGTGTGGTGCAGCGGCAAGACGGACAAAACGCCGTCGCCCGTGTCCATTTCCAAAATCGAGCCGAGCATCGAAACCATATTGACGAAATTTTTGTGCGTTAGCATCACGCCTTTCGGCGTGCCGGTTGTTCCTGATGTAAAAATCAAGCTCGCAACGGCGTTTGCCAGAACTTTCGGCGGAAGCAGAGCCAATCTTTGTGATTCTTCGGTTTCGGAGACAAGCTCGAAAACGTCTTCAAAAGTCCAGATTTTAACTTTGAGCCTGGCTTTTTTAAGCTCGGCGGCTAAATCCGGGTTTTCTTCTTTTAAACGTTCGCTGATGACAATCGCCGACGCTTCGCCGTTTTTCGCAAAATTAACGATCTCAGCGATTGAACTGCTCGGATCAACCGGAATGGCGGTTGCGCCGGCTTTCATCAAACCGAAATACGTCAATCCCCATTCGGGTTGATTGTGCGCAAAAATTATCGCGCGGTCGGCGGGTTTGATACCGCTTTTGGCGAAAAATCCGGCGGCTCTGAGCGCAAGCTCGCGGGCGTCGGCAAAAGTGTATTGCTCTTTTTTGCCGTTCCGCTCGATCCGCATCGCGACTCGCGTTGGGAAACGCTTGGTCGAGGTGTCAAATAAATCGAGCAAATCCTTATAAGTGTGCGTGCGTTTTTCCTGAACTTTGAGGTCTTCTTCGAGCTGCGGAAGCACCCATTTTTTCAAGCCCGGAAAATGGACGTTGAGCCAGTAATCGTACCAATCGAGCTTTTCGGGATACCACGGAACCAGATTTTTCTCATCGTCTTTGACGAGCGACATCAGAGCGCGGACATTATCGGCGCGATAAGAATATTCGTTGTCTATTGTGAACGGCTTGAATAAATCAAACGCGGCTTTGGTTTCTTCTGTCGTACGCTCAAAATCTTCGAGCGTTTTTTTCACGCCGTCGAGCGCGTTTTCAAACCTGCCGCCGCCCCATTTCGGCGTGGCTTTTTCGAGAAAATTGCTTGCGCCTTTCGCCACTTTATTGAGCATCGGCGCGGAAATCAGATTGTAAGTTTCCGGCTTGACCGCTATCGCTTCAACGTTCGCATTAAAGGAGTTGATTAACTTGTTTCCGGTTTCTTTTTCCTTAAAATGGTGGCGCTTATACAAACCGACAAGTCCGACCATTCGTTTCATCGGGTTCGGATTCACATCGCCGGAGCAGGCTTGGAAAACAAGCGGCGGCTTGTCGTCAACCAGAGCGTTCATCGCCGCGCCGAGCATCGCGCCCGCAGCCATATCAACCGGAATAATGTCCAAAACCAGCTTTTCATTAACCGGAAAAACGGGCTGACCGCGCAGAGCGATTAAAATAATCGGCGCGGTTGTCGTAAAGCCTTCGTTCCAGCCCGGAAACGGATAACTTTGTGCGGATTCGACGACTGACGGGCGAACCAGAACTTTAACGATGTCATCCTGTTTTGCCACGATTTGTTCGGCGAGCGATTTCGAATAAGTGTAAATATTTGTCCAGCCCCAATATTCCGCCCGCTCTTCGCCCAGCTCGGTCGTGCGGTTGCGAATCCAGACTTTGCGCTCGCGGAACATCGCCGATCTTAATTCGTCTTCCTCATCGGGATCGCGTCCTTCTTCTTCAAAACGCTTGCGCGCCTGCTCGCGGAATTTGGCAATCTGCATCGCGTCATCGGCTTCCTGGCGAGCTTGCTCGCTCAAACGAGCGCAATCTTCGATTTCCTTTTCTACATCGAATATTGTGCCGATCAACTCGTTTTTTCGCGGAAAATAACCGACGACGGGTTCATTTTCCCAAATCGTGCCGGAGCGTTTTCCGGCGACAAAACAAGTCGAAACGTGAACCAGACACGGACGCTGCATCATCCGCGCCATTTTCAAAACGTTGTTTGTCCCGACGACATTTGTTCTCAAGGCGGATTCGAGCGGCGGATTAAAAGTCACGTTTCCGGCGGAATTAATAATGATGTCGCAATCCTGCATTATTTCCCGCGCTTCCGTTTCGGTTAAGCCGAGAAATTCGTTTCCGACATCGCCGTTGACGGGCTGAACTTTTTCCCGAATAAAATGTTCAAACGCTTTCCCGTATTTTTCGCGCAGCGGATCAAACGTCGGACTAGTCACGACGCTGTTCCAAAAGCGGTTGTTCGATTCCTCCAGGTTGCGCGCCCGAACGGTCGCATAAACTTTGCCGATGTTCGGAAAATTGTAGAGCAGCATCGAAAGCGTGACTTTGCCCACAAAGCCCGTGCCGCCGATAAATAAAATTCGCTTGCCGTTAAAAATTTCGGTTGGTGAAAGTTTCATTACTTCTTTGCTTGTCTTTTCGGTTTGTTTTCCTTTGCTGTAAAACCGATTTGTCTTTTATTTTGTGCCGCAGGCGCAAGAAGCTGCCGCAAAGCGGCGAAAACCGCGTCAAACTTTTTGTCGTGTTCCCCAAACCTTTGTTCGAGCTTTTCGATTTTCAGCGCCAAATCTGTGTGTTCGAGAAGAATCGTTCGCAAGCGAACAAACGCCCGAACAACTTGAATGCTTGCTCCGATTGCCTTCGGGCTGTTCAAAATTGTCGCCAACATTACAGCGCCGTGTTCTGTAAAGGCAAAAGCCTCATATTTGCTGTACTTGCCTCGTCGAGAAGTCGTAGTTTGTGTGTTTAAGGTCACATTTTGTGATCTTAGAGATTCGACTTGCCGCGTTTCTTCGAGCGTTAATTCAAACATAAAATCCGGTGGAAAGCGGTGCAGGTTTCGGCGAACAGCTTGTTTCAACACTCGAGTTTCAACGCCGTAAATTTCCGCTAAATCACTATCCAGCATTACCTTCAAGTCCCGAATTTGATAGATTTTGTTTTCTATTTCTTCAAAGACAATTAAACGCTGCTCTTTGTTTTTTTCATTAGCCATATAATTGAATCAAAGCGCGTTATTGCCCGCAACAAAGCCTCTGCCGCTGATAAAAAAGATACGTTTGCCGTTAAAAATTTCGGTTGGTGAAAGTTTCATTTTAAATCAGATAACAGATAACTTGTTTAAATGCTCTTTTATAATTTCAGACAATTATGAAAAATCTTTCAAAAAAAATGTAACCGTTTCCAGATTACAGGCGTCTTTATAGTTATAAACAAGCTATTTAAAACATTAGAAATTTTGGCTCACTTAAAATTTCGGTATAAAAACAATTAACTTTAACCAAGTATCTTAATTTTGTAATTCAAATATAAGTTAAGTTTTCCGAAATATTGTAATTATTATGTAAAACCCGTCGCCCCATTGCTGCATCGAATGCCATATAAAACGCAAATTTTAACATGGCTTGATGTTAATTTAACTTTTCGGCTTGAAACCTAATTCGCCTTGCGGCGTATAATCATCAAGCCATTTTCTCAAAACCAAAATACTATCAAAATTTAAAAGGAGAGGCTTCCAATGAAGCAAGCACACAGGATTTTGTCCATCGCTTTTGCATTTGCCTTAGTTTTTTCGCTGAGCTTTTCGGCTTTGGCGCAAACTCAGAAACAAATGCGCGTGGATTTTAAAGAAACTACACTTAAAAACGGGCTTCGCGTGATTACCATCGAAGATCACACCGCCCCCGTCATCGCTATTTCCGTAACGTACAACGTCGGCTCGCGCGACGAGCGCAAGGGACGCACCGGATTTGCCCATCTGTTTGAACATATGATGTTTAAAGGCTCGGCAAATGTCGGAACCGGCGAACATTTTACGCTCGTTTTTAATAACGGCGGAGATATGAACGGCACGACTAACGCCGACCGCACCAATTATTTTGAGGCTTTGCCCTCTAACCAGCTCGATCTGGCGCTCTTTTTAGAAGCCGACCGGATGCGCTCGCTCGAAATTACGAAAGAAAATCTCGACAATCAGCGCAACGCCGTGCAGGAAGAGCGCCGTCTCGGAGTTGATAATCAGCCTTACGGCAAAACCGACGAAATGCTCGACGAGCTGATTTATGACAATTTCGCATACAAACACAGCACAATCGGCTCAATGGAAGATTTAAACGCCGCCAGCGTCGAAGATGTGGCGCAGTTTTTCAAAACTTACTACGCGCCGAACAACGCCGTTTTGGTTCTCGTCGGCGATTTCAACACGAATGATGCTCTGGCGAAAATTCGCAAAAACTTCGAGAGCATTCCGAGTCAGCCGGCTCCGCCCCCCGTTGATATGACCGAACCGGCGCAAAAAGCCGAACGCCGCGCCAACGTTGATGATCAACTTGCTCGGCTGACGCGCATTAACATCGCTTTTAAAGCCGTTCAGGGCAACACGCCGGAATTTTATGCGATGCAGGTTTTATCTTCGGCTCTGCAAAACGGTCAAAGCTCGCGTCTGTATCAAAAGCTCGTCAAAGAAAAACAGCTTGCAACCGGCGTTTCCGGTTATATGGACGAGCGCCGCGGTCCGGGTGCTTTCTATATTCAAGCGAGCGTCGCACCCGGCAAAAATCCGGCTGATGTTGAAGCCGCGATTTACGAAGAAATCGAAAAAATAAAAACCGAAGGAATTGCCGATTGGGAATTAAGCAAAGCCAAAAATAACACCCGCCGTGGTTTTATCAACGGTCTGCAAAGCTCGCAAAATCGCGCCAATCAAATGGGAATTTATACGGTTTATTATAACGAGCCGAATTTGATGAACACCCGGCTCGACAAAGTAAACACCGTCACCGCCGATCAAGTCAAACAAGTCGCCAACAAATATTTGCTGCCGACTAATCGAGTCGTCATCGTCACCACACCAAAAGCCGCGCCCAGACCAGCCGCCACCGGCGGAGCAGCAGGAGCCGCGAAAAACTAAAAGGAGAATCCGAAAATATGAAAACAATTTTTCCTAAAAAATTATTCGTCGCCGCCTCGCTGGCAGGTTTGTTTGTAATTGCGCCCGCAGCATTCGCCCAAGGAGGCAACGCCGCGCAAACTTCGACAAAAGGCGCGGTCATCAAAGGCAAAGCGCCCCTGAACAAAGAAATTTTGCGCGTCAAATTGCCGAAAGCACAGGAAGCGACTTTGTCGAACGGCTTGCAGGTCGTGCTTCTTGAAAACCACAAAGTTCCGACTTTCTCGATGCAGATGGTCGTTTTGAGCGGCGGTCTTTCCGACCCGCAAACCGCGCGCGGAGTAGCTTCGTTTACCGCCAGTTTGCTGCGCGAAGGAACCGCCAAGCGCTCAAGTAAAGACATCTCCGAACAAAGCGAATCGCTCGGCGCAGTTATCGGCGCAAACGCCGGACTATCGGGATTTACCAGTAACGTGACCGCCGCCGGTTTGGTTGAAAACCTCGATCAAACTCTGGATATTTTCGCCGATGTGGTTCGCAACCCGGCTTTTCCAGCCGAAGAGGTTGATAAATACAAAGCGCGAACGCTGGCTCAATTGCCATTACAGCGTTCAAATCCGGGGCTTCTCGCCGCCGAGCGCTTTAACCGAGCGATTTACGGCGAACATCCCGCATCGCTCGTTCTACCGCCGGTCGAAAGCTTGCGCGCTCTGACACCTGACGCTTTAAAGCAATTTCATCAAACTTATTACCGCCCGAACAACGCGATTCTCGCCGTCACGGGCGACATCACGATGAAAGAATTAATGCCGAAGCTCGAAAAAGCGTTCGGCGACTGGCAAAAAGCCGAAGTTCCGGCGACCAAAATTCCGACCGTCGCGGCTCTGTCCAAACCCGGCATTTTCCTGATAGACCGTCCCGGCTCGGTGCAGACGGTTTTGCAGCTCGGCAACGTCGGCATCGAACGCACAAATCCCGATTATTTCTCGGTTCTGGTAATGAACCAGATTTTCGGCGGCGGACCGCAGGCGCGTCTGTTTATGAACCTGCGCGAAGATAAAGGTTACACTTACGGCGCATATAGCGGTTTCGGCGGCTCTAAATTTCCCGGAACCGTTCAGGCAAGCTCAAGCGTGAGAACCGATGTGACCGAAGGCGCATTAAAAGAGTTTATGTACGAAATCAAGCGTATGCGCGACGAAAAAGTTCCGGCTGAAGAACTCGAAAACGCCAAACGCTCGATCATCGGCAGCTTCGCGCTCTCGCTCGAACAGCCGCAGGCTTTGCTCTCAAATATCGTGACGCAAAAGCTCTACGGTTTTCCGGTTTCGTACTGGGACGATTACCCGCAGCAAGTCTCGCGCATTACGGTCGACGACGTGCAGCGCGCGGCGCAAAAATATCTCGATTTGCCGCATCTGCAAATCGTCGCCGTGGGCGACGCCTCAAAAGTCCGCAACATTTTGGCGGCTTACGGTAGCGTCGAGCAATATGACACCGAAGGCAAGGTTGTCAATCCGGCAGCGGCAGGCAAACCTTAAACTGCTAAACAAACAATAAAAAAAGCCTGTCGTGAATTCACGACAGGCTTTTTTTATTCAAACAATTCATTAATTCACTCCACATCAGCGATGCAAATTGTCGGTTGATGGAGCATCGTGATTTCCGCGCTTCTGCCCATAAACGAACGAGCCATTGCAATCGCTTCGGTCAAATTATCGGCGCGTTCCCAGCCGAGCATTTCGGGGACGTGCGCGTTTTCGGCTCCGGCGACGATGACTTTGCCGACGTGAGCGCGTCCGTTTTCGCCCCAGTACCACATAAAAAAGGGGTGCGCGCCGTGATAAGCATAGCCGCGCCGGTACATTTCGATATAGTTCGGATTTTCGGCAAACTCGCGTTCGTATTTGTCGCGCAAATAATTGGCGTCGCGCGATTCGGGCAGCAAACGGTGGAAAAACTCGATGTAAGGAGCGTGCTGAACGTGATCGAATTCGTCCACGCACGGATGCGAGATAATCATCACGCCGCCTTTTTTTACGAGCGGCTTGTTTTTATACATATTAAAGTGATAGCCCAAAGCCATCACCTGCACGAGCAGCGGATTTAAGTTTGAATAAACGTTGTAGGGCGAGATTTCCGGTATTCCGGTAATCAAAATATCCGCCTGACCTTTTACCGGCACGGTGTATTGCTGATAGCCTTTTTCCAAAATCTTTTCGTGAACCGGTTCGGTCGCGCCTGCATAACAGGCAATCAATTCGTATTCGGAAGGAATATTTGCCAGCACTTTTCGGCGCGCGGCGCGCGGCAATTTCGAAAACGTGCGTTTCATCGCTTCCCATTTCAATCTGTCCGCAAACGAAAACTCGTCTTCGTTGCGCGTCAAAATATCGTAGCCTTCCTTAAACATTCGATTATTCAGCGCGGTTTCGATATGAAAGACGTTGCAATGCTCGTCAACGAGTTTTCCCAGCTTGTTAATCTTATGGTTCAAATCCGAATCGGGCGGATACATATAGCTATCGGATTTTAAAATCGTGTTCGGGTTGTGATGCCCGCGCAAGCTTTCGTAATCGCACAGACCGACGGCGACGGATTTATGCCCGCCGTTCATCGGGACGAAATTGATGTTGGCGTAAATCAAAAGATCGCTTTCAACGCAGCGTTTGTTCAAACGCAAAGGCTCGCCGTGCCGTGTTTCACCGAGCGTGACGAGATTGTCGTCGTCTTCGGCGTCGTGATTGTAATAACGATCCGGGTAAAACTCGTTAAAAATCTTCGTGCCGACCATCCGCTTCATTTCCCACTCGGTCATTCTGCGGTGCAAGCTAATGGCGATAATCAAATGAATATCGTCAACGCCGTTTGCGCGGCACATATCGAGAATGACTTCGAGCATTGTCTGCCGCACATCGGGCGTCTGCATCGGCGGCAGAGGCATCGAAATGTCGTCAATCGCAATGGTGACTTTCATTCCCGGCTCAAGCTGCGCGTAAAGCGGTTTGGCGTCGAGCGGGTGATTGACCGCATAACGAATCGCCGCTTCCCTGTTCGGCAAGCCTTGAATCGGCGGATTCGGATATAAAATTCTGGTTCCGACCGGCAAATCTTCGAGAATAAAATCCTCGCCAAACGGAATAATCCGCGGCGCGCTGTCGCGGTCAATGTAAACTATTGATTCGTGTGTTTTTCGTCGTAGCTGTAAAGCCATATTTCAAAATTATTGCTGTTGTTTGGAAATTGATAAACTGGAAATCAATCTTCCTAGGGATTTAAAATTGTGACCTGCGAATCGAAGAAATTTTTGACGTTTCGAGTCACAAAAATCAGATCGTGTTCCAAAGCGGTCGCTTCCAGAAGCGAATCGAATGCCGGACGCAAAACGCCTTTTCGCTCTAACCCGCCGCACATTTTTCTCCAGACTAAAAACGTTTTTTCTGACAAAGGCAGAATTCGGCGTAAATTCAACGATCTCCATTACCAGCCGCCCCAATCCGATTCTTCGACGATATGCTCCAAATACGGAACTTCGATTCCGGCTTCTTTCGCTATTCTGTGAACTTCCAAGCCGTCCTCGCCGTGCGCGATTAGTTGATCGCCTTCCAAACAAACCCATTTATTCATATATTTTTCGCGGTTTTGTCGAACCCATTCCTGCGCTTTTTGAAAACGCTCTATTTGAAGTTTAAGACGCGCGTCTTTTTCCTCGTCTTTCGATTTGCTTTGTTTTTGAAATTCAAACCATTCATCAAATTTTTCAAAATCTTCGGTCGGAAGCTGCATCACGACTTGTTTCGCTTGTTCTAAGTTTGTTTGCATAAAAACCTCCAATTATTTCAAATCCAAAATCGCCCAATCGTGCTGCAAAGCGGTTTGTTTAAGGCGAAAATCGGGGTTGACCGCTGCCGGATGTCCGACTATTGAAAGCATCGGCAAATCGGAAATGCTGTCGGAATAAGCGTAGGAATCGGACAAAGAAATGTTTTCGCGTTCGGCGTATTCTCGAATCCATTTGGCTTTGGTCGCCGAAGCCATCACGGGCGGCAGCAAACGCCCGGTCGCATAGCCGTTGACGAATTCCAGACGGTTTGCCACAAACTCGTCAATTCCCAAATAGTCCAGCAAAGGCGCGACCGAAAAATCCAACGCGCCGGTAATCACGATTTGCCGTAAACCCAATTTTTTCGATTTTTCGAGCAGCGTAAATGTCCCCGGAAACACAGCCGGTTTGAGAGTTTTTTCGAACAATTCGTTGGCGAAAAAACGCAAGCGGTCTTCGGATTCGCCTTCGTAGCTTTTAAAGAAAAATTGGTTAAAAACGTTGCGGCTGTAAACGTCCGTGGCTGCAAACAGCGGAATCTTCGCCAGTGTTTTCGCCGATTTGGTGATTGTTTTCAAAAGACCTTGCTGGCGCTGCGCGTAAAAACCCAAAGTGTGGACGAGATTTGTATGGACGAGCGTGCCTTCCAAATCGTAAAAGGCGGCGGCTTGTTTTTTTTCCGTTTTCTGACGTTTCATTTTTTAGACGAACTGCTTTTGCTGCAAGCCTCAAAATATAACTTATTTTTGGCGGATTTAGTAAATTTGCCCGCTCCGCATTCAATTTTTACAAAATAATTACAGGCTGAAAATTGGCGGCTACAAGTTTTTGTTTTTTAATGATAAAGTTCCGCACTGATTATGCGACGAGCTATTTATCCCGGTTCTTTCGATCCCGTGACAAACGGGCATTTAGACATTATCGAACGCGGCGCGAAACTTTTCGACGAAATCATCATCGCTATTTTAAATAACCCGGAGAAAAATCCGATGTTTTCGGTCGCCGACCGCCGCAAAATGCTTGACGAAGTTTTGCCGGAGATAAAAACCGATGATTGTCGTTTGATTGTCGAAGATTTCAGTGGTCTCCTTGTCGAATACGCCCGCAAGCGCGAGGTGCAAACAATTGTGCGCGGCATTCGCGCCGTGTCGGATTACGAATACGAGCTGCAAATGGCTTTGATGAACCGGCGGCTCGAACCCGCAATTCAAACCGTTTTTCTGATGGCTGCCGACAAATATTCTTACGTTTCATCGCGTTTAATCAAACAGGTTTTCACGCTCGGCGGGACGATTGACGGGCTGGTTCCGGCTTCCGTCGAAACGAGAATGAGAAAGAAGCTGAAGAAAGGTTGATTTATGAAGCTTGTTTTGGAGCGCGTTCACCACGCTCAAATCACAATTCCAACCGGTGCGGAAAACGCCGCGCGAGAATTTTATTGTGATTTTCTCGGTTTAAAGGAACTTCAAAAACCCGAATCGCTGCAAGGGCGCGGCGGTTTTTGGCTCGAACTCGGAAATTTTCAAATTCACGTTGGAACCGAAGCCGATTTTGACCGTACAAAAACAAAAGCGCACCTTGCTTACGCAGTTGAAAATCTGGCGGGTTGGCGCGAGAAATTGGGCGAAAAAGGAATCAAAATTTTAGAAGGCGTCCCGATTCCCGGCTATGACCGATTTGAGTTTCGAGACCCGTTTGGCAATCGCGTCGAGTTTCTTCAAAAAATTTAGCGAAAATTTAGTTTTATTATTTTGTAATATTTCTTTTTTCGCATAAGATTTTCGTTATGTCATCTTTTCCTGTTTCCGAAGCCGTTAAAAGAATGCGCCCGTCGGCGACGCTCATCGCGATGCAGGCTGCCGCAGATTTGCGCGAAAGCGGCGCCGATGTTATTGATTTGAGCGTCGGCGAACCTGATTTCGACACGCCGCAGCATATCAAGAATTACGCGATTGAGGCTCTACAGGGCGGCGTCACGAAATATACGCCAACTCCGGGTTTGAAGTCTTTGCAAAAAGGAATTCAAAATTTTTACGAGCGCGAGTTCAACACACATTTCGAGCCGAATCAAATTATTGCAACATCGGGCGGCAAACAGGCGATTTTTAATGCCGTTTGCGCTGTGGCAAATCCGGGCGACGAAGTTTTGCTGCACAAGCCTTATTGGGTATCATTTCCTGAAATCGTCAATTTTACGGGCGCAAAAATCGTCACAATTGATACCGAAGAAACCGGTTTCGTTTTAAACGCAGAACAAGTCAGACGCGCAATCACCGATAAAACCAGGCTGATAATCATTAATTCGCCGGGAAATCCGTCGGGGCGTATTATTCCGGGTGCGGAATTTCGGAAGATTGTCGAAGCTTGCGCCGAAAAAAACGTTTTCATTGTCGCCGACGAATGTTACGCGCGGTTTGTTTATCCGCCGCACGAGATTTTTTCGACCGCGATGCTGCCCAAAGAATTGCAGCAGTTCGTCTGCATCGCCGGAACTTTTTCCAAGACTTTTGCGATGACCGGCTGGCGCGTCGGCTATACGGTGGCGAACGCCGAATGGACAAAGGCGATGAACAAGCTGCAAAGCCATTCGACGACTCATCCGACCTCGTTTGCCCAAGCCGCCTGCGCCGAAGCGCTTGAAAACTGGGAAGAGACGCGAAAATCTCTCGATGCGATGATTGAAGAATATGCGCGGCGGCGAGCGTATCTAATTCCCGCTCTGCGCGAAATTTGCAGCTTTCAATGCAGCGAGCCGGAAGGCGCGTTTTACGCTTTCCCGGATGTGCGCGGCTATCTCAACGGCAAAATTAAAACGTCTGCGGATTTTTCAGATTTGCTTTTGCGCGAGGCGCACGTCGTCACGACCGACGGCGCGGGGTTCGGTGTTTCCGGCTATATTCGGATTTCTTACGCGACAAAATTTGAACGCTTGAAAGAAGCCGTCGAGAGAATCAAAAATGTGATCGGAAATTTGACGTAAAATATTTGTTTTGTTTTAAACAAAGAAAAAGCCGAACCAATTTGGTTCGGCTTTTTCTTTTAAAGTCAGCTTATTTTTAGACCTTCTGAAAAACTTTTTCAAGTGATGATAGTTTTCACCTGCTTTTGGTGCGTTAGATTAATGAGAGTTAGAAATGCAAAATGGCGAAAATACAATTGACTCAGTTGAAGACATATAAAGCGAAGAAGGTTTGCGGCGGAATTCAAACAATAATATCAAAAACCTTCTTTATGGCTGTTGACCGGGCAAAATTTGTCCGGCGGAATTGACGATATAGCCTAAATGCATAACTATAAAACAACAAAATAAATACGTATATGTTAGGTGGGAGTAACATATGGCTGTCTCACAACTTTCTAGCCAAACTGTCGGAAATCAATTGCTGTCGTTTTTGCCCGATAAAGAATACAAGCGATTACTTCCATTTCTAAAACCCGTGCGTCTGTTAAAGGGCAAGGTTATTTTGCACGGCGGTGACGATATTACACACTGTTATTTTCCCGTAAGCGGAATGATTTCACTGCTCTCCACGACCCCGGACGGCAAAACCGTTCAGATTGGTATGATCGGCAGGGAAGGCATGATCGGCGTGCAGGTTGCGCTCGAAGTCAATAAGACGCCTTGTGAGGTTATCGTTCAAATAGCATCCGACGCGCTAAGAATTCAGACCGATAATTTGCTGTTACAGCTACGCTCAAGCGGCTCTTTGCAGTCGGTGCTTTTACGCTACGCTCATTCCGTCCTTTGCCAAACTGCTCAAGCCGTCGTTTGCAACCGTTTTCACAGCATTGAGCAGCGCTTCTGCGGCTGTCTCTTAATCAGCCGTGACCGATTAAAATCGAATTCTTTCTTACTAACGCAGGATTTAATCGCGCAACTGCTCGGCGTCGCCCGCTGCCAGGTCACAATAGCCGCCAGCGCCCTTCAGCAAAAAGGTTTAATTAACTATCAGCGGGGTCGCATTATTATTCTCGATGCGCGCGGGCTTGAAAAATTCGGATGCGAATGCTTCCGCGCGGACTGTTAGCTAACCGGCTGATTTTTCGAGTAAAGGCTGTTATTAACAGCTTATCAACATTTTTTTTTGCAATGTTAGATTTCTAGCCGACCGAGGCTTTTTTGGGAATGTACTCTCAATTTATCGTAATCGCTACGAAATTGTAATTGAGAACCCTTAAAGTTTTCCTCTTAACCAGCGCCCCATAACTGCAAATGGTTAACTGACTATAAAACTTTTTAATCTCACTCAATAAACAATCAATTTCACTTACAAGTCAGCTCGACTCGTATCAGTAATTAACACTCTGAAGTGCACGTGTCCTCAAACGGCATGGCATTCAACAACTCTAAAAAAAAGAAAGTAGAAAAAGTTCTCAGAATTACGAGGAGTAACCAGAAATGAAAAACACTACACAATTTGTCAAAAGCCTCTTGTTTTTCGCGCTGATCTTAGGATTCTTCGCGACATTAATAACACCCCGCTTTGCTCCGGCAGTCAATGCCGCCGCAACAACCGGCGACAATACCGACGCCGGCGAAAACGCTGCAATCGGATTAAATGCCGTTCTGTCGGGCGTAAAAGAAAAAAAATTCAAGGTACTTAAAGGCGATGCCGTTAAACTACGTTTCAACCAGCTTCGCACTAAAGATAAAGCTTTTAACCGAGCGATAAAAGACCTCGAAAAAATCAACAAACGAATTAACTGGAATGCGAGCATGATTTACCTCGAAGAGAGCGATGCGAATATTGCAACCAATCTCAGCTCACCAATATTCCGCCCCGCCTCATTTAATTCGTTTAACTCGTTTAATTCGACCTTCGATACCGACGGATACGGCAACGAGATGATAATTATGGCAACCGAAGGAGATCAGAGCTACTGGGACGGTACAATTTACGTTCACGACGCCGAAACCGGCAACTCTGACACTTACAACGCGGTTGTCAATGACTTTGATAGCCAAGACCCGGAAGGAATGACCGTAGTTGACGAGCTGTATTACCCGCCGGATGGCGGTGCTCCGTACCGCGAGCAACCCGCATACTCTGGCTACTATAGCCCGTATCAAAATTTCGAGACCAGAGACCGCTATCAATTGGATATGCAGCTCCAGCAAATGAAAAACGATAAGGGTCCACAGAAAAAGTCCGTTATCTCTAAGGCTTCTTACTCGCTCGCCGAAAAAGCGAAAGCAAGAAAGTTCTTCACCTATATTTGGAGATATATTAAGTGTGTCGGGAAATGCAGCCTCGTTCTCGCGGAACGCGCAGGATGTGCCGGAATCGCTGCTACAAGCACCCGGAACAGACTCAATTGCTTCATCGCCCAAGCTGCCAATGCAGCCTTCCGTTGCGCATTTAACCCTGATATTCGCAACAAACCTCACCCAAACACTTGCACGTTTAATTGATAAGCTTAATGGCAGCAGACACTAGTCTGAGCTGCCAAACCTGAAATGCAATTAAACGAATTAATAGAGACACCGCCGCGACTTTTGCATCGGTGTCTCTATTGATGTTTATCATCATTTATGTTGTCTGAAACAAATACGCGCCACGCAGCTTTGCTCAAAGCCGGACTATTTGTCTTGTTGGGTATGTTGATCCCATGTGGTTGGATGATGCCCGTCCTAGCCCAGAACGATGACGAAGACAAGATTACAATCCGAACGCGGGTGGTTTTTGTAGATGCCCTGGTCAAAGACAAAAAAAATGATGCTCCCGTGCGAAACCTGACTCGCAATAACTTTACGGTGCTTGATGACGGACGTGAGCGTGAACTCACCTATTTCAGTACCGGAACCGAAACGCGGCGACCGCGCGCGTTAATGCTGGTCATAGATTTTTACGGACATTGGGGGCGAACTTTTCACAACAAAGAAGCGGTCTCGCGATTAGCCTCGACATTTGCGAAGCTGCCGCCCGAAGACGAAGTGGCGATTGCCGTGTCGTGGCTGGGAAAAGCCGATTCTCCCTGCTCGCCGTTGAGTCCTGATTCGCGGCAGACTCCCCCGCCGGTGCACGTGCTGCAAGATTTCACTCGTGATCGCAAAAAAATAATTGCGGCATTTGAGTCGGTGCTCGACCTCTCGGCAAAATACGAGCGGGATTATAAGCAAATAGATTGGAGTTATAGCGTTGCAAACACCGCGTCGGGCATTGCCTGCGCCGCCGAGACGCTTCGCCGGGCGGCGGCAGAACGCCCAAATTCGCAAACCGTAATGGTTGTTGCCGCAGATGATCTTACTTACTTTCCGTTCGCCGTGCGCGACGAGATGATTCGCGGTTTGCTCGAAACCGGTATTACTGTGAACCTTTTGCGAATCAGAACATTTTTTCTTACCGGCTGGGCTGCCGATATTGCAAAAAAAACCGACTTCCGGGAAATGCCCGGAACGATTGAAGTCGTCGCCGACATTACAAAGCAAACGGGCGGCGAAATGGCGCGTGTCGGCAGCGTTAAAAAATATGTTGAAGCGTTCGAGAAGCTGATCAATAACTTAACGGCGCGCTATACGCTCGGTTTTACGCTTGAAGAGAACGAGCGGAATACGGGTCGCCCGCACAAGTTAGAAATAAAAGTAAAGGCGCTTGACGGGCGGGGCAAAGAGCGTAAGTTAACGGTCAGCGCGCGCACCAGCTATTATCTGCCGAAAGAGTGATTTCCCCAAAAGCTATGGCGTCGCGACTTAAAGCAATAACTAAATTTGAATTCCCACTTAAATATTATGATTAAGCAATTATTTATCAGGCTTCAGCATCCGGCGTTATTGTGTCTCTTAACGTTATTCTGCTTTTTGCCTTGTCAGGCTCAGGAAATTGCCGACAGAGTTGATGAATTAATGACCGCAGCGATGAAATCCGATCATTTCAACGGTTCAATTCTTATTACGCGGAACGGTAAAGTGATTGTCAGTAAAGGCTATGGTATGTCAAATATTGAAAACGACATACCTAACACCTCGCAAACCAAGTTTAGGATCGGCTCTCTCACCAAACAGTTTACAGCAATGGCGATTATGATGTTGCAGGAGCGGGGCAAGCTGAATATCGAGCATCCCGTTTGCAATTACTTAACAAACTGCCCGGAAGCCTGGAAGCCCGTAACTATTCATCATCTTTTAACGCACAGCTCCGGTATCCCGGATTATGTTAATGTGTGGGGATACGAGAAGGTATTGGCATCGCCATCGCCCGCAACGGATATTTTGGAAATTGTAAAAAAAGCGCCGGTCGAGTTTAAGCCCGGCAAACGGTTCAGTTACAGCAGCTTAGGATATATTTTGCTCGGTTCTGTAATTGAAAAATCATCGGGAATGTCGTACGAAGCCTTTTTGCGGGAAAACATCTTCAAACCATTGAAAATGGAGAATACGGGATATGATAACAACAAGGCTATATTAAAACACCGCGCTGCCGGATATTCTTTGCAGCGCAACACCTTAATCAACGCGCCCTATATTGATATGTCGCTTCCTTTTGCTGCCGGGGGATTGTACTCGACCGTCGAAGACCTGCAACTTTGGGATGAAGCTTTGTACACTGAAAAACTTGTCGGCAAAAAATCACTGGATGCAATTTTTACCGCGTATGCGGCGGAACACGGTTATGGCTGGCAGGTAACCAGACATTTGAATCGAAAATTTATCGGTCACGGCGGATGGATTAATGGCTTCGCCAGCTCCATTGCACGTTATCCCGAAGATAAACTTTGCGTAATTGTTCTCAGCAACTTAGATAGTGTCCCTGTAAACACGATTGCACGCAGTTTGGCGGCAACTGCCTTCGGCTTGAAACAAACGGCGCCGGTACAACGAAAAGCGATTAAGCTTAACCCGCAAATCTATGACCGGTATATAGGAGAGTATCAGCTTGCTCCCAACTTTTTTGTTGCAGTCACAAGAGAAGGCGATAAGCTGATGGGACAAGCAACGGGACAGCCTAAAGTAGAATTGTTGCCCGAATCGGACATTGAGTTTTTTGTTAAAGAGTATGACGCACAAATCATGTTTGTATATGGCGATGCGGGACAAATAACAGGAGCAGTTGTGACTTTTAACGGACAGCAAACACAAGGCGAGAAAATCAAGTAAGAAATTAAGCTAGTCCTCTTCCGGTTCACCGCCGATACATGTTTTGTGCGTTTGGTGAAAACGTAACCAGACGAGTTTCCTGGTAAATACTGATTAAAGCTGAAAACACGTTTACGCGGAGCAAAAAGCTGGAAGATTGAAACCGCTTTCAAAAGAAAAACGGCATCGCTTTAAGATTAATAACGAAAAGCGATGCCGGAAATTGAATAAAATCGTGTGCGGCTACTTCCCTCAGCACACAGGTAAAAATCTCTTTAGTACATCGTGAACCGAAATTCGACTGTTTTTTGCACGGAAGTCGGAACGCCGTTCCGTTTTGCCGGAATAAATTGAATCTGGCGCGCCGCCGCAATCGCTTTTTCAGTTAATCCGTAAGGCAAACTGTTGATAGCGGAAACGCCCGTAACTTGTCCCGATGCCGAAAACGTCACTCGGACGCGAACAGTTCCCTGCACGTTATTTTTTCTGGCTTCTTCGGTATAGCCGGGACGCGGCTGCGAAAGAATCTTCAAAGGCTCGGAAACAACCGGCGGCGGTTCTCTTTTGGCAACCACAGGAGGCGGTTCGCCCCCGCCGGTTCCGTCGCCATCGCCATTGCCGATTCCGTTACCCCGACCGTTTCCGATACCGGAACCTGTTCCGTTTCCGTATCCGGTTCCGTTTCCGCCGCCGATTCCGCTGCCTCTGCCGTTACCAATACCGCGACCTTCGCCCCATCCCCCGGAAGTGTCTTTTCCGCCGTTGGCTACACCATATCTTTCCAGAGTCGGTTTGTTTCTTTCCGGTCCTTCCAAAGTAGCTTGCTGTTTCAATTCAAAATTTTGGACGACTCTCTCAGGACTGGGCGCAATAACCTGTTTTTCCCTTGTCATTCTAGGCATTTCGCCTTGTTGAGGCGGTTTAGGGTCTTTTTGACCGCCGCCGCCGCCGCCGCCGCCTTTATCCTTGTCTTTTTGCACGGGCGGTTCCTCTTCTTGGATCGGTTCATCATCAGCAAGAAAAGCGTATGCGAGTCCTGTATCGGCATCAACCGGATCAATATCAAGCGGGAAATTGAAAATATCCCATATCAACAAGGCGGTGAGAGCGACTGCCATAAACCCCAAACCGAAGCCCGCACCGGTGCTAAAATCGCGGCGATGAGTTTTCGGAGCCTGCAAAATCGTCAGATGAAACAAACCGTCGTCGTGATAATTTTCGGGGTTGGTATCGAAATTTTCGATTGACAAGTTCGGTTCGTTGGTTTTAAAGCTCGTCGAACCGTTGGCGGCTGCCGGTTCCGGCGTGACGTAAGCCGGAACGCTTTCCTGAGAAAGCGGAGCGGTCGCCGCTACTGCCGCGACAGTTTCCTCGCGCGGGACAAACGGGGGCGGAGCTTGGGAAGCCGCGTTTGACGAAGCCGAATATGCTTGATTGCCGCCGACTTCGACGGTTTTCAAAGTTTCGCCGCAAACCGGGCAATAACTAAAACGGTCGCCAAAATTTTCTTGACAAACTTCGCAGTGCTTTACTGTTTTACTCACTTGTTTTCTACCTTTCACAAACGGAAACTAACTTTTCGGATTCTAGCCGCATCAAACTGGTCTCGGAAGCGGCTCGTTGCCGGATTATAACGCTGTTTGCCGCGAATTTGAACCCTGGAGAATATATTGCGGCTTTGGAATCCATTTTTTGATGCCTTTTAGCGTTGACCGGCTGCTTTCGGGAAATCTAAACTTGATTAATATTCTCTCAGAATCTTTGGTGCAATGAAACTTAAAATTAGTTTGCTCGAATTTAGAAATTTTTCGCGTCTTGTGCTGCTTGTTTTGACGGCGGCGAGCGCCTTTTCGGTTGCTCACGCCCAAACCTTGCGCGAGCCGAGAAAAGAACAAATTTTAAACGGTCTGAAAGTTTTCCTCCTGCCGGAACCGAAAAGCGAAAAAATCACCGTTAAGCTCCGCATCAACGCGGGCGCGGCGTTTGATCCGGCGCAGAAACCAGGCACGATGCGGCTGCTCGGCGACATACTGATTCCCGACGAAGGAACGAAACAGTTTTTTGAAGAAGATCTGGGCGGCTCTTTAAACGTCGCGACCAATTACGATTTTATCGAAATCACGGCGATTGGAAACGACGAAGAATTTGAAAGAATTCTAGACGCCGTGCGAAACGCCGTCGTCGCTCCGCCGATTACGCCGGAAAATTTCAAAAAAGTGCACGAAGCGCGCCTGCGGCAAGCGCAGGAGGAATTCAAAAGCGCCGCCGCGATTGCCGATTTAGCCATACGCCGTCGGCTTTACGGAGATTTTCCGTATGGCAAAGCCGCCGCCGGAACGCCCGAATCGCTCGCTAAAATCGAATACGGCGATTTAATCTTCGCCCGCGACCGTTTTTTAAACGCCGATTATTCGTCGCTCCTCATTATCGGCAACGTCAAAGAAAATTACGCTTTGCGCGCCGTTCGGCAGTTTTTCGGCTCTTGGAAAAAAGCCGACAAACCGCTGCTTTCGACGTTTCGGCAGCCGGAAGCGCCCGACTCAAAAATTTTGATTGTTGACGCGGAGGATGCGGAAACGGCGGAAATCAGAATTGCCGTTCGCGGACTCGCGCAAAACGACAAAGATTTGATTGCGGCGGCGATTTGGGCGAAATTGCTCGAAAGAAAATTGCAAACCGAATTCGGTGTGGTTCAGGTCGAACACATTGCGCACGTTTTGCCCGGCGAGCTGATCGTCCGCACATCGGTTCCGACCGAAAAAGCGGCGCTAATTTTAAACGCGCTGCGCTCGGCAATCAATCGAGTCGCGACCGAAAAAATTGATGCGAAAGCATTTTCGGAAACTCAGAACGAGATTTTAAATGCGCTGCAAACCGAATCGGCAAAACCGGAAATCGCTTCTCAGCGATGGCTCGACGTTGAAACTTTCAAAACGACCGCAGCGAATGAACGTTTAAATTCGATCAAATCTGCGACCGCCGCAGACACCGAACACATTGCCGCAAAACTTTTTAAAGGCGCTCCGCAGGCAATCGTCATCGTCGGCGACGCCGAAAAAATTCAACCGCAAGTTGACGCGCTCGGAGAGAAAAAATTGAAAGATTGAGCCGCAACTATAAACTATCAACTCTCAACTATAAACTGTCTTGCAAAAAGCCTTTGTTTCTTTGCAAGACAGTTTATAGTTTACAGTGTAGAGTTGATAGTTCCCGTTTTTCATTTGTGAGATTTTCCTGAATTTATAAAGTGGCAACAAGAACTGAAAACGAAATCGCACACGCCAGAGCGGTGCGCGAAATGTTCGGCGGAATCGCCCGCCGTTACGATTTTTTAAATCATTTTTTATCGGTTAATACCGACAAGCGCTGGCGGCGACTTGTCGGGAAAAAGCTGTCGGACGTTTTGAAAAATCCGAATGCGCTGGTTTTGGACGTTGCTTGCGGAACCGGCGATTTATCGCTCGAATTACAAAAAAACTCGCCCGCGAAAATCATCGGAACGGATTTTTGCCGCCCGATGCTCCAGATCGCTTTTCAAAAAAACGCAAAATATCAAACCTCGATCCCATATATTGAAGGCGACGCCTTGAGCCTGCCGTTTGAAAGCAATCGCTTTGACGCCGCGACAATTGCTTTCGGTCTGCGAAATCTGGCAAATTGGCGCGACGGATTGATTGAGCTGCACAGAATTTTAAAACCGGGCGGGCGGCTTGCGATTTTAGAATTTTCCTGTCCGGTCATTCCCGGCTTCCGTCAGCTTTTTAACTTTTATTTTACGACGGTTTTGCCTAGAATCGGCGGAGCGGTTTCCGGTTCACGCGGAGCTTATGAATATTTGCCCGATTCGGTGCAGCGTTTTCCGAATCAAAAAGAATTGGCGAAAATGCTCGCCGAAACCGGTTTTGAGGGTGTAGAATTTCAAAATCTGACCGGCGGCATCGCCGCAATTCACTTGGGCGAAAAAAAATCGGGCAAAAAAATGGGGATGAAAATAGGTTGATGAACCGACACAAAATTTTCAGCTTTGTGCGCCGTTTCGCGCTTTTTCTGCTCGTCGTCTGGACGGTGGTTTCGCTCGTCACGCTTTTAATCGAGCTTGTTCCCGGCGATCCGGCGCAGGCGATTTTGGGCGATCAGGCGACTGCCGACCAATACGCCGCTTTTCGCGCGAAACACGGGCTAGACCGCCCGGCATTTTTCTTTTCGGCTTTTGGGGAAAAAGGTTTTGAGTGGCACGGCTTTGACAATCGGTATGTAGATTACTGGGCGAATCTGTTGCAGGGCGATTTGGGAACTTCGTTTAGAACCGACCGACCGGTTTTGGATATGATTCTCGAACGTTATCCGGCGACGATTTATCTGGCGCTCGCCGCGATGCTGATTGCCGTGGCGATAGCTATTCCGCTCGGCGTTCTGGCGGGAACGAACAAAAATTCGCTGATTGATAATTTCGCCTCGTTTTTCGCGCTTTTGGGAATCAGTATGCCCGGCTTTGTGATCGGTCCGGCTCTGGTTTTTCTGTTTGCGGTTAGGCTTGGCTGGTTTGCGCCGACGGGGAGCGAAAATCCCGAAGACATCATTTTGCCCGCATTTACATTAGGCGCAGCGCTTTCTGCAATTTTAACCAGAATGGTGCGCTCGTCGGTGATCGAAGAACTCGGCGAAGATTACGTGCGCACTGCGCGCGCCAAAGGTTTGTCGGAAAGAGTCGTGATTTACAAGCACGTTTTGAAAAACGGCTTGATTCCGGTCGTCACGATTTTGGGTTTGCAGCTCGGCGTGCTGCTTGCGGGTGCAATTATCACCGAACGCATTTTCGGCTGGCAAGGTTTGGGCTTGCTGCTTTTGGAAGACGGAATCGGCAAACGCGATTATCGTCTCGTCCAAGGCTGCGTTCTGGTTATCAGCGTCACGTATATTTTGGCTAACACTTTAACCGATTGGGTTTATCGCTGGCTCGACCCGCGAATCAGATTGTCCTGATTGCGGAATGCGGATTGCGAATTGCGAATTGAATAAGGAATTTTTAATTAAAATACTTCAATTTCAAAAATCCGCAATCCACATTCCGCAATCCGCAATGGCGTGAATCGTTTAACTTATTTTGGAATTGCGGTCGCGGTAATTTTGGTGATTGTCGCCATTTTAGCGCCGTTTATTGCCACGCATGATACTTCGGCGCAATATCTGGCGATGCGTTTTGCCGCGCCTTCAGCCGAGCATTGGTTCGGCACGGACGCGCTGGGGCGCGATGTTTTTTCGCGCGTGGTTTTCGGAGCGCGCATTTCGCTCGAAGTCGGAATTATTGTTGTCGCGGTTTCCTCCGTCATCGGTTCGGTTTTGGGGGCGCTCGCAGGTTTTTACGGGGGCTGGCTCGACCGTTTTCTTTCGGGTTATCTATTCAACGTTTTTCTCGCGTTTCCCGGTTTGCTTTTGGCGATTGCGCTGGTCGCGTTTCTCGGTGCGGGTTTGGGAAAACTGATTTTGGCTTTGTGCATTATCGGCTGGGTCGGCTATGCGCGCGTTATGCGCGGGCAGGTTTTAAAAGTCCGGGAATACGATTTCGTCCAAGCCGCTCGCGCGCTCGGCGCAAGCGATTGGCGGATTTTATTTGTTCATATTTTGCCAAACGCGATTCAACCTTTGATTGTCCAGGCGAGTTTGGGAATGGCGGGCGCGGTTTTGTCCGAAGCGTCGCTTTCCTTTCTCGGTTTGGGAATTCCGCCGCCCGCTCCTTCGTGGGGAACAATGATCGAAGAAGCGCGCGGACTCGACACTTTGGCAAACGCTCCGCACGTTCTGCTATTTCCCGGCATCGTTATCGCTTTAACCGTTTTGGCTTTCAATTTCATCGGCGACGGCTTGCGCGAATTACTTGACCCAAAACAACGGAAAAGATAAAACTGAAATCCCAAATTTCACAATTTAACGAGAATTTCAAACAGTCGGTTTTCAGACTGTTTTATTTTTTGCAAAACTTTATTTTGATTTAGTAACCAAATGACATTCCTTGCGTGTCTTAAAGTCAGGCTACTTTCTAAAAATTCAGGAGAAGAAAATCAAAATGAAAAATTTAGTGATACTTTTCGCGTTTGTTTGCCTTTTTGCAATCGGCGCGGCGGCACAATCCAAGAAGTCGGATTTTTCAGGCGAATGGATGCTCGACGCGAGCAAATCAAAACTCGGCGAACGCTCACGAATCGAAGCGATGACAATGAAAGTCACGCAAACTGATAAAGAATTAAAAGTCGAAACGACAACCAAACGAGCCGTCCCGCCGCAAGGCGAAATGGCGGGCGGAAGCGGCAACGCCGGCACAATGCCCGCTCCGCCTCCGGGACGCGGCGGAGGAATGCGCGGCGGTTTCGGCGGAGGAGACGGGACGACCGTTTACAGTTTGGAAGGCAAGGAAACAACTACCGAAGGCGCAATGGGCGGGCAAGCCACGCTCAAAGCCAAAGTTGAAAAAGACAACAAGCTCAATCTTTCGCGCACCCAAACGATTGATTCGCCGAATGGACAAGCGACAATTTCCGTAAAAGAAACCTGGGAGCTAAGCGCGGACGCCAAGACTTTGACAGTCAAACGCGATGTCGAATCGCCGCGCGGAACGAACTCGACGGAAATGGTTTTCACGAGAAAATAATTCTCGAAAATCAGTTGTATTAAAAGGAAAGCTCGATTTTTATGATAAAAGTCGAGCTTTCCTTTTAATGAAATAACCGGCTTTGCCTGTGTTCGCCGCTGTGCCATTTCAGTTTTGTTTTAAAAACGGACTTGCCAAATCTTTTTTAATCCGCCAAAATTTGCGATAAGTTTTCGCCGACTCTCCAAAAGTTTAATTAATGCTTGAAACTTTGCTTTCTCTACCGCTCGAACAAAAAGTCGGGCAGCTTTTATTCGTTGGTTTGCCCGGCACGGAAGCCGACGCGGAAACGCGCGCCGTGCTGGAAGAAATAAAACCGGGCGGAGTTTGCTTCTTCGGGCGCAACGTTCGCCGACTCGATCAAACCCGCAAGTTTATTGACGATATTCGGGAAATTTTGCCCGTTCTGCCGATTATAAGTCTCGATCAGGAAGGCGGTTTGGTTGACCGCCTGCGGCGAATCTCGACGCCGATGCCGCCGCCGCGCGTGATTCGTCAGCACGGCGACGTTGCCGCCGCCCGCGCGCTCGGTTCAATCACCGGAGAGATGCTGCGGATTCTCGGTTTTAATATGAATTTCGCTCCTGTTATGGAGATTATGACACCCGAACGCGATTTGCTGTCAAACGGTTTGTATTCGCGCTCGTTCGGACGCTCGCCCGGCGAAGTTCTCGGTTATTCGATGGTTTATCTGCGCGGTTTGCAGCGCACGGGCATTCTCGGCTGCTTAAAACATTTTCCCGGCATCGGCGCGGGCGAAGTTGATTCGCACGACGAGATGCCGATTGTAAATCTCACGCACGACGATCTCGTCACGCAAGACCTCGCGCCGTACATCGAGCTGTTTGTCTATCGTCAGGACGAAGACGACCGCGTGCGCTGCGTAATGGTTTCACACGGCGGTTTTCCGAGAGTCAATCTTTCGACCGGACAGCTCGGCGGGCGTCTGACCCCGGCTTCGATTAATTTCGATGTCGTCACCAAACTGCTCCGCATTGAGCTTGGCTACAAACACCTCGTTTTGACAGACGATTTGGAAATGGGCGCGATTTTAAGACATTGTTCGATTGAAGAAGCCGCGCGAGCGGCGTTTCAAGCCGGAGAAGATATGATTTTGATTTGCTCGTCGCTCGAAGCCGTGCGCAAAAGCTATTATTCGCTGCTCGAAGGCTTTCGCGCCGGCGAACTGAAAATCGAACGGCTCGACGAATCATTGCAGCGAATCGGCGAAGTAAAATCGCTCTTGAAACCGCCTCACGAATTTGATCCGAACCGTTTTCGAGAGCTATCCGACAAAATCGCCGAATTGAACAAAAAACTCGATTACAGCTACGGAGGAAAAATTTGAGACATCGTTACGAAACACTTTTTCTATTTGCAGTTATTACCCTGGTTTTTGGCATTTCATCCGCCTGCCGTTCGCGCAGCAGCGAGATTTTCACAATCGCTCTGGATTCAAAGTTTTCCACGCTTGATCCGGTCGGCGCGACAGCCGTTGATGCCAACGCCGAGCGTCTGCGAAATTTGATGTTCAACGTTCTGGTCAAGAAAAACGAGAAGTTTGAATACGTCGGCGATTTGGCGAAAGAGATTCAGACTTCGCCCGACGGCTCGACGCTCACATTTATTTTGCAGGACAACGTGAAATTTCACGACGGCAAACCGCTCACCTCAGCCGATGCGAAATATACGTTCGATTCGCTTCTCAAATCATCAGGCGCAAAAGCCTCTGCGTTTTTTGAAACCGTCAACGGGCAAAAAACACCGATGATTACGGAAATCACTGCTCCTGATGCGAAAACTCTAAATATTAAATTGGCTCGCCCGGCTCTGAGAAACAATTTGCTCTCAAATCTCGTGGCGATTGCGATTATTCCCGAAGGAACTTTCGACAAACAAAAAGACGCTCCGCTCGGCTCTGGTCCGTATAAATTCGAGCGCTTCGACACCGGGCAAAACGTCGTCGAATTAACCGCGTTTGACGAATATTGGGAAGGCGCGCCGAACATCAAACAAATCCGCGTCAAAACCGTCGGCGACGCCAACGCTTTGCAAGCCGAATTAAAATCCGGTCGCGTTCATCTCGCGCCGATGACGATCAATCTTTCGCCCGATACGATTAAATCTCTCGCGACGGATTCGAGCTTGCAGGTTCAGCAGTTTGCGGGCGCGAACATTCAATATGTCGGTTTTAACACCGAAGCGAAACCGCTCGACAATCCGAAAGTGCGACAGGCAATCGCTTACGCAATGAACCGCGAGCAGTTAATCAACGATTTGCTGTTCGGGCAGGCGAAATTGGCGCATTCGATTTTGCCTGAAGAATCGTGGGCTTTTCACGCCGGAACACGATACGAATACAATCCTACGCGGGCAAAACAGCTACTCGACGAAGCCGGTTTTCCCGCCGGAGCGAACGGAATGCGCTTTCCGCAGCCGCTTCGTTTTAAAATCTCAGCCGGAAACGCCGCCGTCAGCCAATATTCGCAGGTGATTCAAAATCAGTTGAAAGAAATCGGCATTCCGGTCGAGATCGAAACCGCCGAATTAAACACGATGCTCCAGCAGCTTCAGCTCGGACAATTTCAAATGACGACCGCGCGCTGGGTCGGCGGCAACCAGGACCCGATTTTTCTCAAAGATTTGTTTGCTTCGAGCGAGATTCCGAGCGACAAACGCGCATCGCGCAATCGCAGCCGTTATTCAAACCCGGAATTTGACCGCCTGATTGACCAAGCCGTCAACGAAATTGACCGCGAAAAAGCTCGCCAGCTTTACGTGCAGGCGCAGGAAATCCTCAGCCGCGATGTGCCGCTTTTGCCGCTCTGGTATCCTGCAAATATGGTAGTTGCGGCAAAAGGCGTCGGCAACATCAAAGTCGAAGGCAGCGGCGATTGGACTTTTGTCAGAAACTTAACTTTCGACAAGTAAAATTTGCCTGAAAACTGAAAAAGCCGCATCGAATAAGCGATGTTTGTGAAATTTAACTTGAAAAATCTTTCGCTCGTTTTTCTATTCCTGCTTTCGACGCTCGTTTTCATTGGCTTCTCCGCCGATGCGAAAGCGCAGAAAAAATCGAATTCCGAAGTTCTGATTACGATTGAAAGAGGAGCCTGTTACGGCACTTGTCCGATCTATTCGGCGCAGATTTCGGGTGACGGGACGGTAGTTTACAACGGCATCGAGAATGTCAAAGTCAAAGGCAAAAAGCGTTTCAAAATTCCGAAAGCTAAGGTTCAGGAATTAGTAAAAGCCTTTGAAAGCATCAATTATTTTTCTTTAAAAGATAAATACGAAACCGACGAAAACGGAATGCGAATAGCGGATCTGCCGCCCGTGACTACTTCCATTTCGCTCAAAGGCAAGACCAAAAAAGTCATCCATAATTACGGGGCGCCGAAAGAATTAAGAGAATTGGAAAATAAAATTGACGAAGCCGCCGATCTGAAAAAGTTTTTTTAGCCACGAAAAAACACGAAAAGACACGAAAACAGAAATTGAAAGCAAAGAAATGTGACGGTCATTGACAATTTTTCGTGCGATTTCGTGTCTTTTC
>DASVQU010000038.1:0-33559 GCA_036388995.1 Pyrinomonadaceae bacterium | reverse complement strand
TTCCGTGCACGGTAATTGTGTGATGTTTGAGAATGCGTTGAACAAATCTTTTTTCGTTTGTACATCAACGCTATCCGAATTGGCGGCTAAAGTTTGATAACCGGCAGCCGTTTTAAAATTTAATGCCACTTTGAGCATTTCGGGAGTAGCTTGCTCATCGCCGGAGTTTTGAGTAACTTTTTCCTGCGCTGCTTTGCTTGCGCCGTTAAAGTCCGACTCTAATGCGAATCCGGCGGCTGCTATTATTACAAGTGTGATAAACATCTTGAGATATGCAGCTTTAGTACTTACACGGGGTAGGAAAATCTTTCGAAAATTCATAAATGTTTCTCTCTCTGTTAGCTGTAGTTGAAATGTCAGCTAAAATGAAATCGTCTGCTGCGGAGCAGAATAGTTTAGACTGTTGATGTGGTTGTGCGCTCTGTCCGGCAAAAACGCCACTCTTCGAGTTTGAAAAAGTATCCGGTAAAATCAGAATGCAGGTAAATCTTTTAAAATCGAATGCTCAGTACTGGACTCGAACCAGTGACCCCACGCGTGTGAAGCGTGTGCTCTACCAACTGAGCTAACTGAGCGAAGAACCTTTGTTTGCCAAAAATTGCAACGCATCTAATATGCCTTAAAAGCTGATTTTTTAGCAAGTTCGGCGAATCCGCCGAAAAGCGATAAAAAGGCAGAGGGACAATTTATCAATCAACTGACAAGCGAAAGCGGAAACCGCAATCGCCGCAATGTGAATTATTCGAAAAGCCGGCTTAATTACTGATTTTTAGAGATTGGGCGAAAGCAAAGTTTGTGGAAAAAGCTCAGAAATTATTCGACGGCGCTGCCGGCGCGGAAATTTCCTCTTCTGTGACGACAGTCAAAGCTTTACGGCTTGAGCGGACGCGGTGTTGTTTATCGCTTTCGCCTCAGGCTCAAAGCAAGACGGCTTTTAAATTGGTGCCGGGATTTGCCCGAAAACGCCCGAATTCCGGATGTCGGGCGCGGCGACGGTTTTCATCTCGGCGTTTAAAAGAATTCGTCAAACCAAGCTGGCAGCTATTTTCTTAAAAAACAAGCCGCGAGTGTATCGAATAACACTCGCGGCTTGTTTTTGTTCTAAACGCCGACGCTCTTTAAAGATTAGAGCGGCGGCGAAGTCGGACCGGCTTCTCCTTCTTCGCTGAATCTAATGCTTGAGCCATTCGAATCAACATAAAAATGTCTCGAACCGGAATTCGGTGTTTCCGGGCTGGCGTTGACCGAATAAAAATTTACTTTGCCGTTCGGGCTTTTTTGAGTTTTGAGGTCGAAAATGTAGCCGTTGAAAACCGGCTTGCCGCCGCTTTCGCCCTTAAAGTTTTCGTTAAATCCGGTGTCTTTAATCAATTCGTCAAAGCTCTCGGCAAACGAGCCTCTGCGTTTTGAAGCGTATTGCACCTGTCGTTCGTTGATCTGGCGAAGCGAGTCAATCGCGGCGGTTTCGTTGCCGTTTCTGACCATATAGCTCCACGCCGGAACGCCGACCGCAATCAGCAAGCCGATAATCGCAATCACAATCATCAACTCGATTAGCGAAAAACCGGCGATTTTTTGTTTTCTGTGGTGGTTCATAAGATTTTAAAAATTAGCGTCTCCTTCGGTTTGTTTACACGAGAAAACCTCTCGGAAGTTTCAAGAAATTTATAACATTGCACGCGGTCGGTTTCAAATTTCCGTATAGAATCTGCGGCGCAACGCTACTTACGATACATTGCCATCGCGGCATCAAAATCTTCCTTACAATCAAATCCCGTTAATATTAGACGTTCTGCACCTACAACTTGCACAGAGGTTATCACTAAGAAACCTTCTTTATCTTGCTGAAAGATTATATGCGCTTCTATATCCCTTCCACTTACTTTACCTTTTGCTGTCGCTAACCAAGCAAGTTCTCCCTCATAAAACTCTTGTTTATATGAAAGTACATTTAACGGAATTTCCTCAAAATAAGATTTGACTTTAACTAGCACAACTAACCTTTTAATCCTATATCGCTGATCGTCAATATGAAACCAGAGTGTACGTTCAACGGAGCCTAGCTCAAGTTCAACTTCGTATTCATCTGGTTCAATGGTTTTTTCGACATCAAAATAATTAGTAACGAAAATTGGAAGAGTTTCAGCAACCAAATCATCCAAGCTTAAACGAGCCTGCTCTTCATCCAATGAAAAAACATAATCACTCGTATTTAATTCGATATTTCTTTGGATTAAAGTATTACTTATCGAAGAATTTTCTAGCGCAATTCCACTTACACTCACAAAAGAAAATTCTGGAATTCTATGAATTAAAGGAGCTGACAAAATCATACCAGGAATTATTCCTCTCTCTAATTCTTGAAGAGTCATTAGCCGAACTGTTGGACCATGCACCATTGCGACATCATCAATGATAGATTTTGGATACCCTTGCGCTGAGACGCATATAAGATGTTGTGCGCCAACTTCTTGCATTTTCTTTATCCAGCCATGAAATGTCGTAATGTTCGGCTTTTTATTTCGTTTTTGAACTTCCACAATTGTGATTGTTTCCCTCGGCGCATCTCCGCAAGTTATTACAATGTCGCATTGTCTAGGTTTCCTATTTGGTCTGCCTAATACTGGTAAGGAAACATTGTGTTTTACTCTGGCTGATGGAGTAATTGCTTTCTCAAGAATTGCGACTAATCTTTCAATAAGTTTCCATCTAGGCTCATCCATACAGAAATACCTCTTGCCGAACTTTGTATTATCGCCCTAACTTTAAATTTAACGTTAATAAATATTATAGGTATAAAAGGAATAGCAAATTTTATTTCAAAGAGAGTTGTTGCTTATGTATGAATTTCAGAACAGAAATTTAATAACTTCCAAATTTTTGAATGCAAGCGCCTTCGGCAAACGGTTAGAATAAATCGGGCATCTTTGCCTGAGAGCAATTTTTAGCCGAAACAATGAGAGATTGGATTAAAACCATCGCGCCGAAAACTGAGATTGCACCGGAAAAATCGAGCGCCTCTACAGCCCACGATTCCGCTTTTACAAAACTCGGCGAGCTTAGAGCGGCAGTCGAAACGGTTATCAAAGGCAAAAATGAAACCGTCAAGCTCGCGGTCGTGGCGCTGCTGGCGCGCGGTCACGTTTTGATTGAAGACGTACCGGGCGTCGGGAAAACCACGCTCGCGCAGTCTTTGGCGCGTGCATTGGACGCACAGTTTCAGCGGATTCAGTTTACAGCCGATTTGCTGCCTTCAGACGTGACTGGACGTTCGGTTTACGACAATCGCACAAGCGCGTTTTTGTGGCAGCCGGGCGCGATTTTCGCTAACGTCGTTCTGGCTGACGAGATCAACCGCGCGACGCCGAAAACGCAATCGGCTCTGCTCGAAGCGATGGCTGAAGGTCACGTGACGACCGAAGGCGTGACGCGTGAATTACCACGCCCGTTCGTTGTTCTGGCAACGCAAAATCCCGTCGAACATCACGGCACTTACCCGTTGCCCGAATCGCAGCTCGACCGTTTTATGCTGCGTTTAACGATGGGCTATCCGTCGCTGCAAGAAGAAAAAACGATTTTGCGTGACCGCGAGCAATCAGACCCGCTCGAATTCGTCCAGCCGGTTTTGTCAGTTGACGATGTGATGGAATTGCAAACCAGAGTCGGCGAAGTGCGTGTTGACGACAGCTTGATTGATTATTTGATGCAAATCGTTGCTGCGACGCGCAGCACCGACAAGCTCGAACTCGGCGTTTCACCGCGCGGCAGTCTCGCGGCGGCGCGCGCCGCGCAGGCTCTCGCGCTCGTCGAAAACCGCAATTTTTGCATCGCCGATGATTTTAAACGATTAGCCATTCCGTGTTTCGCTCACCGCGTTCTCGTAAATGCGCGCTACGCCGCATTTAATTCCGGTCAGCAAACGGCGGAAAACGTCCTGCGCGAGATTCTAAATCAAATTACTGTGCCGGTTTAAGCTGGGAGCGCGGATGTCCACATCCGCACGTTTGCTTCAAAGCAAACGAAAATCCGCGTATTTTTAATCGCGCTGTTGCGCTCATCGCGGATGTGGACATCCGCGCTCCAGTCGGAGAGTTGAATTTTGCAGAAAAGCTCCTTCGATAAAATCAATTGGCGCAATGTTCGCTCGATAGTTTTCGGCTTAATGGTCGTTTTCGGCGGGCTGGGATTGGCATTTGTTACGCTTTACGCGCAATACATCGGAAATCCGACTCTAGCGGGCGCGGCGGCGATTGCTTCGCTGGTTTTCGTCGTCTTGATTTTGCTGTTCGTCGTTCCGCCGCTGGCGCGCGGGGCGAGCAGGGAAGTCGCTTATTTCGATTTGCCGCTGGAGATGACGAGCGGTGGTTTGATTTTCCTTGGAATCATCGGAATTGTCGGTTTTGCGGCGTGGAACACGGGAAACAATCTGCTTTTTCTGGTGCTGTCGTTTTTGCTTTCAGCGTTTGCCGTTTCGTTGATTCTGGGCAGCTCGAATTTGAAAAAGCTCGAAGCGCGCGTCCGTTTTCCTGAAGCGATTTTTGCGGGCGAGCCGACCGTTTTCACGGTCGAATTAAAAAACCGAAAATGGCTTTTGTCGAGCTTTTCCATCACCGTCACATTGCGCGGCGCGCTGACCGATGATAAATTCGGCGGGCGCAAATTCAAATTCATTAAACCGCCCGACCGATTTGCGCCCATTTTTCGTCTTCCGTTTATCAAACGCGGGGTGGGGTATTTTATTCACGTTCCGCGTCGCGGCGAAGCCGATCAACAGACCGAGCAGCTTTTCGAGCGGCGCGGGCGTTTTATCATCCACGATTTCGAGCTTTCGACGCTCTACCCGTTCGGTTTCTGGAGGCAGCGAAAGCGTTTGCAGGTTATCGAGACGACGATTTACACTTTTCCGAAATTGCAGGACGTTGGCGGATTTTTGCGAAACACCGAACGCAGGCTCGGACAATTTACCGCGAACCGGCGCGGTGCGGGGCAAGACCTTTTGAGTCTGCGCGATTATCAAGCTTCGGACGACATTCGACGGATTGATTGGAAAGCGACCGCCAGAACCGGACAAATGACGGTGCGCGAATTTGCGAGCGACGACGACCGCCGCGTGACCGTTGTTTTGTTGATTGACGCCTCAGACGCAGAAAGATTCGAGCGCGGAGTTTCGCTCGCCGCTTCTTTGATTTCTTTTTACATCGCCGAAAAAGCCGAAGTTCGTTTCTCCGCAAATGGTGAAACTACTGATTTTGGAATCGGCAGAGCGCATCTCCACGAATTGCTCAGAAAACTTTCGATTGTCGAAGAAAAAGAAAAGTCTGCGGAAATCGAAATTCCGCCGTCAGAAGGCGATTTGCAAATCGTTGTTACGCCTGACACAGTGCAGGTTTATGAAGCGGATAATCGCGTAATTTTTCCTTACTAACCTTGATAATTTCACCACAGAGGCACAGAGATTTTTATTGTTTTAAATCTCTGTGCCTCTGTGTCTCTGTGGTGAAATTATCTATTTTTGCGCCAAAGCTTTTTCGATTGCCTGCGTGACGGTTTCGCTTTGCGGCGTGTCTTTCGAGGTAAAGCGGGCAAGTATTTTCCCGTTTTTATCCACCAGAAATTTGTTGAAATTCCAGGTAATGTCGCCCGCATATTGCGGATTTGTTTCCTTGCTCGTCAAATATTTATAGAGCGGTTCCTGATCTTCGCCCAGGACCGAGATTTTGGCGAACATCGGAAACGTAACTTTGTATTTCGACTTGCAAAATTCCTTGATTTCCGCGTTTGTGCCGGATTCCTGATTTTTGAAGTTGTTTGCCGGAAAACCTAAAACGACAAAGCCCTGAGCTTTGTATTTTTCGTAAATCGCCTGTAAGCCTTCGTATTGCGGGGTGTAGCCGCATTTGCTCGCGACGTTGACGACGAGCGCGACTTTGCCTTTGTATTTCTTGAGCTTTACGTCATTTCCGTCAATGTCTTTGACGGTGAAATCGTAAATCGTTTTGGCTTTTTTGGGCGGCACACCCGCGTCCAGCAGATTTCCTGCCCCGAAAGTTGCGATTAATGCGATTGCAATTAAAATTTTAGTCATAAATTTATCCCTCTTTGAATTTACTCGCTCGGCGGCAGCGTGCGCTGATTGCGTTGCGTTTGCGGCAATTGATTTTGCTGTCTGTTATCGTTTTTCTCGCCGGTTTCGGCAAAAACTTCTTTTAAAGCACCGACCGTCGAAAGCACGCTCGATGTTTCCATCGGCATAAAAATCACTTTCGAGTTGTTTGTTCTGGTCATATCGCGCAAACCTTCGATGTACCGCGCCGTGATCAGATATTGCGCGGTTTGCTTCGGGTCGCCGATTGCCTGCGAGATTTGCGAGATTGCCTGCGCTTCGGCGGCAGCAGCTCTTAATCTGGCTTGCGCCGCGCCGTCGGCGGCTAAAATCGCCGATTCTTTTTCGCCTTCGGCGCGCGTGATGGCGGCTTGTTTTTCGCCTTCGGCGCGCGTTATCGAGGCTTGTCGCTCGCCTTCGGCTTGCAAAACGAGCGCGCGGCGGTTGCGTTCGGCGGTCATTTGTTTTTCCATCGTAATTCGCACGTCTTCCGGCGGATTGATATTTTTAACGTCAACGCGCGTGACTTTAACGCCCCATTTATCGGTCGCTTCGTCGAGAATGATTCTCAGCTTGGTGTTGACCTGATCCCGCGAAGAAAGCGTGTGATCCAAATCCATTTCTCCCATCACGGCGCGCATTCCGGTAATAGTTAGCTGGACAATTCCGCCGACTAAATCATTGACTTCGTAAACGGCTTTAATCGGATCGGTAATTTGCCAGTAAACGACCGAATCGACATTGATCGTCACGTTATCGCGCGTGATAACGGGCTGCGGCGGCAAATCAATAAACTGCTCGCGCAAGTCAATCGAAGTTATTCCCGGACGGGTGTTTGTCCAGTAATATGAGCGCGGGTTGTCAATAAACGGAATGACAATATTCAAACCGCTGGTCGCCATCCGATTAAAACGTCCGAGCCTTTCAATCAGCAAAACGGTTGATTGCGGCACGATTTTGAGCGTCTTCCACGCCACAACCAAAAACGCAGCCGCCAAAAAAATGAAAAACAGCAAACCTGCGGTCGCGACGCCTTCGATTTGAAATAAGAAAATTAGCCGTAACATTCTGCCTCCTTAAATTTTCAGAGAACCGACGCTTGAGCCGTAATATAACCCGATTTTAGAAAACAAACAAAACGAGCCAGACTGCTAAACAAAAGAACTATCAACTATAAACTCTCAACTATCAACTGTTACTCATTGAAAAACAGTTGATAGTTGAGAGTTTATAGTTGATAGTTTCAAGAATTTTAATTTTGCGTAGCTTAATTTAATCGAGCAGCGTGCCGTAAATTCCGAGCGGCAAACGATAAAGGGCTTCGTTTGTGGCGACAAACATTTCACCTGCTCCGCCGAAACAAAGTCCGACGATGTTCATTCCCGCAACGAAAAGCTCCGCATTATTACCGTTGGGGGTAATCCGCACGATTCCGCGCCGCTGACGGAGCGAAGCGGCGACGTATAAATTGCCTTCGCGGTCGAATGCCAAACCTTGCGGGCGTCCCAAACCGCGATAAAACATTGTAGCTTCGCCGTCGTCGTCAATTCGCATCACGGCGTCAAAGCTGGCGACGTTCGGTCTGCTGACGTAAAGCGCGCCGTCCGGTCCAAAGGCGAGATGATAAGCGGCGATTGATTGTTCGAGCGACGCGAAAAATTCCGATTCGCCGATTGAATTGATTTTATAAATCGTTCCCGAGCGGTCTCCGACAAACATATTGCCGAGTCGGTCAAACGCCAAACCGGTCGAAATTCCCAAATCCGAAGCAAACGGCAAAGCCTCGTTTTCCCGGTTAATTCGATAAACCGTGCCTTCGGCGCGGCTCGTGACGAAAAGCTCGCCCGAAGGCGAAAAAGCGATTCCCGTCGGATTCATTATGTCGCCCGAAATCTCTTCCAAATCGCCGTCCGGGTAAAGCCGGAAAAGCGTCACCGGAAGCTGCTGTCCGCGCGAGCCGGAACGGGTGACAATCAAGCTGCCGTCCGACGAATCAACCGCCGGATTGGCGACGAGATGAAGCCCGTCGCGCAATTTTACGCCGGTTACGATGCGGCGGTAAGCGTTGCTGTAATAACCGTCGCAATACAGTTTGACTTCGGTTGCACCGTCGCCGGTCGGATGCGATTTTTTTGGCATCTCTGCCGGAATCGTCGCCGTTACGCGCGTCGGCGAAGCGCCGTAGATTTCTCCCCGCTCATCATTAAAATAACAGCGAAAATCGCTTCCTCGTTCAATCGGGAAATTTTCGCATTCAATTATTACTTCGCCGCCCGGAATCGCGTTTGGCGGCGTAATGCGCCGAATTATCCCTGCTTGTTTTTTCTCCATCATAAATTCCTTATTCGGGCAATTTTACGACGCGCTCGCCGTCGGTGTCTATTTAACTGTTACAACACGCAGACTTGCCGCCGGTTCAAAATCAAATTAAAAAATCTTGATTGCGCGAAACGCGGCGTGTTAATTTGGCTTCAAGCTAAAAATGAAATTAATTGTTGCCGACCGACTTTTTCCGGGTTAACAACCGTTTTTCTTTTATTCGCGTTTTGATTTGAAACGCATACTGGCAAGGGGATTTTAAGCAAATGGAGCAATCTGCTTTTCCGGCGGCGGCGAATGAAAACATTTCAACAGCCGAACCAAAGCCCGCTTTAAGTTTGGTTGATGCGGTGGCGTTGATTGTCGGGATTGTCGTCGGAGCGGGAATTTTCCGCGTGCCGTCGCTCGTCGCCTCGAACGCCGGAAGCGAAACTGCGTTTCTCGCGGCGTGGGCTATCGGCGGTCTGATTTCGCTGGTTGGCGCGCTTTGCTACGCCGAGCTAGCTTCGACTTTTCCAAGCGCAGGCGGCGATTATCATTTTTTGACGAGAGCTTACGGAAAAAAGCTCTCGTTTCTTTACGCCTGGGCGCGGATGAGCGTGATTCAAACCGGCTCGGTCGCGCTGCTGGCGTTTATTTTCGGCGATTTCGCTTCGCAGATTTTTCGGCTCGGCGAATTTTCCTCCGCAATTTACGCGGCTTTGATTGTCGTTGCTCTGACTGCGATAAATATTGCCGGAATCGGTTTCGGAACGGGGACTCAGAAACTTTTGACTGCGATTGAAGTTTTGGGAGTTACCGCTGTCATTATTGCAGGAATCGCCGCATCCTCGCCGAACGAAACGCAAACAACAGCCGTTTCAACCGGAACAGGTTCATTCGGTTTGACGATGGTTTTCGTGCTTCTGACTTACGGCGGCTGGAACGAAGCGGCGTATATTTCCGCCGAAATGCGCGGTAATCGCCGCCGAATTGCCGAGGCGTTGATTGCCGGAATTTTGATTGTCACCGCGCTTTATTTGCTCGTTAATCTGGCGTATTTGAGCGCGCTTGGGCTTTCCGGTTTGGCGCAATCCGAAGCGGCTGCGAGCGATGCGATGCGCGGAGCGTTCGGCGGTTTCGGCGCGCAGTTTATCGGTTTGCTGGTGGCGATCTCGGCAATAACTTCGGCGAATGCGACGATTTTCACCGGCGCTCGGACGAATTACGCGCTGGGGCGCGATTTTCCGGTTTTATCCGCGCTCGGCAAATGGAACGAGGGCAGCAATGCGCCGGTCAACGCTTTTCTCGCGCAGGGCGCGGTCGCGCTGTTGTTAATCGGTTTGGGCGTTCTTACAAGGAAAGGTTTTGAAACGATTGTCGAATACACCGCGCCGGTTTTCTGGACGTTCTTTTTGCTGACGGGAATTTCGCTGTTTGTTTTGAGACGAAAAGAACCGAACGTCGAACGCCCGTTTCGCGTTCCGCTGTATCCGCTGACGCCGCTTGTTTTTTGTTTGACGAGCCTCTATTTGCTTTATTCGAGCCTCGCTTACACCGGCGCGGGCGCGCTCATCGGCGTTGCGGTTCTGGCAATCGGCGCGGTTTTGCTTGCGTTCGTATCGCGCGGAAACGCATTTTTAAATGTAAATCAAACGCAAGGGGGAGAAATTGATGCAGAAAAAGAAAATTAAAATCGGATTGATTTCGGTCGCGCTTTTAACAGCTTCGTGCGCGGGCGAGAACGCAGTTCAGCAGACGCAGAATGTAAATCGGGCGGCGACCAATTCCGCTGCCAATCAAACTGCGGGAAAATCAAACTCCGATAATATGACCGCTGACATCAGAGTCGTCGAAAATGTGCCGGAAGTTCCGTATGTCCCGACGAAAGAACTGGTGGTTGACAAAATGCTGCAAATGGCGGATGTCAAAGGCTCGGACGTATTGTGGGATTTAGGTTCGGGCGACGGGCGTATTCCGATCACCGCGGCGAAACGTTTCGGCACGCGCGGCGTCGGAGTTGACATTGACCCGCAGCGCGTCAAGGAAGCTAACGAAAACGCTCGCAAAAACAACGTTACGGACAAAGTCCGTTTCATTGAAGAAGATTTATTTAACGTTGATTTCAGCGAAGCGACAGTTGTGACGCTTTATTTGCTGCCCGAAGTCAATCTGCGATTGCGTCCGAAATTGCTCGATTCGCTCAAACCGGGCACGCGCATCGTCTCGCACAATTACGATATGGGCAACTGGCAGCCCGAAAAAGTCGAAGTTGTCAAAACGTCCGACAACGATGACCACATTGTTTATTTCTGGCGCGTGCCGGAAAACAAAAACGAATTAAAGGAGATTTTGAAATGAACAATCGAGCTAAATTTTGGTTAATGACAATCGCCGTTGTTTCAACTTTTGTCGTCGCGCCGGTTTACTCGCAAATTCCGACTCAGCCCAACCGTAAACAACCGCCGCCGATCACCGTCCGAAAAGACGTGCCGTATGTTGCTACCTCGCCGGAAGTCGTCAAAGCAATGCTCAAAATGGCTAACGTCGGTAAAAATGATGTGGTTTACGATTTGGGTTGCGGAGACGGACGAATTGTCGTTTCCGCCGTTAAAGACTTCGGCGCGAAAAGCGGCGTCGGCGTGGATATTGACCCGGAGCTTATTGCCAAAGCCAAACATAAAGCGAGAAGAGAAAATATTACGGACAAAGCAACATTTATCGAAGGCGATTTGTTCAAAACCGATTTGCGCGAAGCCACGGTCGTGACGCTTTACCTGTATCCAAGCGTAAATTTGCGATTGCTTCCGAAATTGCTCGACGAGCTAAAACCCGGAACGCGAATTGTGTCGCACGATTTTGATATGGGCGAATGGAAACCGGAAAAAACCGAAAAAGTCGGCGGCGCAACCATTTATTACTGGACGATTCCGCAAGACAAAACAACCGTGCCGACTGTTCGCGTGTTTCGCGGGCAGGCTCAGTAACGGTTAATTAAAGTTCAGATTTGAGGCGAGAAAATTGAAACGAAGAGTCGCCGGGAAATTAGAAAAAGAAGAAAGAGCTTGAGAGAAATTCGATTCTTTTTGCATCTTTAAAAAAGCGCAGCCGAATAATCGGCTGCGCTTTTTTTTTATGAAATATGGTAAAAAGTCCGTATTATTAACTCCGCTTTTCTCGTTTGAAGAACTCGGTCTCAGTTACGGATATTATTATTGCCCGTACTCTGATTCCAGGTAATTATAAAAATCGTCCTGAACCGTGTAAAAGTAGCTGATGTTGGAAATCGGTTTGTTTTTAATTGTGATTCCCTGATAATCCGAGTTTCCGTTCACGGTCTCAACCGATGTTCCGTTGATAGCAGTCACGATGCAGTGATGAACGAGACTGCCTTTTTCAACTGCAATGTCGCCGATTCCGATTCCGGCTGAACCGGCAATTTTCTTGACATTCGGTCCGGCAACTCCCGGCATCGCCCATCTTATATCCGGCACGCCGGCTTTAATCCAAACGTATGTCGCAAATATTCCGCACCACGAAATGCCGGATTGTCCGGGCTGCGGAATCCTTTTGCCGCGAAGCTTAACGCCGTCCAAATAGCCGGGTATTTTCCAATGCTGCTCTTTAAATTTTGCCGCGACTTCAAAATACTCTTTGAGCTTGCGCCAGCCATAACGGACGTTTTGTCCTTCGCCCGGCTGGAAACTGGCATCGTTTACTTTTCCATATGGCTGCGGGCTGGCTTCCGCCATTGCAATTTGTTTGATTGTTGCTGCAAATCTGCTATCCATATCTTTTGTTCTCCTTTTTAGATCAATATCTTTATTGCATCTAACTTTTACGAACGGCGTGAAAATTTTTGCGCAGACAATTGCCTTTTTTTTATCCGATCAATGAAAGAATTATCTGATGATGTTTCCCTTTCAGATACTTTTCCGGTTCTTTCTCCGCGTTTGTAGTTAAGAGCAATTTACAACTGCTCTGCTTTTGCCCTTCGGAGAAAATTTTATGCGGCGGAAATCATATTTGTTATTTTTGACGGTGGTTTTATTTAGTTTCGGTGCGTCCGGCTGCCTTCCGTTGTCGTTATTAAACAGCGGCGACCAGAAGACGGCAAAGAAAACTCAGAAAAAAAGTCAATCGAAATCAAAATCGGAAAATAACCCGAAGTCTAATCGCAAGCCGGGCGAGCCGGTGGTGCTGGACGTTGATAAGAATGTGAATTATGTCAACGCAATGGGCAAAGAAATGCCCGACATCCCGGAATTCGACGAACCGTCGCCGCAGCCGGGCAAGGTTTGCGGTTATGTAAAAGATTTAGCTGGCAATCCGCTTAAAGGCGCGCAGCTCGGCGTGCGTTCGACGGCAATCGGCGGCGCTTATTCCGGCTCGCAGGGCGAAACCGATGACGACGGTTATTACGAATTCGAGGTTCCCGCCGGTGTCGCTCATTTTTACAATGCAGGATACGCCGTCGAATGGGGCGAAGACGGTTTGGCTGCACTCGGTCTGCATCCGGCGGACGGCAAGCTCGACAGCTTTGCTTCGACGACGGGCGGGGTTGAAAATTTCGTGCTGCTGCCTTACGGCGTAACCAGCCGCGAGAATACAAGCCAAAGCCCGCATCTCGCTTCAACATACTACGGCGGCTCGGTTTACTTTTATCTTTCCACTTCGGCGGCTGGCGACAATTTCCCGATGGAAGGCAGCATCGTCGAAGGTTCCGTCGTCGAAGTCACTTTAACGCCCGAAGGCGAAATGTTTAGCGGAATCGAAGCGCCGCAAAGTATCACCGTGCGCAAAACCGTCGGCTTTAGCGGCGGTTTTTACATCAACAATCTGCCGCTCGGACAATACCGGATCGAAGTTAAAACCTCCGATGGCGAACCGCTCAAAATGGAATTGAACAAACCGCGCAACAGCGAGTACGGAATCAAGCCGACGGAAACGACTGACAGCGCGATTTTGACATTTGCGCCCGCCGACGCGAGAGCAAATATGGTTATACCGCAATACGGCGGCTGGAGCGCGGTCGAAATCAACATCACGCGACAGTGAAAGAGCAGATTTTGCCGAAAACTTTATTTTTCAGGTGACAAAGGAAGAAACGGCATCTTTGAAATCACAAATTTTGATTTCAAACGACGGATGAGACTGCCGCAGTTGTTCTTTTCCTTTCGCTTTCACCGAACGGAGAACCGCGATGCCCCTTTATCACAAATCAATTGTGACTGACCAGGCTGGCTATCACCATTGCCAGTTCCGCCGGTTCAACCGGCTTTGGAACGTGCATATTAAATCCTGCCGATAAAGCTTTCAAACGATCTTCGACTCTCGCGAATGCTGTCAAAGCGACTGCCGGAATGCGTTTGTGCGTTTCCTTTTCACTTGCTCTTACCATTTTGATCAGAGAGTAACCGTCTTCTTCAGGCATCCCAATATCGGAAACTAAAATATCCGGCTCAAACTCCTCAAGTAATTTTATTGCTTGAGCAGCCGTCTCGCAGGTTTTAACCGTTGCTCCGCATTTTTCCAGAATTGCTGTCAGCAAAGTTCGCGCATCCGGTTCATCATCAACCGCCAGGACTTTGATTCCCGCAATATCAGGCGGGCAATCAAAAGCGACTTCTCCCCCACCGGCTACCGGATGAATCCTTCCCACATCATAACCGCTTTGTTTAGCAGCCTGGCGAACAACCATTAAGGGAAGTTTGACGGTAAAGATTGCTCCCCGTTCGTCTTTTCGGTTAGAGGCTTCGACCGTGCCGCCATGAAGCTCGACCAGTTGTTTCACGATTGCCAATCCCAGACCTAAGCCGCCGAATTTTTTTGTAGTCGAACTGTCGGCTTGACGAAACCGGTCAAACACAAACGGTAAAAACTCCTCGTCAATCCCGGTGCCGGTATCGCTGACAGTTAATTCAAGGTGAGAATTAACACGCTCAAGAAACACTTTCACGTTGCCTTTTTTCGGAGTAAATTTGATGGCGTTTGAAAGCAGATTCCAAGTGATTTGCTGCAATCGCACCGAATCTCCCAGAACCTGTCCCACCCCGTAATCCAGAACCACATAAACACGAATATCTTTAGCTTCCGCAGCAGGACGCAAGGTATCAACCGCAGCGTGAATAACGCTCGTTAAATCCACCGGCTGAGTATCCAGGCGGAGCTTTCCGGACATAATTCGTGAGACATCGAGCATATCCTCAATCAGTCTTGCCTGAAGCCGGGCGTTCCGATCAATCGTTTTTATCGCATTGTTGACGGTGTCCTCGTCCATCCGGGAAGATGTCAACATTCGCGTCCAACCTAAGATCGCATTCAAAGGTGTTCGCAGCTCGTGCGAAAGAAGTCCTAAAAATTCGTCTTTCGATTGGCTGGCAATCTCGGCTTGTTTACGCACTTCCTGTTCGCGAATTAAAGCGTCTTCTCGTTCTTTAACTGCTTTTTGCGCCCGGTCGTAAAGCCTGGCATTATCCATCGCGACGGCTGTTTGTGCGGCAATGCCTTCAATAATTTGTTCGTGGGCTTCGGTAAAAACGCCCGGTTTTGAGTGACCGAAAAAAAGCCCTCCGATTACTTCATTCGACCGCGATATGACGGAAACCGCTAAGTAACTTGTAACCGGAAGATGTCCTTCCGGCATCCCGAAATAAGGAGCATTTTTTCCGTAGCGAGAATCTTTATGAACATCGTCAAGTCTGATGGTTCCTTCGCCGCGAAAAGTCGGACCAAAGATTTCTGTGGCATGCGGCATCGGGAAATCGGAAAACGCCTCGCGCGGAACACCTGAAAGCGAATAAAGCATATAAGAGCCGTCATCAGGGCGATAAACATTATAAAAGAATGCTCCGAACTCGGCTCCCGTCAAATCCGTCGCGGCATCGGTCAGGGCTTGCACCAATTTTTCCTGATCAAGCTCAGCCGAGAGCAACTGCCCGACTCGGTTGATAGTTGCAAGTATTTCGGATTGCTCTTTTAGTTTTGCTTCGGCTTGTTTTCGAGCGCTGATGTCCCGAACAATTTTTGAAGCGCCGATTATCTTTCCGTCCGGCGCTTTGATCGGTGAGACAGTCAGAGAGATGTCAATCAAACGACCGTCTTTAGTGACGCGAACCGTCTCGTAATGTTCGATGCGCTCGCCGCTTTTGATTTTTCCGATAATTATCTTCTCTTCATGCTGCATATCGGGAGGAATCAAAGTTAAGACGGATTTCCCGACAATTTCTTCCTCGGTGTAACCGAAAATTCGCTGGGCGCTTTTATTCCAACTGGTAATAATACCTTCAAGCGTTTTACTGATGATGGCGTCCTCCGCCGATTCGATAATGGCTGAAAGCCAGCCGGGGGCGGTTTCATCAAACTGTAAATTGTGAAATCGGCTTAGCGCACTTGTTTTATCCAATTTTCCGGTTCGTTTAGTGTTGTCAGGCATAGTCCTTTAATTTGGTTGACAAAGTTTAAAGAAACATTCTTTCCAAAGTTATTTTAAGTTATTTTAACAAAAACGCGCTGGAATATTTATCTTTGTGTTTGAAAGGAACATCCGGCGTATCAGTTACTGTTTATAAACACTATTTTCGGATACGTTGCTTCGTAGTTCTTTACTTCGATAGATATAGAATATTAGATGTTTAATTTGTTCTGTCTGTTAGGTTTCTTTCCCCGCCAAATCCTTGTGTTATAATTTCCGGCGTTCGTGTTGCAACGCGAACCGCTTAAATTTCTTCAAAATCCTACAATTGTGAAAATTTACGGAGGATTTTTCTATTAGCAACGTTTTCGGAAACACTAACGGACTCAAACAAAATCAATTGCGCCGGATTGAAAAGCTCTTTTCGCGTCGCGTCGCTCCAAGTCAAATCGTTTCGCCCGAATTGGCGCGCCAGCTTTCGGAGATTTCGCACGAAATCAACCGGCAGGTCGGCGTTCTGCTCGACCGCAAAGGTCACGTCGAATACGTGATGGTCGGCGATGCGAAACAAATCGAAATGCCCGATTTCAAGCGCACGCGCGCCGGCGAAGGCAGATTTCGCGGTCTGCGCTGCGTTCACACGCATTTGCGCGACGAAAAATTGACGCAGGACGATTTGACCGATTTAGCTTTGCTGCGGCTCGATTTGATGGCGGCGATTCAGGTTGATGACAAAACGGGATTGCCGAACGAAGTTTTCGCCGCGCATCTCGTTCCGGCGACCGCCGCGCAGCTTGAAGAAGCCGATGCGGCGCACGCTTTGCCGTACGCTTTTCTCGAACCGCAGATTCCGTCGCAGCTCGACACGGATTTTCTTCAGCTTATTAATTCGCTCGAAGAAGAAATGGTGCGAAATCGCCAGACCGCCAGACAACGGCAATCGTCGCGCGACCGCGTAATTTTAGTCGGCGTCACGACCGGCAGCGTTTTCGACGCGCAGGAATCAATGGCGGAGCTTGAAGAATTGGCGACTTCGGCTGATGTCATTGTTTTAGACAAAATCATCCAGCGTCGCCCGCAAATTGACTCGAAAACGGTTCTCGGAAAAGGAAAGCTCAACGAGCTTTTGGTTCGCGCGATGCAATTGGGCGCGGATTTGATTGTTTTCGACACCGAGTTAAGCCCGGCGCAGATTCGCTCGATTTCCGAAGCGACGGATTTTAAAATCATTGACCGCGCACAATTAATTCTCGATATTTTCGCGCAGCGCGCGCAGAGCCGCGAAGGTAAAATGCAGGTCGAATTGGCGCAATTAAAATATATGCTTCCGCGTCTGATTGCCGGTCAGGATTCCGCGTTTTCCAGACTTGCGGGCGGAATCGGCGGGCGCGGTCCCGGCGAAACGAAATTGGAAACCGACCGCCGCCGCGTGCGCGACAAAATCAATCATCTCGAAAAACAGATTGACGATCTGAGCCGCCAGCGCGCGGAGCGCCGCCGAACAAGATTGCGCCGCGAAGCGCCGATTGTCTCGCTCGTCGGTTACACCAACGCCGGAAAATCCACGCTTTTAAACACGCTCACAAACAGCAAGGTTTTTGCAGAACAGAAAATGTTTGCGACGCTTGACCCAACATCGCGCCGGTTGCGTCTGCCGATTGAGCGCGAAATTATTATCAACGATACGGTCGGATTTATCCGTGATTTGCCGCCCGCTTTGATCGCCGCTTTCCGCGCGACGCTCGAAGAAATCAATGAATCCGATTTGCTGCTGCACGTTGTTGACGGGGCGAATCCGCGTTGGGAACAGCAAATCGAATCGGTCGAAAATATTTTAACGGAATTAAAGCTCAACGAAATTCCGCGTCTCATCGTTTTCAACAAAGCCGATCTTTTGGACGATTTCGAGGTCGAAGCCGTTTTGCGGCAAACGCAAAACGAGAAAAAGCTCGATGCGGTGGCGATTTCTGCAATTAAGCCGGAAACTCTGCGCTCGCTGCTCGAACAAATCGGCGAAAAATTAAATCGTGATTTTTCGGAAAATGACGCTTCGGAGGTTGAAGAAACTTCACAGTTAGCTGTAACGTATCAAAGCCGCTAAATCTTCCTGAACACATCCGACAATTTTTTGCCTTTTGTGTTTTTGGCGGCTTCGTCTTAAATGAGCAAACGTCGTCCATCTCTTGCGCCGCCGTTCGTACGGACGCGCAATGCAATCTGGCGTTTTTTAAAGCGTCGGCTCGGCGTTTTCTCTCCGACCGCGCGCTCCGTCGCCATTTTCGCACTGCTTTCTCTGGCGACGACGATGCTTATCGTTAATCCTTACACCCGAACCGCAGGCGAAAACTATGAGGAAGGCGACGTTTTAAAAGAAACAATCGTTTCGCCAGCCGACATTATCGAAACCGACCAAAAAGAAACCGCCCGCTGGCGCGAAGCTGCGGCGGAAACCGTCAAACCGATTTTCCGTTTTGACTCAAACCGCGCCGTCCAAGCCGCGCGCTCGTTTCGCGCAGCGTGGGAAGATTTGGAGCGGCAGAACCGCGCTTCAGGCAGCGCCAACACCGGCAGCTCAAACACGGCGAAAATTGATCAGACCTGGACGGGACACGGTGGCGCGGAAGTCGGTAAAACGATTGCAGCGCGCGGTTTTCGTCAAGCGGATTTAGAGCTTTTGACCGACATTTTGCGCGACGCCGGCGATGGCTACATTTACGCTGACAGCGATGCCGAGCGAATTGATTCGGCGGAAATCACGCTCGTTGATCGAAGCAATCGGATGCAGCAATTCAGTTTGCAAATGCCGGAAAGCAAAATGATTTCGCTTTCGTCGGCGCGTGCACGTTTGCGCGAGCGGATTTTTGAGTCGAACAATTTTACCAAGCCGGAAAAGGAAACGTTTTTTGAGGCTCTCGTGCCGCTCGTCCAGCCGACAGTCGTATATGACGAACCTGCCACCGCGCAGGAGAAAGTTGCCGCCGCAAACCGAGTGCCGGTTGAACAAATCGCGCTCAAACGCGGTCAGACAATCGCCCGCGAAGGCGACACCGTGACGCCGCAAACCTTAAAACAGCTTGCGGCGATTCGCGCTTACCAGTCTTCAACGCGCCAGTGGAATCGTTTTTTCGGTTTGCTTTTGATCATCGGCGCGATGTATTGGGTTGTGCGGCAATTCGTGATTTACCGCGCCCGGCAGACGAAATTGATTTTGTCGCCTGAACGCACGTTTGCTTTTATCGGGCTGGTGCTTTTGCTTCAAACTGTTTTGCTCGCCATCGGTTTTCGCCTCGCCGAATTTACCGCAGCACAAAATCTTCGAGCGCCGTTCAGCGATCCGAATAATTGGACTTTGATTGTTCCGTTTGCATCCGCCGCGCTGCTCGTCACGCTTTTGGTTGACGGGCAAATCGGTATTATCGTTGGGGTTTTCACAGCGCTTACCGCCGGTTTACTCGCACCGACAGGAATCGAGTTTGCGGTTTACGCCGCGATTTCATCCGCGATGGCGGTTTACGGTTTCGAGCGTTACCGAACCAGACAAGCCGTCACTTATGCCGGGCTTCTAATCGGCTCAATAAACGCGCTGATCGGTGTGGCTTTGCTTTTGTATTCGCAACAGCCATTTATTTTAAATACCTTTTTGCTTGTCACAAGCTGCGGAATTCTGGGCGGAATTGTTGCGGCGGCGGTCGCTTCGGTTTTGCTGCCGATTTTTGAATCCACATTCGGAATCTTGACCGACGTTAAACTTTTGGAGCTATCCAACGCCGATTTGCCGGTTTTGGGCGAACTGGCTCTGCGCGCGCCCGGCACGAATCAGCATTCGCACGCGGTCGGGCAGATTGCTGAAAACGCCGCCCGCGCCATCGGCGCAAATCCTTTGCTCGCGCGCATCGGCGCACTGTATCACGACATCGGAAAGCTCGCCGCGCCGCAATATTTTGTCGAAAATCAAAACGGAACAAATCCGCATGATGGCTTAAAACCCAAACACAGTGCGAGAATTATCGTTTCGCACGTTACTTACGGGGAAAAGCTCGCCAAAGAAATCGGGCTGCCGGAACGAATCATTGATTTTATCGTGCAGCATCACGGCACGCGGACGCTGCATTATTTCCTGAAAAAAGCGCAGGACGCGGCAAAAGAAGGCGAAACGGTGGACGAAAATGAATTTCGCTATGCGGGACCGAAACCGCAGACGAAAGAAGCCGCCGTCTTGATGATTGCCGATTCATGCGAAGCTGCGGCGCGCTCGCTCTCGCATCCGACCGAGGAAAACATTCATTATATCGTCAACAAAATCGTTGACGCGATTGTCGCCGACGACCAGCTCGCCGAATGCGATTTAACTCTGCGCGAGCTGACCGTCATCCGCGAATCAATGCTCAAATCACTCGTCGCAATTTATCACTCGCGCGTTTCTTATCCGGGCTTTACGCCGCCCGCCGAACAAAATTCAAACGGCGCTTCCACCAACGGAACTTACCAATCTCCGAAAGAAATCCCCATCAGCAAAGGCGGCGAAGTCGAAGGCGAAATCGTCAGCAAAGCCGCGAGTAAATGATTTTGCAATATTCAAATCTCTGGGATTTATTCAAAGTATCCTTTTTCCTGTCATCGAAGATGACCAACATTATAGCCTAGCGTGAAACGCTAGGAGCAAAGCAAATCGGAGAATCGCTCGCTAAAGGCGAGCAACTATGAACGTTTTTATTTGTTCGACGCTTTCCGCGTCGGAACAGTCGCTGTTATCAAACCCTAGCGATTCTCACTAGGCTATAATGTTTGTCGCCTTTGGCGACTTTGAAAAAGCCCTCAAATCTCTGACGACCTATAAATAAACTTGACCAGAGGCGACGAAAAAGGGTTTAATATTTGTTTCGCCTGTCGGCAAAATTTTTATCTGTACAGAAAAATTTAAGGAGTTAGAAAAGTTTAAATGGCATTAGTTAATCTCAATCCCGGCGAGTCAATCGAAAGCGCGCTGCGCCGTTTCAAGCGCAAAGTGATGACCGAGGAAATCATCAAAGATTTAAAAAAACACCAGCATTTTATTCCGCCCGGTCAAAAAGCCAAGCTCAAATCAGCCAACGCCCGCAAACGCAATCGCCGCAAAGGTCGTCCGCGCATGATGAACAATCAACAGGGAAATCAACAAGGCGGCTTTGGTCAGGGACAGCAGCAACAAGGCGGTTTCCAGCGTCCGCAAGGCGGTTTTAACAGAGAGTAGTTTCGCGGTCGGATAAAATGACCAGAATTCTGCTCACGAATGACGACGGGATTTTCTCCAACGGGTTAAAGCAGCTTGAAGAAGCTCTGAAACCTGTTGGAGATGTTTTTGTTGTTGCGCCGCTCTCGGAAATGAGCGGCGCTTCACACAGTCTGACGCTTTCGCGCCCTTTAAGAATCAGACAATTTGACGAACGGCATTGGGCGGTTGACGGCACGCCGACCGATTGCGTCTCGATTGCTTTAAACAAAATTCTGCCGCCCGAACTGCGACCGGACATCTGTTGTTCGGGAATCAATTACGGCGGGAATCTGGGCGACGACGCTTCGTATTCCGGCACGGTCGCGGGCGCGCTCGAAGCCACGATTCTGGGCGTCAGCGGTCTGGCTTTTAGTCTCGTGACAACCGAAAATTTCGATTTCACGCACTCGGCGCGTTTTGCCAACGAAGTCGTTCGTAAAGTTTTGGCGGAAGGTTTGCCCGAAGGAATTCTCTTGAACATTAACGTTCCGCCGGGCGAGATTCGAGGCGTGCGCGTCACAAAACAGGGCGTTAAAAACGCGCGTCCTGTTATTCACGAACAGATTGACCCACGCGGAAAGCCTTATTATTGGATTAGCGAAGAGCGTCTCGGTTATCATCCGGGCGAAAACACCGATTTCGAGGCGGTCGAAGAAGGTTTCGCTTCAATCACGCCGATGCGCTCGGATATGACCGACCACCGCGTTTTGGCGGAATTGAGCGATTGGAACGATTTTTCATCGAAGTTTTAGTCAGAAGTTGAACTCCCTACTACAACCCCAATTTGTCAACGACGGATACGCCATTCCGCGCAAGCGGATGGTCGAGTTTCTGCGCGAACATCATCGCATCAGAGACGAGCGCGTGCTGGCGGCGATGCTTGCCGCGCCGCGTCATCTTTTCGTTCCCGAAGCTCTGCGACCGAAGGCTTACGGCGACCACGCGCTGCCGATTGCCGCCGGGCAAACCATCTCGCAGCCGTTTATTGTCGCCAAAATGACCGAGCTGCTCGAATTGACTCCGAAAAGCCGCGTGCTGGAAATCGGTTTCGGTTCGGGTTATCAAACCGTCGTTTTATCGCTTCTGGCGCGCGAAGTTTTTGCCGTCGAGCGGCAGCAGGAATTGGCTGACGAAACCGAAGAACGCCTGCGGCGGCTCGGAGTCCGCAACGTTTATTTGCGCTGTGCCGATGGGACGCGCGGTTGGGAAGCGGGCGCGCCCTTTGACGCGATTCTGGTTGCGGCGGGCGGACCTGAGATTCCAGACCCTTTGCTTTATCAACTGTCAATCGGCGGGCGTCTTGTGATTCCGGTCGGACATTCGCGCGAATCACAAGTTTTAACCCGCGTCGTTCGCAGTGATGAAGATAAATTCATTCACGAAGAACACGGCTCGTGCGCTTTTGTGCCGCTAATCGGAAAACACGGCTGGGAAAAATGAGTTCAAAGTTTAAGGTTCAAGGTCAAAGTTTGTTATTTAATCTTGAACCTTAAACTTTGAACTTTGAACTTATGCAATCAATTTGGGACATTCTTAAATATTTAAAGCCGGACGTATTGATTAATACCTTGCTCGATCAATTTGGCGTATATGTTTATGTCGCGCTCTTTTTTATTATCTTTGCCGAAACCGGGTTAGCTGTCGGTTTCTTTTTGCCGGGAGATTCGCTGCTCGTGGTCGCCGGGTTAATGGCGAAAACTTACCCGGACAAACTTAATATTTTTATTCTTTTGATCTCGCTTTTTATTGCGGGTGTTTTGGGCGATGCCGTCGGTTATTACACCGGCAAGAAAATGGGCAAAACGATATTCAACCGACCGAAATCCTGGTTTTTCCGACCGGAGTATTTGCATAAAGCCCACGCTTTTTACGAAAAACACGGCGGTAAAACAATTATTCTGGCGCGTTTCGTTCCAATCGTTCGCACGTTTGCGCCGATGGTTGCGGGCGCTGCGGATATGACCTACCGGAAATTCGTCGTGTTTAATATTTTTGGTGGATTTCTCTGGGTTTTCAGTATGCTTTTAACCGGCTATTTCGTCGGCGAACTGGTCGAAAACGCTTTTGGAATCAGGCTGCAAGATCATATTGAAAAAGTCGTTGTGGTCGTCGTCTTGCTCAGCTTGATGCCGCCGTTTATTGAATGGCTTAAAGCGCGGCGCGAAAAAAAGCGGGCGATTGAGAACAAACCGCTCGAAAGCCCGGAAATTTAAATTGGCAAATCGTAAATCGGATTGAATTTGACTTTACTTATAGCGATTGCTTAAACTCTAGTTTCTTTTGTCGGGGCGTGGCTCAGCCTGGTAGAGCGCTCGGTTCGGGACCGAGAGGTCGGATGTTCAAATCATCTCGCCCCGATTTTAAATTTAAAAATCACCTGCAATTTTCCTTTGAAAAGCGGCGTTTGATTGGAAAAGCCGCTTTTTCGGCAAATGCCATTTCGGTTTCAAGTCTTTTTCGGCAAACTAATCGAACAAACGTAAATCTTTTTAGACCAAATCATCTTTCCGTCAGTCTAAAAAGTTAATTGCTGCGAGCTTTAAACGAACAACTCTTTTATTGTTGATAAATAGAGCGAAAAAACTTGTAGTTTCGGTTCCATTATCTGTAAAATGAGCGATACGGTTTAATCTGCCGCATTTCTTACAGTTAATTTGATTCCAAAAATTGACAGCCCGGAACTATCGGCTAAAAAGATCAAAAACGCGAATTTCTTTTCAAACGACACGCTTCGCGCCAACGAAATTAAGGAGAGCAATATGGAGACAAAAATAATCATCGGTCTCAGGATTTTCGGACGAAAATGTTTGAGTTTTTGTTCAATCGCGCTTTTGCTGTGCTTTGCCGCAAACGCCCTCGCTCAAGACGAAATCCCCGATTCAAGTGATCCCGTTTTAATCAGCGTTTCGGATTCAACCCGCGCTTTGGCGGCAAACGCCGACACTTTTCGCGCCGCGCTGCCGAAAAAAAACACGGAAGTCTTTCAACCGGGCGCGCGGGCAATCGTTTTTGTGACGAACGTTGATTTAATGGCGGACGAAGCGGCAAACGCATTTCGCGTTTACGCCGAAGACGCTCGCGGGACGCAATATCGTCTGACGGTTGAAAACATTCAGCCGATTCGCAGAATGGATTGGGTTTACGCTTTGACAGTTCGCCTTTACGATGAAAACGGATACAACGGTCAGCCGCCCGCAAACGGCGACATTTTGATTCGCGTTTCGTGGCGCGGAAATACGAGCAATCGCGTGCGTTTGGGATTGGGAACGACCGGCGGCAAAATCAGAGACGACGCCGGAGCGGTTCCGACTCCTGCGCCCGCCGCGCGCTTGTCGAAAGCAGAGCGTTCCGCCTCTACCGGCGGTGATCGCAAGCGTTTTATGGAACAAGCCGCTTTCGGTCCGACTCCGGCTCTTGATTTGCGGCTTCGACAACTTGGCTTAAGCCGTTGGATCGAAGAACAGTTTACAAAACAGCCGACGTTTCCTTACCCAAATTTCCAACTGAGAAGCACTCAAAACATTTTTGATCCTCTTACCGGCTGCGGCACAACGAATAATGCAGCGTGCATCCGTGACCATTACAGTCAATATCAAAACCAAAACTGGATGTTTAAAGAAGCTCTTTACGGCGAAGATCAGTTGCGTCGGCGTACGACTTGGGCTTTACACCAGATTTGGGTTGTTTCGGGGTTGGACGGATTCCAGCAACGTTGGGTGCAGGAGTATTATGAAATCCTCGACAAACACGCTTTCGGCAATTACCGCGATTTGATGAAAGAAATGACGCTCAATCCGGCGATGGGGCAATATCTCGATATGGTTCTCAGTACGCGCACAAATCCGAACGAAAATTATCCGCGCGAGATTCTGCAATTATTCACCATCGGTTTGGATATGCTCAATCAGGACGGAACGCCGATTCTGGACAATCAGGGAAATCGGATTTCTACTTACGATCAGGAGAAAATCAACCAATTTACCAAGGTTTTTACCGGTTGGACGCTTTGCAATAACGGCGCAAATGCGGCTTGCCCGAATTTTCTTAACGGCACTCCGAATTATATTGACCCGATGTATCTGGCGAATCCTAACAATCACGATCAGACGGCGAAAATTTTGTTCGATTATCCGGGCGCGCCGAATCCGACGATTCCGGCTTGCACAAACTGCACGACCAACGACGCCCGAATCGCGTACGCCAACGATTCGCTCAACAAAACGCTCGACAACATTTTCTATCATCCGAACGTAGCGCCGTTTGTCAGCAAATTGATGATTCAGCATCTCGTCACGAGCGATCCCAGCCCGGCTTACGTTGCCCGTATTGCAGCAGTTTTTAACAACAACGGCAATGGAACTCGCGGCGATATGAAAGCGGTCGTCAAAGCGATTTTGCTCGACCCGGAAGCGCGCGGCAGCCGTAAAACCGATCCGACTTACGGCAAAATGCGCGAGCCGTTCCAATACGTGACAAACCTGCTGCGGACTTTTAATGTGAAGGCTTCCAATCCAATCAATGTCGGCAGTATTCCAACGCCCGCTCCGGCTTCCTGCCAAAACAGAAGCGACGGCGTTCTCAACGGCATAACAATCCAGCTAGGACAAGACGTCTGGAATCCACCCACAGTTTTCAACTATTTCCCGCCCGATTATGTCGTGCCGGGAACGGATATAGTCGGACCTGAGTTTGCTCTTGCCAACACGGGAAGCTCATTCACCAGAATTAATATCACGAATACGCTGGTTTTCGGGCAGGTCGCCTACATACCGCAAACGGCTACAACTACGTCTCCCGATAGACCATGCGGGACTTCGATTGATCTTGCGGAAGCCGCTGCTTTGGCGACGGCTGATCCGACCGGAAACAGCTTGATCGAAGCATTGAACACAAAAATGATGCACGGAACGATGTCCGAAGCAATGAAAGACAAAATTCGCCCGGCGATCAACGTTGCCGGAATGTCGGCGCTGCAAAAAGCGCAACAAGCCGTTTATCTTGTAGCGACTTCGTCGCAATACCAAGTGCAAAGATGAGGTGAAAAACGATGAAAGAAAACAGAAGAGAATTTTTGAAAAAATCGGGTTGCGCCTTAAGTATGCTGGCATTGGCGACGCAGGCGCGACACTTCGGAATGATGAGCGCGCTGGCGCAAACAATGGAAGGCAAATCATCGGCTGAATCGCCCGCTGCCGCGCCTTCGGATTATCGCGCTCTCGTTTGCATTTTCCTTTCCGGCGGCAACGACGGAAATAATCTCATAATTCCGAATCATTCGGACGCCAACATCAGCAATTACGCGGCTTATGCGGCAACGCGCGCGACGCAGGGATTGGCGATTCCGCAAAACCAGTTGCTTCCGATCAATGTTCCGCGCCTGAATAATCTAACTTACGGCTTGAACCCCAATTTCGGACCCGTTACGGGACAGCCGAACAACGGAATTCACGAACTGTGGGAGCAGGGCAAACTCGCCGCCGTGACTAACGTCGGCAATTTGATTCGTCCGATGACGAAAACGCAGTATCAGCAGCAGCCTTCATGGAGACCGTATCAGCTTTTCTCGCACTCCGACCAGGTTCAGCAGCAGCAAACCGCGCGCTCCGACACCCGCGAGTATTTAGGCTGGGGCGGCAGAATCGCGGATTTGTCGAACGCAGCGAATAATCCGGGCGCGCTCGTGCCGATGATAACTTCCATTTCGGGAACGCAGCTTTTCACGCTCGGACGAACCACGACTCCGCTGGCAATTGCGAGCGGTAACCAGCCGCTTAATCAAACGCTCGTTTTGCAAGGTTATACCACCAACAATGCAATGAATAATACCCGCCGGACGGCTTTGGCTGAACTGCGGACAATTGATCTGGATTCGCAAGTCGTGGCGGCGGCAAGCAACATCACAAATCAGGCGCAATCAGCCAGCAACGCATTAAGCACATTTCAGGAAGTGACAGCCACATTCCCGAACACAAATATCGGTAATCAGCTTAAACAAGTCGCCCGCGTTATTAAAAAACGCACTGATTTGAGCATCAACCGACAGGTTTTCTTCGTCCAGCTCGGCGGTTTCGACACGCACCAGAATCAATTGAACGCGAATAACGGTCAAACCGCTTTGTTCGTCCAACTGAGCCAGGCAATGCGGGCGTTTTACGATGAAATGGGTGCGCAGGGAATTCAAGATAAAGTGACTCAGTTTACTTTGTCGGATTTCGGAAGAACGCTAAATCCTGCCGGAACCGGAGCGATTGTCGGCTCCGACCACGCCTGGGGCAACCATATGCTCCTGTTGGGCGGCTCTGTTATCGGCGGCAACATTTACGGCAGCACCAGACCGGACGGAACGGGCAACATTTTCCCGACCTTGCAGCTCGGCGGTCCAGACGATGTTGATACGGGAACAAGCCCGCGCGGTCGCCTGCTTCCGACAACCGGGGTCGAACAATACGCCGCGACGCTCGGACGCTGGTTCGGTTTGACCGACGCCGATCTTCCGGTCGTTTTCCCGAACATCGGAAACTTTTCAAGCTCAAATCTCGGATTTATGAATCCGTAATTTGTGAAAAGCAAATTGAATTGAAAAAGGCTTGCATCAAAAACGATGCAAGCCTTTTTCTTTGAACAAAACAAACTTGGAATTTGTAATTCATTCTCCTCGTGTCTGTGGATTCTGCTTTCGGTATGAGCCTGTTCGATGATTTGCTTGAAAGACGTGCTGTGTTGGGAGCAGTTCATAAAAGCTGTCAGTTGATTGTCATCTTCAGATAACAAAGATATAATCACTGGTCTCCAGAAATCAGCTCTACAAAGCTAACAATCTTGAAAGAAAGGAAAATTGTAAAAATGCGCAGCTTCAAAAACATCTCAATTCTTCTCTCCTTAGCCGTTGTTCTTTCAACGCTCTTCGCCCCGGTGCGAACGAAAGCCATTACTTATGGTTACGTTGATAAAGAAAACACTTACAGCAACGTCGGAGCGTTTATCGTCAAATCTCCAAGTGGTGAGATTTATCCGCTTTGTTCGGGAACATTAATCACCTCGAACGTCTTTTTAACCGCGAGCCACTGCACCGAGTATTTTACCAGTACGCTGGCTCCGCAAGGCTTTACGGCTTACGTCAGTTTCGATAAATCAATTCCATTCGGCAATAAAACGACGAGCAAAACCAAATTACTCGCCGTCAGCCACGTTGTTACCAACCCGAATTACAATCAAAGCCAGAGCGACACAGGCGACATCGGCGTGTTGATTCTCCAATCAAACGTTCGAGGAATTACGCCCGCAACGCTTCCGACATGCGGGCTGTTCGACCAGCTTGCGGCTCAAAACTTATTGAACGATACAATCTTTACGAATGCCGGTTACGGTTTGCAAAATCGAGTCGTCGGCGGCGGAGTTCCGTATTTTCAAGATGTTAACCCGATCCCCAGAATGTACTCGTTTTCCAGCTTCAACGCGCTGAATAATACTTTTATTCGTCTATCGCAAAATCCCGCGACCGGAAACGGCGGAGCTTGTTTCGGCGATTCCGGCGGACCTAATTTCCTCACGGTAAACGGGCAGCAAATTCTAGGCTCTATAACGATTACGGGCGATGCCGTCTGCCGCGCAACAAACGTTGCCTATCGTCTGGACACGCCTTCGGCGCAAAACTTCCTTAAATACGTCAACGCAACATACGGAACTTCAATTCCGACAACTTGTTAAAGCCATTAAGTATTCTGTCGGCGAAAAGAAAAAGGGCAGAAACAATTTCTGCCCTTTTTGATTTTATTGATAAAGAAGTTACTCGTCTTCTTCGTGCGTGCGGATTCTGCCTTCGGCGCGGGCTTGTTCGATGATTTTACCCGACAGATGCTGCGGAACAGGATCGTAATGCGAAAACTGCATATGATATGAGCCGCGAGCAGCGGTCATCGAGTTTAGTTTCGATTGATAATCGAGCATTTTGGCGAGTGGGAGATCATTCATTATTATCACCAGAAATAACGGAAGCATCGAAACTTCAACATCTTTGATAGGTTCTGACAGAACATGAAAAACGCAGTTAGTGATTTTACATTGCAATTGGAAATGTTTAAGACCTATACCAAAAAACCAAAGGAAACTGTAATATTATCGAGACATTTTGCGGGTTTAAGGCTTCGAATAAGGAATCGAATTAACCAGCTTACGAAACTCCGCATCAAGCGGCAACGGATAAATTTCGCTGTCAGCTAATTCCGTTTGCCTGATTTGTTCGCCGCCGATTTGAATTGCACGTGTTAATGTTTTACGCGCTTCTTTTACTTTTCCAAGCAAAAAGGAAATATAACCCTGATTGCCTATATTAATGGCATATTCGGGCATATATTTGAGCGAAGCAAGAGTTGCTTCCTGAGCTTTGGACAGCTTTGCTATCGCTAATTCCTCCTTTCCGTCAGACCACACTTTCTTGGCAATACATAGCATCGAAAATCCTTTATTACAAAACGCAATTCCAAGCGCTTCTTTCGCCCACGGTTCATCCATACCGGAGAATCTTTGCTCTACGTCTTCACAAATGGCGATTGATTCTTCATATTGCTCTAATTCAATGATTGCAAGGCTTTTGTTAACTAACGAAAGCGCGACTACCTCTTTAAAAGCGGCTTCATCAACGGTTCCAAATCTTTGCTCTACCTTTTCGCAAACGGCAATTGATTCTTCAAATCGCTTTAATTGGATGAGCGTATAACTTTTGTTAACTAAAGTATTGGCTACCGACAACAGCAATTCGGAATTTGTTGCATCGGAAAATCTTTGTTCAACTTCCTCATAAGTTTGAATTGCTTCTTCGAAACGGGTTAATTGGTCAAGAATAAATCCTTTATTAACCAAAGCTTTGGAAACTGCGTTTTGGATCAGTTCGGTATTCTCACTCGAAGAGTTCTTTAGCAAATCGTAAATTCTGATTAATAAATTATAACCGTCGAGTTCATATTCGTAATTATTGGAAATTGATAGCTGTTTTGAAGAGTACTCAATTCTCTCAAACAAATCATTAAGCTGTTCGGCGTTTAGGTCGGGTAAATTGAGTTTCTTGACTAGATCAATAACATCTGAAAATTTCGAGCTTGTAAAGGCAGCCTTGATCTGGTCTAAACAGAGTGCTATTGATTGACCGACGTTATTTTCTTGGGCACGTTCTGTTTGCCGGCGACGCTCTTCGAATTCAAGTTTTTCCCGTTCAGCAGCTTTTCGGACTCGTTCAATCGAGTCTTTAAGCCTGAGCCTGATTCCGTTTGATTCCTTTTCATCAATCGGCGGAAGCGAATTTACTAAGGTTTTGGCAAAATGTTCCAAAGGTTCGCGGAATATTTCCGGGACCCGGTCTTCATCGTTTTCGGCAAACTTTTCAATAAGTTTAAGAAAAACATCGGATGCCGGAAGCGAAGTATCTGCACCTACATACATTCCCGGTACTTCTGCTCGAATTTTGTCTGAGCCTTCTCGAATCTTAACTCGTTTAAGCTCTTCGGTGGTCATATCTCCACATTTTTTTCTGACAATTTCGGTCGCGGCAACTAAATGCACGTTATCTGTGTTTTTCAACCAATCGGGTAAATTATCAATATCAGCCTCGTTATAACAAAACCAGTAAAGGCTATTCCGCAACCCGTTCTTCAATTCCGATTTAAGTACCGTCATTATAACGTCGCCTTCCCAACCACTGTAACCGATGATAAGCGGAACTTTTGACCCCAGGATGCGAGTTAAAAAACCATAAATGGATTTTTCGCGCGCTTTGGCTCGAATTTCGTGTGTCAGATTGCAGGCATCGTAAAACCTGTAGGAACTATGAACGTGAACAATTTTAAGACCTTTCCTGTCAGTTTCGATTCGTCTGACGGTTCCCGAATGATCACAAACTATGGGCTGTTCGCCAAACAGGGACAATGCCCGTTCCAGATGATCGTCAAAATTCGGGGTGACAACTAAATCGGATAGCTTTCCCCGGGAAAGAATATGCGCCAGCCAAAGATTCGCGTCCGAAATTTTAGTATCCTTAATCAAGTCACTGATATAATTTCTTCTGTGATCCGGGTCGCTGTAAGCTCTCTCAAACCAGGTAGAGTATTCCTTCATTTTGCTTGGGAAGCTGTCTTCATCAGACCAGCCAAGTTTCTTTGCTTCGGTTTTGCAGTCTTCAACAATTTGACCAGCCAGCTTTACGGGAGGAAAGGAAACTCCCGCGCCGACAATAAAGAAATACGGGCTCGGGTTTTCGTTATGTTTGGCTCTGTCTACCGTTATTTTGATGTTGTCTAAAGCTCTATCCAAAGTTATCAGTTTCATGGGGAACTCTTGCCGGAAATGGTTGGGATATATTATTTGCGGAACGGATAATACTGTAACTAATACAATTAAACAAGCAAGTACGTTTTTTTAGATGCATTACAAGACGAAAGAGGTGAGTGTTCCTCTTTCGTCCGAATGTTATTTGAAGAAAATTATTCGTCTTCTTCATGCGTTCTGATTCTGCCTTCGGCGCGGGCTTGTTCGATAATTTTGCCCGACAAGTGTTGCGGCACGGGATCGTAATGCGAAAACTGCATATGATACGAGCCGCGCGCGGCGGTCATCGAGTTTAGTTTCGATTGATAATCGAGCATTTCCGAAAGCGGAACCTGAGCTTTGATGACCTGCTGTTTGCCTCTCACATCCATTCCCTGCACGCGACCGCGGCGCGAGTTTAGATCGCCCATAATGTCGCCGGAGGTTTCCTGCGGGCAGAAAACTTCAACGTCCATTATCGGTTCGAGCAGAATCGGGTGCGTTTTCTCGATGGCGGCTTTTAAAGCCTTGCGACCTGCGGCTTTGAACGAGTGTTCATCCGAATCAACCGAGTGATATGAGCCGTCAATCAGCGTGACTTTGAAATCAACGAGCGGATAGCCCGCAACCGCGCCGCCCGATGCGGCTTCGATGATTCCTTTTTCAATCGCCGGGCGGAATTGACCGGGAATCGCGCCGCCGAAGATTTTGTCTTCAAAAACAAAGCCTTCGCCGCGCCCAAGCGGTTCAAAAACGCATTTGCAATCGCCGAACTGTCCGCGTCCGCCGGATTGTTTCTTATGGCGTCCCTGCACTTCGGCGCGTGATGTCAGAGTTTCCTTGTACGGAACTTTCGGCGGGTGCAGAGCGACTTCGACGTGATAGCGGTTTTTGAGTTTTTCGACGACCGTTTCGATGTGAAGCTGACCTGAACCGGACAAAATAAACTCTTTGGTCTGCGCGTCACGGTCGAAATGAAGCGACGGGTCTTCTTCCAGAATTTTATGCAGAGCCTGCGAGATTTTTTCTTCGTCGGCGCGCGATTTCGGTTCGATGGCGAATGAAATGGCGGCTTCGGGGTATTCGACCGGCGGATAAACAATTCCCGATTGTTTGTCGCACAGAGTGTCGTTGGTCTGCGTCTCTTTTAATTTGACGACGGCGATGATGTCGCCGGTGTGCGCCTGATCAATTTTCTCCATATTTTTCCCTTGAATAACCTGGAGAGAACCGATCCGTTCGGACGCGCCGCGCGAGCAATTTGAAACGTTGGCGTCGGGGAAAACTTTGCCGGAAATGATTTTCATTACATTGATTCGACCGGCAAACGGATCGGCAATCGTGCGGAAAACAAAGGCGGAAAACGGTTCATCGTCCGAATATTTACGCATCACGGGATCGCCCGTTAATTCCGCGTCTTTGTAACCGCGCTCGGCTTCGTGGTGCGCCGGATCGGGAACGTATTCGACAATCGCGTCCAAAATGTTTTGCAAACCGACGAGCGTCAGACTCGAAGCGGCGAAAACCGGACACAGACGGCTTTTGGCGATTGCGTTAACCAGATTCGGAATTAAATCTTCGTCCTCAAGCGTGCCGTTTTCAAAGTATTTTTCCAAAAGCGCGTCATCCGATTCGGCGACCAGTTCGATTAAGCGCGTGCGCGCTTCTTCCAAATAGCCTTTTCCTTCTTCGGGAACCGGAATTTCGCGCATCTTGCCTTCGCTGAATTCGTAGGCTTTTTGATGGACGACATCAACGACTCCGCGAAAATTCGCTTCTTGTCCGATTGGCAGCGTAAACGGCACAATCGAACGCGCAAAACTGTTTCGCGCCGTGTCCAAAGCGTGACCGAAATCGGCTCGTTCTTTGTCCATTTTGTTGATGACCATTATACGCGGGAGCAAAAATTCGTTGGCATAAGTCCAGGTTTTCTCGGTTTGAACTTCGATTCCGTTCACGCCGTCAACGACGACGACAGCGCAATCGGCGACTCTCAGTGCCGGGCGCGCGTGCGCGACGAACGCGGCGTAACCGGGCGTGTCGAGCAGATTTATTTTCGTGTCTTTGTGTTCGAGATAAGCGTGATTGGTGTTGAGCGTGACTTTGCGGGCGATGGAATCTTCATCAAAATCAGTGACGGTCGTTCCTTCATCAACTTTTCCCCAACGCTGTGTAGCTCCGGCGATATGGAGCAGAG